>JAJBVE010000120.1:0-67342 GCA_020859995.1 Clostridiales bacterium
TGGAAAAAATCAAGAATTTGTATAGACTTCAGCTTTTTATTCTTTAGCGCTGCTCATGAGCTTTTTTGCTTGTGGCATGGTATGCTATCTGTTATAATGAAAACAGTGTGGTAAACAACAGAAAGGCGGAACAGACGATGAAAGCAATCTTAATAGGAAACAGGGAGCGTTTTGAGAAATTCTATCCAAACACGCCATTCGCGAACACAGTGGAGAAGGTGTATCTGACGTTGGAGCAGGCGCGGGCAGTGGGAGAACAGTCCGCAGAAGCACGGTCCGTAGAAGCACGGTCCGTAGAAGCACAGTCCGCAGAAGCACAGTCCGCAGAAGCACAGTCCGCAGAAAAACAGGGCACTGACACTGGAACTTTGCAATCAGAGACGCGGACCGCCGAAAACATACCGTCAGAGACCCGGACCGCCGGAAATCTGCCGACAGATGCCCGTGACGCCGAATTCCTGGCGGCAGACGCCATCGCGCAGGTGCCGGAAAGCCTGATCGCGCAGGTGCCGTCGCTGAAAATCATCCATTCCGAGGGCGTGGCCTACAATGGCATCGACTGCGCCGCCGCGGCCAAAAGAAACATCTATGTCTGCAACAACCGCGGCGTAAACGCAGACGCAGTCGCGGAGCAGACCATCCTGCTGATGCTTGGCCTGCTGCGGAGCGTGACCGCGGGAGACGCTGCCGTCCGCGCGGGCGGCCAGATCCAGAGAAAAGAATCCATGATGGTCAATGGCATCCGCGAGCTCGGCGAATGCCGCGTCGGCCTGATTGGATTTGGAGATATTGCAAAAGCCACTGCCAGGAGGCTGACTGCATTTGGCTGCGAAATTTATTACCACGCTTCCCACCGCAAAACTCCAGACCTGGAAGCCGAATACGGCGTCACCTGGCTGGAAACTGAAGAACTGCTGAACACCTGCGACATTATCAGCCTGCACATCCCGGTGACACCGGAGACGACAGGCATGGTAAACGAAGGATTTCTGAAAAAGATGAAGCACGATGCTTACCTGATCAACACGTCACGCGGCGAGATTGTAGAAAACGCAGCCCTCTGCAAAGCCCTCACAGAAGGGTGGATCGCCGGAGCCGGACTGGACACCATCGCTCCCGAACCGGTCACAGCCGACCATCCGCTGCTGCACCTGCCGGCAGAAGTCGAAGACCGCCTCTTGTTTTCGCCCCACATCGGCGGCGTGACGACCGGCGTCTTCCGCAAAGCTCACCGCAACATCTGGACCGCCTTCGAACAGGTCAGCAAAGGAGAACGGCCCGCGAATGTGGTAAATGATTTTCACTCACGTTTCTGCGCGTCCAGATCCGTCAGCAGGCATCCGCAGAACGAAAAATAAGGCTGATAACAATACGCCCTCACGACCGATCCCGGGCGCACCCCGGTAAGAAACGCGTCCACCCGCTGATTCTGCGTCGAACACTGTGAGAGCACCTCTATCCACCGCTCGTCCGGGCACTCAAAAACAGAGAAAAAAGAAGCATTGACCAGCTGCCAGGCCGACCGCCCTACATATGCGGCAAACGCGTCATTCACATAGCGCAGCACAAAAGCCTGCGGCAGACTTTCGAAATCCCGCGGAGCACCCTTTCTGCCGGGCAGACTTTCAAAATCCCGCAGAGGCCCCTTCCCGCCCGGCATATTTTCCACCACGCAGAACGGCAGCGGGAAATGGTCAAACCCGTGAAACTCATCCAGAATCCGGTTGCGTACCTCCGGATTCGCCTGTGCCACGGCACTTGCGGCCTGAAACCGCTGCACCGCTCCCCGGATCTCACCTTTATGAGAACGGCTGTACGGCACCCGCACATCCCCCGCCAGCAGAATTTCCGAGTCATCCATGTGCTGATAATAATTCAGCGAAATCAGACAGCTGCGGCTGACCTTCACAAACATTTCCTGCGGCAGCATCTCCTCCAGCGCATTCATAGTCAAAAAAATGCGGATAGGGGGGGTACTTCCATACAAATAAATCGTACACAGCTTATCATTCACCTGCGCGTACACAATACTCTCCAGCGGAATCTTACACTCCTTTCGGTTGACCATCACCGAGATGGACTTCTGCTTTTCAGCCATCGGACATCCTCCCCCAATTTTCATACATCTTCACATACAATCGCTCACATTCATGCGTGGTCACGCATAAAAGCACAGCCATTTACCTTTGTATGGATTTCATATCCCGATTTTTGCATCGGGGATTCATTGCCTGTATCTTACCATGTGAAAAATGAAAGCACAAGCTGTGATTTTTTGCTGAGTGGAACAGAAACCGTGGTATGTGGTTAGAAAATAGGTTAGAAAATAACAACGGTAGTACAGGCGAACAAAAGCAAAACGAAAACTATGGAAAAAATTTGGATTGACTTTTTTAACGGATTCGCATATACTATGTTCAACAGAAGCTCCCGCACCTCTCGCAGAAGTGTCCCAGGGAGCACTTTTTTGCTTTTCAGGAGATAAAAATGGAATAAAAAAACCTACTACTTTTCATGAACAAGCTAATTTGCTTGTTGGAAAAAACATTATTGTGACCGATATGCAGGCATGTGAATTGTTTTTGTCACAAGTAAATTATTATCGTTTTTCTGCATACTTCTTACCATTTTTAGATAAATCAACTGAGTTATGTTTTGATGGCATAACTTTTGAAAGAATAAAACAGATATATTATTTTGACCAAAGTTTACGTGCGCTTATTTTTGAAATGATTGAGGATATAGAGGTACATGTTCGAACTGAGATCGCATATTACCATGTTCATAAATATGGACCAGATGGCTATATGGCATCAACAAATTACAATAAGAGACATGACCACAACGATTTTCTTAAGCGTGTATCAAATTGCGTAAATGAAAATAGAAAAACTTTGGTGGTGCAGCACCATAATAAAAAATACGATGGACGTTTTCCACTTTGGGTTATGATAGAATTTTTTTCTATTGGAATGCTGTCTCATTTTTATAGAAGTTTCACTACTAAAGATCAGAAAATTATTGCAAAAGAATTATATGGTATAACACCGGAAATTCTTCAGAGCTGGATGCGTTGCATCACTGATCTTAGAAATAAGTGTGCTCATTATTCTAGAATATATTATTGGATATTTCCGGCTATTCCCAAAATGCCTAAAGAAATTACATATGTTCCTACGAGAAGGCTGTTTGCTCAACTGTATATGTTGAAGCTTATGTATCCTGATAGCGAAAAATGGAATAATTATTATCTTAAATCTCTAATAAAGCTGACAAAAAAGTATAAGCTATACATATCGTTAAAACATCTGGATTTTCCGTATAGATGGAAATCTATGTTAAAAAAATGAAAGAAAATATCCGGGTCAACGTGCCCGGATATTTTATGCAAATCTAAAACATTTGTCTCACTTTAATGTCGCCTGCCTCAAGTCTGTGTTTAGCTGTAGACACTTTGTAACCTAACAAAAATCACGAAAAACCCTTTAAAAAAGTTACGAAAATTGTTTCGCTTTAACGAAAACTGGTTTCGCAAGAACCGGTTTTTTCGCAAACAAATGTAAAATCCACATAAAATGCCGTGAAGACGAAAAAATAAACTGTTTTGCGAAAAAAAGAGACCCTTACGGAGTAATCATTGAAACAAAATTTGTCAAAGTGTATAATGAAAGGCAAATACAGAAACCTGTTTTTGGCAAAAGTGACAGATAGGTGGAACACTTTATGAAGGGGAAGAAGGAGAAGGAACTTCGACATCTGAGACGTGCGGATTTGCTCCGAATGCTGATTGACCAAAGCAGGGAGAACGAACAGATGCGCAGCCGCGTGGCTGAGCTTGAGCAACAGATACAAACGGCCAGTACCGGAACGCCCGCAATGGAATCCGCGGATCAGCCTGCAAATGCCAGGCACGGAGATTCCACATCGCAGAGCGCCACGGCACTGGAAAAAGAACTTCATCGGATAACCTACAAAAAAAACTTTCACAGGACTCTGCGAAGTACAATAAGTACATTGATTACGGTGGCCGCCATCTCGGTGCTGGTGGCGACCTTATTTTTACCGGTTTTACAGATTTACGGATCTTCCATGACACCGACCCTGACAGACGGAAACATCGTGATTTCCCTGAAAGTCTCCGACTTTGAACAGGGCGACATATTAGCATTTTATTACAACAACAAAGTTCTCGTAAAACGTGTCATAGCCACCGGAGGCCAATGGGTGAGCGTCGACGAGGACGGAAACGTATATGTGGACGGCAAGCAACTCGACGAGCCCTACGTATCCGAGCTGGCATATGGAGAGTGCGACATCGAATTTCCCTACCAGGTGCCGGAAGGCAAGCTGTTCGTGATGGGCGACCACCGCTCCGTATCCGTAGACAGCCGGAGTTCCACGGTAGGCTGCGTGGCCTCCGAACAGATCGTCGGAAAACTCGTATTCCGTATCTGGCCGCTTGGCTCATTTGGAAAAATCGAGTAGCGGAAAAACGAAGCAGCAGAAGAATCAAAGCAGTGGGAACCAGAATGAGTCCGCGGCTGGTGAAGAGACGAAGCAGCGGAAACCAGAAAAAGAAAGGAGGTGCCCGGAAAATGAATAAATCCTTACTGGAACGTGCCAGAGAATTCCTCCGGGCGCACCAAAGAAGACATACCTGGTACAGAATCGTGAGCATGCTGGCAGTCGTCGTAGTCTTCGTCACGACCTACATGCTGATCTTGCCTGCCATCACCCTTGAGACAGATAATACGGAAGAAGTTGCTCTCATACTTGTGGAAGAAGACAACAGCGGAACTGTAACAGAGACAGACGCATCCGATGGGAGCGGATCAAGTACAGAAAGCAGCGCATCCTCAACAGGAAATGAGAATGGCATTGTCTTAACTATAGAAGAAATAGAAGAAGTAGAGACAGCACCCGACCTGAACGGCACATCCTCCGGCGAAACGGCAACCGAAGAAATAACGGAAGCGATAACAGAAGAAGAAACGATAGAAGAAACTGAGGAGCAAACCGAGGAAGCGACAGAAAACGCGACCGAAACAGGGGTCGAAACGGACACTGAAATAGAGAGCGAAACTAAGACGGAAGCACAAACCGAAGTAAAAACTGAAACTGAGACAGAAGTACAAACCGAGATCGAAACAGAAACCGAAACTGAGCTGGATGTAGCTCAGCTACTTGCACAGATAACTGCTCAGAAGCTGGTAACAGTAGAAGCAGAATCCGCTGAGGAAGCAGACGGAGATTCCAATGCAGTCATCCATTGGCTGATTACAATCCATACTGCACAGCTCGACGTCAGCGGCTGGGTTCTGGGCAGCACAGTGTCCGTAAACGGCACCGAGACGAGCCTGGATGCCATCGGCCAGACGATCAGCGTGACAGAAATAGCAGCAAACGGCGCGGAGACGAGTACGACAGCCTCCGTTATTCCCTATACCTTTAAAACCACCGGAACATCGGAAACCGCTGCATACCAAATCCGCTTCGACACAGAGCTTGCAGCATCCGAAATAACGGCTGCTGCAGCAACCGTTGTGTGCTCTGTAGAATTCACACTTCCGGGACAGAAAGCTGGCGAAGAGCCTGCGATCGAAATCAAATCCAGCGCGGTCGGCGTAGCGGCAGCGGCGACCGAAACTGAGACCGAAACAGAAAGCGAAACAGAGTCTGAGTTTGAAACAGAAACTGAGGCTTATTCAGAGACGGAATCCGAAAGTGAAACAGAAATGGAAATCGAGACGGAGACTGAGACTGAGGTAGAGTCAGAATCTGAGACAGAGACGGCGTCTGAAACTGAGACGGAATCAGAATCCGAGACTGAGACAGAAACCGAAATGACAAGTGAAGACGAATCAGAATTCGAAAGTGAAACTGAGATCGAATCTGAATCAGAGACTATAACGGAAAGCGAAACTGAATTTGAATCAGAGACAATGACGGAAAGCGAAACCGAATCTGAATCGGAAACCATGACGGAAAACGAAACCGATTCCGAATCAGAAACTATGGCAGAAAGCGAATCCGAAACGGAGACTGAAACAGAAACCGAGAGCGAATCAGATACCGAGGAGCTGGCAAATGAGACCCTGGTAATCGAGACAGAAACATATGTGGCCCCGTTACTTTTAGGTAGTGCTCTTGCCGAGAGCGAGACGGAAGAAACAGATACAGAGGATGAAACCGAGACTGGTACAGAAGAGGAAACTGAAGCAGAAACGGAGACCGAAACCGAAACCGCAGAAGATCCGAATGCTGGCATATCTCTTCAGGCTGCTGAGGAATCTGGAACTGCTGTTGATTTGACGGATTACATTACCAGCATTACTTTCAGCCAGTTGAACTCATCTGGAATATGGGAGCAGCTTGATGCTGGGGGGACGTATGAGTTTGCGGCCAATACTAGCTTGCAATTTGTTTTGAATTACACCATTACCAGCGGAGAGGTGATAACAAGTGATAATAATGTTCTGACTTATGTTCTTCCGGTTGGATTGACATATGATCTCAGCACATCTGGCTACACGACATGGAACGGAAAAACTGTAGGTGAATACTCCATTACTCAGGACGAGAGCGGAAACTATGTTCTGAAACTGGTGTTTTATTCGGATAGTGAGTTCTTTGAGACTGCCACAGCGTTTAGTGGAAAAGTGAAGTTTATAAGTTACGTTGGATCGGAAGCGTCAAGCACACAGACTACGCTTACGTTTATTGATGATTTCTCTTTCACCTATACGGTTACGGAGACCCAGCAGACGGAACAGTCCGAGATCAATACGGACAGCAGCTTCAATGTGGAAAAATCAGGAAAAACAGCAACATCGACCAATGGTGATCTTCTGATGCACTATGATCTCGAAGTTACACCAGGAACCTATGGCGCGACCAATGTTACATTTACAGATAATTTATCGGTCAGCGTTTCAGGTTTTGATTACGCAACGGACGCTTTTCAGAATATTGTTGTGAAGGACAACGACGGAACAGAGCTGACACGGATTGATGTAGATTCTTGTAAGGCCGGTTCTTCAACGACGGAGACAGAAACGGACAGCGACGGCAACACTACGACTATTGTGACCACTCCATATATTGATAGCGGAACCGGAAAAACATGTTATTCTGTAGTTACAACGACCGTGACAAATTCTGCAGGGGAAGAAATCAGCACGAATACTTTGACTGTACCTGCCGCAGGGTACTATTACGTTGTGAATAACGGGGATGGGACTTGTAAATTCATTCTGCCGGATTTCGTGTATGAGGAAGTTAGTGGAAGCGTATCACCAGGGTCTTATACCGTTTCTTATGATGTGGATATAAGCGGGTTGGATTCCGATTTGTCAGTGACGAATTATAGCCTTAATAACACAGTATATGATGGAAATGGTTCCAGCAAAGATACGAACTGGGCGAGCTTTACGAATTCGTGGGTAAAGAAAAGCAGTTCCATGACGACAGACAGTAATGGAGATTATGTCATTAACTGGACTGTAACGGTAAACCCCGATTATAAAGAGATTCAGGCCTCTGATACATTCAAAGACACGATTTCCACGACACTGGATTCATCGGCCTATAATTCGAAACTGGTGAGCATAACCGTGACGGATGCAAATGGTACAGAGATTACGGTTACTGCGGCTGAACTTTCTGGCAGCTTGGATTGGAAAACCATTGCAAGCGGTGATAAGACCGTTGCGGATATCCTTTCTGCATTGGCTGACGCCAGTACCAGTTTTACTTATGACAATACCAAGTCAACGACAGAATACTCAATTGTATTTAATTATACGACTACAGTTTCTACGGAAGACCTGCCGAATGGATATTCAACAATAAACAATAAAGCTACCTTGAGTGGTGACGGAGAAGGTGGCGCAAGCTCTGCTTCTGGCTCGCAGACGATGAACAACGAACTGGTGACGAAGAGCTGTATAGGAGCAGATTATGTAGAGGTTACCTATATTACAGAGACTGGCAGCACAGAGGAAGCTATAGACGAGGTCGCAAAGATTCAGTGGAGCAGCACGATAAAGATTCCATCGGCTGATAATATCAATGCAGCTAATTTGATTATCGATGCTTTCTCAGATGAAAATCTTTGGACGACTGCTGAGTTGTTGGCCACTACTACCGAGCTGACGATTACAAGTAGCGATGGTAGTGAGAGTGTGGTACTTAATCTTGGCGAGGATAAAGATTATATTATACTGAATAATGACACAAATATTCAGACGAACTATACAGGAACGGATTATTCGGAATTAAAGCTGACGGATGGATTTTCAATTCAGTTTACTGACGACGGAATTACAAAGCTGAAAGCGTACGCGGGCGGGAAAATCAGTCTGCTGTATTATACCTATGGTACGTTTTCGGATCTGACCGCAGATAATACAACAAGAACATTTAAAAATACAATTTCCTATAATGGGAATAACGCTTCTGCAGAATTTAGTTATTCTGGAAGCTATTTCTCCAAAAAGTATGCAACAAATTCTGGCAGTGGACAGACAAATGAAGCAGAACTTAATATAGATGACGAAATTTGGTGGCGTGTGGAAACGAAACTTATGGAGGAAGCGATTGGAAGTGAAGTGACATTGATTGATGAGCTTCCTGCAGGTATAGATCTGGTGTCGTTGGAGGTGACGGAATATTTTGGTGCTGGAACGACTGGTGTTTTGACAGACTTTAGCGAGGATGGCACGGCAACACTCGTGTACCATGATCGTACGAAGTATACGGTAAAGGTCTCTGTTACCGAAAAGCAGGACGGAACCACTACGATTGCAGTAACTCTTCCTTCAGAACTGACCGCAGCTTTGGATCTCAGCGGAGATCACTGGTTTACGCTTGAAATAAAGGCAAAAGTGAGCGACGATGAGGATATTAACAATTATGCCAGTACAGTTACGAGGGCATATTACACGAATACTGCTCGTATGCTGGTCGGCGGAACAGAGAAGAATGTATCGCAGCAGACCGTGAAAGTTGTTAACGATAAAGCTAATATCGAAAAGGCCGGCGCACTGGTTGATGGTACAAGCAATCGGGTGGCATATACCCTTGAAGTAAATAAGGGACAGCAAACCTTAAACCAGGGTGGAAATGGTACTTTGACTCTCATAGATACTTTGACTTACAACCCGGACTATATAGTGGCTGGCAGCGTTGCAGCAGAAGATGCCATGAGTGTGGAACTTGTGTCAGGTGAGGTGCATGCATATTACTATTCGGCCGATGGAAAGTGGATTGAACTTCCGGATGGAAGCTATGACTTTTCCTATACCTATGGAACGGAAGAACAGTCAGATGGAACTATACAGAATACCCTGACCATGACAATCCCGGATGGATTATATATCAAAGTCGTTTATGTTTATGAAATGATCAGTTCAGGAGAGGTTAATAATCTTTCTGCATGGAGTCTTTCAAACAAGGCTACGCTTTACGAGGCGGGTGAGGAAAGCAGCGAAAGTCAGAAAGATTATAGCTATGTTGACAGCGGTTCAACGGTAACCAAAATACCAACTTTTTACAAGGTAGATGAGAACAATTACAATACCTTGTTGGATGGCGCGAAATTTACCCTTTGGAAATATGAGAGCAGCGATTGGACTCAGGTAGGAACAACAGTTTATGGAAGTGTGAACGGTAAATTTGATCTGACTGGTGTGTATGATTCTCTTGAAACGGACACGCTGTATCGATTGGAAGAAACTGCCGCCCCGACGGGATACAAGCTGCCAGATTCTCCGTATACCTATTTCTATCTGAAGGAGAGCGTGAGTGCATCTGAGCTGGAGAGGCCTTCTGATGTGGACGCAGCTGATATTACAAACATGTCCGCCCATGATACGGTGTATATCACGAATAGTGTGAATGGCAGCATCACCGTGACAAAGGAGTGGGAGACGGAGGCAAATTCTAGTTTTACGGCGACTTCAATCACTGTTGCGCTGTATAAGGGGACTTCTCCAGGCTATACCTATGAAGATATCACAGATGATAATGATTTAACGAAGGGTCTCGTGAAAGTTGACAATAGCGTGACTATTACTTCGAACAAGGAATGGTCAAATACATGGTCTGATCTGCCAACAACCGATAGTACATCTGGTTTAAAGCTGTATTATTATGTGTTTGAGGAAAAAGTGAATGGGGATGGCACGGTAAGCTATTCTAACGGCAGCTATACCGTGAACGGGTTCTCTGTAGATTATGCGAATAACGGTATTCAGAGCGGTGAGATTACGATTACCAACAAGCCGAAGAGCATTTCTGCTACAAAGAAATGGGCAGACGGAACTACAAAATCGGATGTGACCTTTACTCTGTATCGTGGAACCACACAGGGATTGAGTTATTCCGATACGCTTGGCTCGGCGCCGGCACTGACAAAAGTGGAAGATCAAAATATAGAAAATCCAAAGATGATCACGGCTGACAGCAGTGATACCACTGTGACCTGGAGCGGCCTGGCGTCAGAAGATTCGTATGGAAATACGTATTACTACTATGTGTTTGAAACCTCTACAAGCACCACACCTGCAGGAACTACTGTTAGTGAAACTGACCAGGAAATTATTTATACGTCAGATGGATACCAGATCAATGGTTATTGGGCATCCTATGCGAATAATTCAGGAATCGTGGATGGAACGATCACAGTAACCAACAGCACAAAATCCATCTCCGCGACAAAGGCGTGGGGAACCGGAACCACTGCTGTTGACGTGGCATTCACCCTGTATCAGGGAACTAGCGCCAGCCTGACCTATGACGATATAGCTGCAAGCAATTTAACGCTTGTAGCTTCAGACTCTGTGAGTGAAGGAAATCCGCAGACAATCTTGGCTTCTGAAGTGTCAGCTGGCAATGCAGATTGGACAGTCACATGGTCCGGATTGCCTACCGTGAACGCCGCCGGAGAGCCACTTTACTATTACGTGTTTGAAACGAGTATAGGGGGAACAAATTACACTACAGCAACCGCTATTTACGATGATTCGGGCAAGCTTACGGGCTATATGGTTGGGAATTATTATGCCGAATACGGCAGTACGAGCGGAATGACTGATGGGACGGTAACGATTACCAACCAGGATACATCAATTTCGGTGAAAAAGGAGTGGGATAGCAGCATTACTACAACAGGAGCTGTGACGATGGGGCTGTATAGTTCCACGACGGCGCCGACAGAGCAGTCAAATGATACGTCGAAGACAGTATATATTTACTATAAATATAAGGATCAGAAGATTGACTGGGGGAAATATTATAATGGAGAAGCGTATTATTCTACTGCTGTAACTTCAAGCTCACTGTCAGGAACTTCTGCATCATTTAGTTTTGGTTTTGTTGCGACTACCGATATCACATTGACTGCTGAAGATATATCTGTGGGTTGCGATAGTACTTCAGTTAAGATAAGTGATATTTCGGTATCAGGCAGCGGAACAGAATGGACAATATCATGGAACGCTAGTGGAATATATGAAAGTTGTAATTTCTTTGCTTTAGTTGGAACAACATATGGTTATTATCCAAAAGATGGCGTTATAACAGACCTGTCTGGGCAAATAAAGGATGAGAATCTATCCATGCCGAGTGATGCGACTCTTGTATCATCTGCTTCTGTTACCTTAGATGGTACAACTGATGCATTTGAGACAGTCGCCTGGAATTACACATGGAGTAATCTGCCGGTGTATAACAGCTATGGTGAGCGAATTTATTATTACGTGAAAGAAGTAGATGCAGACACTTATTATGCTAGTTACAGTTATACCTATATCGAAGATAGTGATGGGAATATTATCGGTATTGATACGGTAACCATAACAAACTTCCCGGGCGCAACTGTGGAAAAAACTACTACGAATATATCGCTAGAAAAAGACTGGAAGGATGAGAATGGTGACCCTATAGCAGAAAATGGTGCTTCAATTACATTGAAATTATACCAAAGAGAAAGTGCCACTGCACCAGCTGGGAGTAGTGGCGGGGATGTATCACTGACAGCATCAGTAGAAGATAATAATGGGAATAGCAAAACGCTAATATCAAAGACTAGCTACGCAAGTGGAACAATCGTTGAAATTACGATTACCAGTTACTTTACATGGAACAATCCTCTTTCGTTAAAAGAAACACCGAATGGAGTAACGCTTAAAGTTCAGGATAGTTATACAGATACTATAAATTATACAACGTACTATTATGAGAAAGATACTTATGAAATTACATTAAATGATGATATTGAGCTGACATTTTTAAATAATATCTGGAATAGTACATCTTGGTATGACTGTATAACAGTGAATGAGCCTGTGGTAACTTATAAACCGGAGGCTAGCACAGGATCTGGCACTTCCGCGACACCAGAATCAGGTGATGTACTCTACGCTACAATTGTCCTGTCCTCTTCGAGCGCAACTGTAACATATGCAGATGGCACCAAAGCGACAGACTCAGTGACATTGAGTTCTGATAATACCGTTTGGACATATGCTTTGAGCGGACTTCCGGCATCTGTTACCACCACAACACCAGGTGGTACGACATCAACCGTGTATTACAGCTATTTCGTAGTAGAGTCATCCGTAACCAACTATGAAACAAGTTATTCAAATAATGGCGGAATCGGGTCAGGTACGATTGTAGTAACAAACAAAAAGAAGACTACATCCGATGCTGAACTTCCTGAAACCGGCGGTACTGGTACCACACCGTATACTTATGGAGGTTTGCTGCTGACCTTATCAGCTGCGGGACTTCTTGTGTATAAAAGGAAAAAACACGGAAAGGAGGTTAGGTCAGGACCTTCCTGAACGTGTGCAACGAAGCATAGCTGTGAATGTGAAAACAGCATAAAACAGCTAAAAACAAGAATCAAAATGCAGTTGAGAGGTTGGCTCGGAGCAGTAAGTGTAAGTATTCCGAACACAGCAAACACTCACGCAGGCAAACAAAGTGACAGCATAGGGCAACATGACAGAAGAAACTCGTTGAAAAAACAAACGTGGCCAGGTGATATGAGCTACGATGTAGCAAACATAATAGCGCTAAGGCAGCGAAGTAACTGTTCATTGGTACGGGCAAGAAAAGCCCAAGGCCAGACAAAAAAATCTCAGAAAAGGGGAAAGTGATATGAAGAAGATGAAAAAATTAGTCAGCTTATTGCTGGCACTCGTCATGGTAATGGCTATGGCGGTGAGTGTAAGCGCGACAAGCAACAACTACACGATTACAATTAATAATTCTACGGATGGATATGTGTATACCGCATATCAGATCTTCACTGGTGATACGAGTGGTACGACATTGTCTAATATTGAATGGGGCAATGGCATTTCTCAAACAGGAATATCGGCGGTCTATAATAAGTATAATGTCAGTAGTGCAGCTGATGTCGCTGAGGAACTAGAGGATGAGGATGATGCTAAGGAATTTGCTGCTTTTATTGCTGAGTATTTGCAAAATGGCATTGCTTCTACTGATCAAGGTAATACATACACCATCGAAACATCTACGGCGGGGTATTATCTGATTGAGAATACTACCGTTCCGAATGAAGGCGGTGCTTATACCAGCTATATGCTGAAAGTCGTAGAAGATGTGACTACTAGTCCAAAATCAGATGTTCCTAGCCTTGATAAGACGGTTGGTGATATCAATGATTCTGACAATACCACAACTCAGGGGGATACTGATTCCGCAGATTATGACATTGGTGATGATGTTCCGTTTACTCTGACAGCGACATTACCTAGTAACTACGCAGATTATACGACTTACAAGCTGGTTTTCCATGATATCATGTCTGATGGACTGACCTTTAATGAAGATGTGGCAGTGAAGATTGGCGGAAATACGGTTGCTGTTACGAATTACGAGGTTCAAAGTTCGATTGATGGAACTACAGGCGAGACAACTATTACCATTACATTTTCGAATTTAAAAACGACGGCAGCAGCTGCAAATAGTAGTGTTGTTGTGACTTATTCTGCTGAACTAAATGATAAAGCTTCCTTTATGGAAGAAAATAATGCTTATCTGGAATATTCCAACAATCCGAACCAAACAGATGGATCTACCACAGGCAATACTCCAAAAGATAAGACGACCGTGTTCACTTTCACTTTGACTGCATACAAAGTTGATTCTTCAAGTCAGCCATTGTCGGGTGCTGGATTCACGTTGTATAAGTATGATTACGACGCTTCTACGCCGGGTTATGTCGCTGTGGGGACTGAGATTACAGGTGCGACATCATTTACTTGGAGCGGACTTGATGATGGACAGTATAAGCTGGTTGAGACCACGACACCCGCTGGCTATAATACTATGGATGACTTGGAGTTCAAGATTGTTGCTACACATACAGAGGGAACAGTTTCTAGTCTTACGATTACGGATTTGGCTGGGAAGGACCTTTCGTCTGACTTTACAACGAGTACTTCTGCAGGCACTATTTCTACCAATATTACGAACTATACGGGAGCTGAAATGCCCGAAACCGGTGGCATCGGCACAACGCTCTTCTACGTGATTGGTACACTCCTTGTTCTGTGCGCAGCGGTTCTTCTGGTAACGAGAAAGCGCATGAGCTCTGAGAAATAAGCAGTTGGGTGAATGCTCTGCCAGGAATGCATAGGAATGTATTCAAACGCAGAAAGCGCTATTCGCTCAAGATTTGGCAGCTTTTTGAAAGGTGAGCCATGAAAAAGAAAGATTTTCATTAAAAAGAAAGAATGAGAGCCGTTCCCCGGTTCGGTTCGCCGGGCCGGGGATGCTCTTTTCTGTGTTGCTTGCAGAAATGATTGGTTCTTTTGTGAGAATAAAGTTATGTTTATTTTTATACAGCGGCAAGGAGAGCTTATGAGGTGGATCAGGAAACATTTTACGACGATTTTACTGCTTCTGATTCTTCTCGCAGGTGTGTCCTTACTGCTGTATCCGACGGTCAGTGATTACTGGAATTCGTTTCATCAGTCGCGGGCGATTGCGACCTATGTGGACGCGGTGGCCGATCTGGATGAGAGTGACTATGAGGAAATGTGGGCGGCGGCGGCCGCGTACAATGAGGCGCTGTTGGAGAATTCGGACCGCTGGAACCTGACGGAGGAGGAAGAGGAGGAGTACAATTCGATCCTCGATGTGACGGGCACGGGGATTATGGGATACATTGAGATTCCAAAGATTGATGTGTATCTGCCGATTTACCATGGCACGGATGAGGGTGTCCTGGAGGTGGCGATCGGGCATCTGTCGGGCTCTTCGTTTCCGGTAGGGGGCGAGGGGACGCATTGTGTGGTGTCCGGGCACCGGGGGCTGCCGTCGGCGAAGCTTTTTACGGATCTGGATGAGCTCGAAGAGGGCGACATTTTCATGATGTATGTGCTGGGGCAGACGCTGACCTATGAGATTGACCAGATCCTGATTGTGGAGCCGGATGATCTGACTTCGCTGGAAATTGAGGAGGGTGAGGATCTCTGCACGCTGGTGACGTGTACGCCGTATGGGGTAAATTCGCACCGGATGCTTGTGCGCGGGCACCGGGTGGAAAATCTGGAGGACTATACGGTCAGTGTGACTTCGGATGCCTCTCTGGTGGATGAGAAGATTGTTGCGCTGTGCGTGGCGGTGCCGATTCTGGTGCTTCTGCTGTTTGCGGTGATGGTGGGGCACAGAAAGAAGCGCAGACCGCCGTCGGAGGCTGCGTAAGAGCAGGGGTATAACTGTGAAGGTAATGAGCAGTTACGCTGACAGAAAGAAATCTCCCATTGAAGACGTATTGGATTTGTGATATTCTGAGACTGTATAACCCGGGATGATTCGTGTGTTCCGGGCACAGAGGGCTTGATCGGGAATGAAGCAGATCGGGAGGTGTTAGGCAGATGGGGTATTATCTAAATAGTACGCAGGCGTTTTCTTTGTACAAAAGTGAGGCGGAGAGCCCATACTTTGTTGACAAGACAATGCTTCTGAGAGAATTGATTCCGCTGGTGGAGCAGGGGAATAAGCATATTTGCATTACCCGCCCCCGCCGCTTTGGCAAGTCGGTTATGGCTGCCATGATCGGCGCATTTTTCGGTAAGGGAACTGACAGCAGCGGGATTTTTGACTCGCTGAAAATTGCGCAGGCTCCCCAGGACGAAGGAGTTTTTTTATCGGACCAACCGGATGAAACTTTTGATTACAGGCAGTACATGAACCGATATGACGTGATTTACATTAATTTCATCGAGGCTGCGAATGAAAGCACCAGTTATGAGGAATTTATCACGACGACGAAGGAGATTCTGCAGGAGGATCTCCGAGAAGCCTTTCCGGATGTGAAGTTTCGCAAGAAAGGCACTGCGATTCAGGATTTGCAGAAAATTTATGAGTATACACAGAACAAATTTATTCTTGTGTTTGACGAGTGGGACTGCATTTTTCATAAGACCTATACGACCGATGAGGACAGAAGAAATTTTATCAACTGGCTGGCGGCGCTGACAAAGGATAAAGGGTACATTGCACTTAGTTATATGACAGGGGTGCTGCCCATTGCAAAATATTCGAGTGGTTCCACGATCAATAACTTTAACGAGTACACGATGGCGACTGACGACTTGTTCAGTGAATATTTTGGATTTACGGAGGCGGAAGTGGATGACCTCTATTCAAGGTATGCGGCGAGGACTGCTGATCGAAATGTTTCGCGCGAGGATCTGAAATATTGGTATGACGGATATCATACGCCTTCTTCAGAACGAATGTATAATCCACGATCTGTAGTAGAGGCGCTGACACGCAACCGGATCAGGAGCTATTGGAGCGCGACTGGTTCTTATGCAGAGATTGCTGCTTATATCGTGAACGACAGGGCGGATGTGAAGAAGGATGTGGCACTTATGGTGGCTGGGGAAGCTGTTCCTGCGAAGGTAGAGGAGTATGCAGCCACAGCGATGCGTTTGAGTACGCGGAATGAAATCCTGTCTGCGATGGTGGTTTATGGCTTTTTGAATTACGAGAATGGGAAGGTGCACATCCCTAATAAAGAGTTGCTGGATGAATTTTCCAAAACAATCCGTGAAAGAGAAGATTTGGGTTATATGAACCGCCTTGCCATGGAATCTGATCGTATGCTGCAGGCAACATTGAGAGGCGATACGAAGACCATGGAGGAGATTTTGGCTTTTGCTCACGATTTGTCCTCAGTCTCATCTGAGACTGAGGACGCAGGCCGCGCCCATCGACCGAAGGTCGATTATAATTGCGCGGCTCTCCCGTATACGGAAACTCCTCTTTTGGATTACAATGACGAGACCGAGCTTACCGCGATTGTGAACCTCGTCTATCTGGCAGCGAGGGACAGCTATTATGTAGAAAGAGAAAACAAAGCCGGGACTGGCTACACGGATTTCATTTTTTATCCGGAAAGAGCAGGAGATGACGGCCTGATCCTTGAATTGAAGGTGGACGATACCCCGGAGGCGGCGATCCGACAGATTAAGGATCGAAAGTATCTTTTGAAGTTTCAGGGCAGGATGGCTGAGAAAAAGCGCCATACTGGCCGGGTTCTGCTGGTTGGGATTGGATATAGCAGAAAGAAGAAGGATCACCACTGCAAAGTGGAAATTGTAAAGCAGGTAAATTAAGGGACAGAATAGTAGAAGAAGCAAAAGAAGCAGAAGCTGTAAAAGACGGATATCAGGAAAGGACTGGTCGAGGAATATGAGACAGTTAATAAGAAAAACGGAATATGGGGCGGTCTCTGCGAAGGTGGCTTCCCGGCTGTTTTCCATCGTGGAGTTTCTTACACTTTCTGTGTTATCTGTGATTTTAATGCTTGCCGTGCTTTCTGTGCCGATGTTGTCAGGTCTGGCTCCACGGTCGCTTTCTATGGTGGCCTCGGCGGCTGAGACGGGCTCGATTACTCTTTATCTTCCAGAGGACGCGCAGGGCGTGACGATGACGCTCTATCAGGTGGCGGATGGTGAATATGACAGCTTTGCCGTAAGCGGGGATTTTGCGGACAGCGAGGTGGAGATTCCGTCGACGAGTGAGGCGAGCGCGACAGAAAAGGCGGCGGAGCAGCTGGCGGCGTACGCGGAGGCGAATGGCATTGCGGGCACGTCGGTGCAGGCGGGCGCGGACGGGAAGGTGTATTTTGGAAACCTTTCCCCGGCCATGTATCTGATCGTGCAGTCGTCCGGGACGGAAACGATCGTGATTCAGAAGATGATAGTGCCGATCCCGTATCTGGCGGACACGGAGGGGAATTCTTCGTATGACGCGTTTTTGACGCCGAAGTATGACATCCCGTCCGGCGCGGTGATTCTCAATAAAGTGGACGACAGCGGCGCAGCGGTATTCAATGCGGTGTTTTCGCTGCAGCAAAAGGTATATATCAGTGAGAGCGGCAGCCTTTCGTCGGATACTGAGACGGGGCAGGACGTGAACGGACGCTATTACTGGAAGGATTTGCAGACGGGGCTGACTACGGATGAGAATGGACAGATTGTGGTTTCGCCGCTGGATTTTGGAACTTATCGGTTTGTGGAGACGACGGTGCCGGAAGGCTATGTGCAGACGCCGGTGACGGTGTTTTTTGAGATTAGCGAGGCCGGCACGGTGAAACTTACCCGCGGTGTGTATACGGCTGCTTCAGGCAGTGTCCAGGAGTTGACAGCGGTGAATACGCGCACGACCGTGGAAATCAATAAGGTGGATGAGCTTGGCAAAGCGGTAGCCGAGGCGAAGCTGGTGATCAAGGACGAGGACGGACACGTGGTCTACGCGGCGGACGGAACCACCGCCTGCAGCCTGAAGACGACAGAGGATACGAATATTCTCTATGGACTGCCCGCAGGGACCTATTACCTGAGTGAAGTGTCAGAGCCGGATGGCTATAAATACGCGGCAGACGTGATGTTTACGGTGAGCGACGAGGAAGGCGCGGAAAACACCGTGACGATGGTAGACCCATCCCTTTCAACCGATACACCGAAATCTTCTTCATCCGGTGATGAAACGGAAGTGACCGAAGGCACCCTGACCGTGTCCAAGACGCTGGTGACGCAGGATGGCGTGCATGTAGCCACAGATGATGCTGTCTTTTATGTGGCGCTCTTTAGTGACGCGGAGTACACGACCCGTGTTTCCGGCGTCAAGGAGATTTCCTATTCGGGCGCGAGCTCGAGCAGCGTGACCTTCGAGCACCTGGATCTGGATACGGCTTATTATATCGCCGAGACAGATGAATATGGAGAGGTGCTGCTCACCGGCCTGACCGCCGACGGCGTGATCTATGCGCCGGAATATCCGCAGGATGCTGACAGCTCCGCTGATGCATTCGTGACGCTGACAAAGACAGACAATGCAGGCGAATATTCCTTCGAGAATGTGTTCTACGACCTCCCGTCCGGATACTATTATACCGGCGAAGTGACGATTACTAAACAGACCTTCCTCGGAGATGAGCCGTACGATACCGACGAAACCTTCTACGCGAGAGTTTTCTCAGATTCTTCGCATACGCAGTCGGTGAGCGACATCCTCGAACTGAAAATGGGCGGCGGCAGCACTTTCAGCTACACCGTTGAGCTGGGTATAGGAGATGACGCAAGCGTCAGCGTGACCTACTACGTGGCCGAGACCGATGCCGACGGCAATCCGCTCAACAACGGCGCAGAGCTTGCCTTTACGATCGAGATAGACAAGACCTCCGTGACTCTGTCCACCAGCAGTCCGAGCGATGAAGTGACCATTACAAACACCTTCGAACCAGAGGAAGAGACTGAGTCCGGTACCGAAAACGAGCCGGATGAGCCCGACACTGAGACCGAACCGACCGCCCAGACCGGGCCGGATACCGACAGCTCCTCCACGCCCGGCAGCACCCCGTCAGGCGGCAGTACGACCGACGGTTCCACAGGCGGCTCCGCGACAGACGAGTCGACCACGGCCTCACCCGTGCAGACGGCAGATGACACGCCGATCGGTCGCTATCTGGGATGGATGCTCGCCGCACTGATCCTGATGCTGGCAGTGGGGATCCGAAAGTACAGGAACAGAAGTGAGCGGCGTGGGTAAAGGTGATTGAGGAAAACCAAAGGAGCGCTTAAAAAGAGAGAATTGAATAAAAAGAGAAGCGAGTAAAAAAAAGAGAGTCGCTTAAAAAGGCGGGAGCGTTTAAAAAGGAAGAATTGCTTTAAAAAAGAACTTCCCCGGCTTGTCATTGACAGACCAGGGGAATTCTTTTGATTGCAGTGCATAGTCTCTGCTTAACATCATTTGGTCTTGGCTACACGATTGGTAGCAACAAGACACAAAAATAACCGCCCTCAGCTACCAACTGCGCGGTTATTTTTATAATAACTAAACATTTGGGAACTAGCCGTCATGCTGTACGGGTAGCACTGTTTTTCCACATCAAGACTATAACACGGTTTTCTCGATATTACAAGCTGTTTTTTTGCAGAATTTATATTTGTGTTGGTTTGTGTCAGCTTGACTTTGCTTGAAGCTGCGGTCCAAAAGGCTTTTACGCTAAATCAATCCGAGCTGTTTCTTCAGTCTTTGCAACTCAGCCTCAGATCTGCGAGCATCAGCTTCAGCTTTGCGAGCATCAGCTTCAGCTCTGCGAGCATCAGCCTCGGCTTTTTCAGCACGTTGCCGTTCACGTTCCGTGTTTTTTCGCTCTTCTGCACGGCCTTCTTTACGCCCGTCTTCTACCAGTAATTGTCCAAGATATGTCATTTTGATCTCCCCCTTGAGTTGTGATAATTCAGTGTTTGTCAGAAATTTAGTAGCCATTGCGTAAACAGCTGCTTCGATTTTTTCAACATCTGGTCTTGACACATTATCCGCTTTTGCAGTGATTTCGAATGCGGCGCGGATGCGCTCCTGTTGGGAGCTCTTACCGCCGTAGAGCGGAAGCAGCGGCAGCGTGACCAGGTCGCTGCGTGTGAGAGGCTCGCCCCTGTCTATCTTTGCCCGCAAGTCTGCCAGTAGTGAGTCTGCGTCCTCTTTGCTCATGATGATGGGAATTACCTTATAAAGATTGATTCCGTCTTCCAGCTCTGCCATAGGGTCCATGATATGTCCGGAAAACAGCACATATGTAATCACAGGCTTTTTCATCTTGTAGCTGAGGCTGCTTTCGTAGACTCTAAAGCGCCGCAGACCTTCGGTGCCTTTATTCGTAGACTGGAATTCAAAATGCGCGATGCTGCCGTCCTCCATTTCGAGGTTGAAGTCCTCATAGCCTTTGCTAAGTTTAATCTGGACTTCTTCTGTGGCTAAAATTCCGGTGGCTTTCGTCGTGATGCCGAAAACCGGGAGCATCTCTTCGGAGAAGAATTCCATCATGACCTTCATCACGCCATCCTCGACCTTGTCCACAACATAGGAATCGGATTTGACCAGGACTGTTTTCTCGTTTTTATTGTCTTCTTTTTTATTGTCTTTGTTTTTTCTGTTCTTGATTCTTGCCGTTGATGGGCCTTTACGGCCTCTAGTGGGTGATTTCGTTCTTCTTCTCATACATTCTACCTCTTTTCGTTCGAAATTACTACCCTTTCTGAAATTTTTACAATGTTTTTGCCACAGTTTTTTGCCACAGCTGTTTCTGCCGCTGTTTTTTGCAGGGACTTTTCCTGCGATTTTTCCTGACACACAGTAGTGCGAAGCGGACGGATGTTTTTTTAGAGTGAGGTACTTTGGATTCTGATAGTAGATTTCAGATATTTTCAGCTTTGGTAGGAATTCTGAATGCATAAAGAATGTTACGGATAAAATATCATACAGACTAAAATAAAGCAACATAAATATTATTAAGAATTTATAAACCGAGAAACACAGACTAGACACAGACTGGCAGGATATAATTAATGTGAGATAAACTTTGATCGTGAATAGCTTCAAAAGGAGGGACAGCCGTGTTTTTCCCTCAAAAATAACACTTGCAAAATATATATTAATAATATATAATAAATTTTAAAAATATACATCATAAAGGAACAATGGTGCAAGGAGGACAAGGATGGGAGTCATGTTGTATCTGGATATTGATCCAAACCGAATCAAGTCAAAGAAATGGAAACGTGTATATGAGGAGAGCCTGCTGCTGGTAGATGAGTATCCATTTATGGATAAATACACGGGGATTTGCGAGAACGGCTGCGAATATTTTTATGGTGCGTGGAGCGGGGAACGTGATGATTTACATGACCTGTATGGAAAAGTGCGCGGGTGGAGAAGTATAGGCGATCTGTGGACCGGTTCTAATACTGAGGAATTTGAGATGTATGCGGATATTGAGCGTTACCGTCAGCGTGTGAAAAAGCAGAAAGAAGATCAGAAGTGGGATATTCTGGCAGGTCGGTTTTATCCGCGGGAGGCTTATCCTGAGCTGGAGATTCCGGATGAAGAGGCTATATATTCGGTGTTTAGTGCGAAAACTCAGGGGCAGGACAGTCATCTTTATCTGCTGGCAATTGCCTGTATGGTGGTGGATCGTCTTCCGGATGCGGCTGCAGTTTACGGCGATATTAATGTCGGACAATGCCGTGCCGCAGTCTCATGGGCGAATCAGTTTCTTACAAAGCCGATTGGTTTGCCGGTGCAGTGTGAAGCCAGACGTTTGATTCAACGTCTCATGAAAATGGACAGTTCGAAGAAAATGCTTGAGAGCGGCCGGATTCTGGAACTGTTTTTTCAGCTGACGCTGGAAAACAGAGATACAAAAATGGGGGAAGTGTTGCGGGAGTTCGTCCCGGAGGATGCGATTTTTGCATATTATAAGGCGGAATTTACGGCTGATAAAGACTGGCTTTCGAAAGAAAAGGTACGTGAATTTCTGGAACTGGGATTTGAACCGGAGGAGCTGGCCAGGCTTCTGGTAACGGATCAGGATGGACGGAGAATGCAGCCGCAGGATTTTTTTGATATGCTTTTAGAAATGCAGCTTCACGTAGAAAAGAAAAAGACATACGATGTGACGCGCGGCGACATGACAAATTCCAAGCCGGATGATATTCAAATGCTGATGACAAGAGCTTTTGGAAAAATGCTGGGGTTTGGGAACCGGAATGTGAATGCCTATTATCCATTAGAAGAGATTGTCCGAAGATGCAAAACAGTTATGAGTCATTTTTGCGATGTGGATGAGATGATCAGGGGAGCGTTAGATCGGGACAGGGAACGAAGGGAGACGCTTGATTCCCCTGCTGATTCGCTGCAGCACTTCTTTCACGAGGAAGGAGGCGGGTTTTCACAGATGGTGGAATTATATCAGCAGAAACAAGATGAACTGGAGCAGTACGACATCAAAAACATGGAGGAGATTGTTTATTACGAAAATGGGGATGCGATTGCGCCTGAAGTGGAACAAGTCCTCAGAGAGACATTTGAAGCACTGCATTCCTTTACGGATGGTTTTGAGAATTTTAAAAAGTTGAATAAATATGGCAGAGAGGGATTTTTCATCCATCGTAATCGGCATATTTTGATTCAGGAGGAAACATGGGAGCGCATTTTCGACCGGATTATGGATGATGACTACATCCGGCGGTTTTATGCAATCTCTATAGTGAACATGACATCTCAACAGATCTGTGACCGTATGGAGGCTATTCTGAGTAATCTGGAGCTGCTGGATGATTATTGGGATTCCACCTCCGGGACGGACGATTGCCGGGAAACAATGGCAGTGATGGAATGAGGCATGCAGATAGAAAAAATGTCCTTGAAACGAGAGCGGCAGATTGCTGCTCTCTACGTTGTCCTTTGAAGCAAAACAGAAATAACCGCTTTCCCAGGGCGGCCAGCGACGGCCTGGGGATTCGCTGACAGACGACAGAAAATCTCTCATTGAAGGAGACCTGGATTTGTGATATTCTAAACCATATAAAACCCGGGATGATTCGTTTATCTGTCACGAGTGCGGAAGGCTTGAACGGGGACAGAGTAGTTGGGAGGTATAAGGCGGATGGGATATTATCTGAATAGTACGCAGGCATTTTCTCTGTATAGAAGCGAGGCGGAGAGCCCATACTTTGTTGACAAGACAATGCTTCTGAGAGAATTGATTCTTCTTTGAGAAAAATGTTTTCTATAAGCAAAGATGACAAAGATGATGTAAAGCAAAACGTCCCATAAAAAACGCCTTGCACGATCAACCGCATTATGCTACGATTGTGCTGCGATACCAAAGAAAAAGATTTTCCTGAGACTCAGAATTTAACAGCATTCAGAAGGAAAAAGAGAAAACAGAGAGGAAGAGTAGAAACTCATGAATGAAATCGCGAACGCAGTAAAACGGTGTATTGGCTTTATTTTGCTGTCTTTGTTTCTTGCGCTTACCCCGTGCAGCGTGTCCCTGCCCGGTGTATCTGACAGCATAAATGTGCAGGCGGCATCCGCCGCTTCAGTGAAGCTAAGCGACACTTCCGTCACACTGATTAAGGGACAGACGACAAAGCTGACTATCAGCGGGACGGACAGTACGGTTACCTGGAAAAGCAACAAGAAGTCCATCGCGAAGGTAAATGCGAAGGGTAAGGTGACCGCCCTGAAAAATGGTGCGGCGACGATCACGGCGATCGTAGATGGCGCAAAATATAAGTGCAAGGTAACGGTGGTCACGCCGTCGATCAGTGCAAAAACGGTTTCTCTGACTGTTGGGAAAACGAAGAAGCTGAAGATCAGCGGCACTACAGAAACGGTGACGTGGAAATCTTCTAATAAAAAAGTAGCCACTGTGAGCAAAAGCGGCAAGATTACGGCTAAAAAAGCTGGCACAGCGACCATCACGGCTACGGTGCTTGGAAAGAAATATAAATGCGTAGTGACGGTGTCGAAAGCGGCGGCTTCTTCGGACTCTTCGAGTTCTGATTCGAATACTTCCGGCTCCTCGTCTTCTGGTTCAACATCAAGCTCAGCTGCCTCATCGGGTTCGGCTTCATCGTCGAGTTCGACATCCAGTTCATCTTCGTCTGCCACAACCTCTTCGGTCGTGTATATAACGAAAACTGGCTCAAAGTATCACCGCGCGGGCTGCCGCTATTTGTCCAGCAGTATGATAGAGATTGATCTGTCTACAGCTGTCGCAAAGGGGTATGAGGCGTGCAGTGTATGTAATTAGCGGACTCTAATCGATATGCGATAATTCTGACTTTGTTGAAAATTTTCTGTATAAGGGCAGGCGCCGCAGTTGATTTTATCTAATGGCGGATGGTTTATGGCCCTGGAAAATACTAATATTAATATTTATAAAGAAATAATTAACAAACAGACAGTATATGCTATACTATAATGGTATGGCGATTAACATAGAGAGAATCGGAAATTTTTCTTTCAGGTTTTTTTAGATAGGTACTATCATGAAATGAAAAAAGATGATATGATAGCGGGAGGAAAATCTCCTGATGAGGGTACACGTTTCACATCAGAAGGGAGATTTCGGATGACACAGACAATGAATCAGAAATGACGCGCGGCAGCGCGTATGAATCGGGGAGAGAGGAGTGTCAGCACTCCTGAGTATTATATAAAGAAATCGGAGGAACGCAACGATGAATTTACCCAGTAAGGAGACTTTGGAACGCATTTACGGTGAGAGTGAGAAGAGTCTGGCACGTTATCAGTCGCTGGCGGAAAATTACCGGAAAAATTTTGCTCCGGAAAAGAAGGACGCCGCCCAGTGCGAGATGGCATTTTTTACAGCGCCGGGGCGGACGGAGATCGTGGGCAACCACACGGACCACAATGGCGGTAAGATTCTTGCGGGCAGCATCAGTCTGGATACGATCGGCGCTGCTTATCCGAGCGGCACAGACGTGATCACGATCGTGAGCGAAGGCTACCGCGACCGGATTATCGTGGATCTGACCAGGCTTGACCGGGTGCCGAAGAATCGGGGCAGTTTTTCCCTGGTAGCCGGGATGGCGATGGCGGCGCGGGAGATGGGCTTTGCCGTTTCAGGGTTTAATGCCTACGTTTCCACAGAGGTGATTTCGGCGGCCGGTGTCAGCTCATCGGCGTCTTTTGAGATGCTCGTTTGCGCGATTGTGAATAGCTTTTTCAATGAGGGACGGATGCACTATATTGATTACGCGCGGATTGGCCAGTACGCGGAAAACCATTTCTGGGACAAGGCCTCTGGTCTGATGGATCAGATGGCTTGCGCGGTCGGCGGCACGATTCTGCTGGATTTCGCGAAGATTGCCGGCACACCGACAGCACTGTCTTCGGTGACCGATGACGACATCTGCCGTCAGGTCGATTTTTCCTTTTCACAGCTGGGATACGAGCTGGTGATCGTAAATACAGGCAAAGGCCACGCGGACCTGAGCGATGAGTACTCCAGTGTTCCCATGGAGATGAAGGAGGCCGCGCGCGCGCTCGGCGCCGGGCTGCTCTGCGAGACGGACGAGGAGACACTGCTTGCGCATGTTTCCGATATTTCCAATGATCGGGCGATTTTGCGCGCACTGCATTTCTTTGAAGAGAACAAGCGTGTGGACGCGGCTTATCAGGCGGCTCTGGACCGCGACGGCGCGACGCTTCTGAAGATGATCGAAGAGTCCGGGCGTTCCTCCTGGGAGTGGCTGCAGAACTGCTATTCCATCCGCAATTACAAGGAGCAGAAGGTGAACCTGACCCTCGCCCTGACCAGGCTGTTCCTGGATCGCACAGGCAAAGGTGTCTGCCGTGTGCATGGCGGCGGGTTTGCCGGCGTAATCGCCTGCATACTTCCACAGGAAGAAAAGGAAAATTATGTAAACTATATCGCCCAGTATGTGGGCAGAGACAATGTCTATCCGATGAACATCCGGACATTTGGAGCCGGAAGGGTGGAGTAGACGAAGAAAAGCAAAACGAATGAGGCAGATGCCTGATTCTGAAATCAGAAACAGTAAGATCAGAAACAGTAAGATCAGAAACAGTAAGATCAGAAACAGTAAGATCGGAAACAGGAAGATCAGAAACTGGAAGAACAAGGAGGCAAAACGAATATGGATATCGAATTATTGAGAAAAGATATGGTGGCCGCGATGAAGGCAAAGGACAAGGCGCGCAAGGAAGCAATCTCGTCCCTGGTATCGGCGGTCAAAAAGGTGGCAATCGATGAGGGCTGCCGCGATGACATCCCGGAAGAGCTGGTGAACCGCGTTATCTTAAAGGAAATGAAGACTGTGAAGGAGCAGATTGACACCTGCCCCGATTCCCGGGCGGATCTCAAAGCAGAATATCAGTTCCGCTATGATGTGATTTCCGAGTACGCGCCGAAGCTTCTCTCTGCGGACGAGGTACGCGCCCTGCTGCAGGAAAAATATGCCGACGTCCTCGCCACGAAAAACAAAGGCCAGATCATGAAGACAGTAATGGCTGAGCTCAAAGGCAAGGCGGATGGAAAGGTGATCAACCAGGTTGTCGCGGAGCTGTGCCAGTGAACAAGGCTTTACGTGATCGGACAGAGGAACACTTTTCACCCCTGTCCGCCTGCGTGGCCTGTACCTGGCGACAGCGGAGAATTCATTTCGCAGCCCTGTGTGAAAATGGCCGGAAGGATTTCTTTCGAGGCCCTGTGCATGAAAACAGCTGGAAGGATTCCTTTCGAGGCTCTGTGCATGAAAACAGCCGGAAGGATTTCTTTCGAGGCCCTGCGCATAAAAACAGCCAGAGCATTTGCTCTGGCTGAGAAACTATGGAGCAGCGAAAAAATAACATTTATCTGATGCTGTTTGTGAGTATTTTTTCTGTTAAAAAGGGAGGGCCGGGATCTTTACGATCCCGGCGAGTATGAAAAAGAAAGATTTTTTAGCACTTCTTATCTGGTGCTGAAAACAGGATACCCCGGCACTGTGATAGAAAAGTGAACGCTATTTGAAAAAAATGTGAAAATAAAATCAGATTCAATCAAAATAAGCCCCTGATCCGCGTCTGAATCAGGGGCTTATACAAATATATAGCGGAGAGTGTGGGATTCGAACCCACGTGCCCAAAAAGGACAACCGCATTTCGAGTGCGGCTCGTTATGACCACTTCGATAACTCTCCTCGTCGCACTGACTCATTATAAAACACCAAAGGAAATCCGTCAATCATTTCTTTGCTGTAATTTTCACCGTATTTTTGCCGTTTAGCTGAAAAACTGACCGTTTAACTGGAAAGCATTGATTTTTAAAAGGGATATGTTAAAATCAAAAAAACTTATAGATCATATAATACATCAACCATTGAGGATGGTAATGAAGAAGGGGAATGTATTAAAGAAGGGTAGTAAAGAAAGGAGAGTATCTATGAAAAAGAGGAACAGGATCAGCCGTATTCTGGCTATGGTATTGACGATGTCCATGATTTTCCAGCAGGTGGGCATTACTACCTATGCGGATGATGGTTCGAACAGCGGCATCGCCGCGATTTCCGCGGAGCAGACAGAAAGTGCTGCGTCACTGGATACTGCGGCGAATGAAACTTCCGCTTCTGTGACAGAAACGCAGGCCGAAGCTGGCACAGCGGAGACGCAGGAAGAGGCAAGTGCCGCGGCGGAGACGCAGGAAGAAACAAGCGCGCCGGCGGAGACACAGGAAGAGACGAGTGCCCCGGCGGAGACACAGGAAGAGACAAGCGCACCGGCGGAGACACAGGAAGAGACGAGTGCCCCGGCGGAGGCACAGGAAGAGACAAGTGCACCGGCGGAGACGCAGGACGAAACGAACGCTGCTGCTGAAAGCGGCGACGATGCAGCTGCTTCTGGCGAGAGCGCGGCAGGCGATGCAGCCGGATTGACTGATGGCACCGCGGCTGAACCTGAGACGGCAGACACTATAGCAGACGGCGAGGGAGAGACGACTCCGGATGCTGCTGACGTATCTGGCGAAACGGCCGAGAACGGCGAAGCTGCAGGGGATGGCGAGTTGCGGCAGGCTTCTGATGAAAACGCGGCTGAAGCTGAGACCCTGGCGGATTCCGAATCAGATGCGGATATGACGCAGGCGTCAGACGGAACGGCAGCGGACGGGACAGAAGCAGAAACCGATGCTGAGTCAGAAGTGGGAGCAGAGACGGAATCGGAGACCGAAACCGAGACTGAGACTGAAACCGAGACGGAAACGGAAACCGAGACCGAAACTGAGACGGAAACAGAGACGGAAGAAGAGCGCGTGCTCACGACCTACACTTATGAGGATTCTAAGATTTCCGTGACGGCGAAACTCCAGTACGCGGAGGCGGTGCCGGACAATGCTGAGCTTCGGGTGACGGCAGTGACTGCGTCGACAAGCGGCTACAATTATGACGCTTATATGCAGGCGCTGAATGACAACGCTGACAGCATCCTTACAGAGTCAGCCAGACTGTCCGGATCAAACGAGGATCTCTTTACCTCTGAGAATACGCTGCTCTACGATGTGGCGTTCATCGTTCCGAAGACGGATGAAAACGGCGATGAGATCCCGGGCGAGGAAGTGGAATATCAGCCGGAGACAGGCTCTGTAAAGATTACGATTACATTTAAGAAAAATCAGCTTTCCAATACGCTGGAAGCAGAATCCGCGAGCGATGTGACGGTGGTTCACCTCCCGCTGGATTCCGACATCAAGGAGTCGGTAGACACTACGGCGGAAGCGACGAATATTTCCTCTTCGAATGTTAATATTGAAGTAGTGGACGCGAGCGTGTCCCTGAAGGGCACAGACAAGGCGACATTCAGCCTGGATGATCTGTCGCTCGTGGCAGTGACGCCGAGCGCGATCACAGAGCTTGGGGTTGGAAAAACCTATACCTATTCCGAGATCCTGGGCAATGCGATTTACTATGGTATTGTGACAGGTACCTTCCATCAGACAGGCCACATCGATACAAACTTTGCGACCAAGCTGTTCACTGGCGGCAGCGGAAATGGGATTACGGTCGGCAAGTACACCGGAACCAATGCCGGTACGGTGGTGATTGCGGATACAGACTCGACAGCAAATGCGATTATCGGTACGCAGTCCTCCAATATGGTGACGCAGCTCTGGACGACACAGGACGCGCTTGATCACGCAATCGCTCTGGCGCTTTCCGCGACTGCGCTCCAGGCAGGGGGTGAGGTGATTTCTACCTTTACCGTCGCGGAACTGAACGCTTACGTGCAGTCGATGCTGAATCATTGCGCATCTATTTCACTGACACTTGGAAATATATCGTCTTATACCTATACGGTAAGCGGAGGCAGATTGGATATAGATATTTCCGCTCTTGATGACGGTACTTACTATATCAATGGCGACAGTCTGGCAAGTGTTTCGGAAGGTCAGCTTTACATTAAGAAAAAGGCCACTCAGACGATCGTATTCAATTTCTATGATTCAGATGTGACTCTGACACGTTTTAACATCGATAATGGTTCGGGCTCTGTACAGAGTAATACATTGATCTCACCTTCCAGCGGGGACGCGGATTTAGCCAAGTCGGTTGCGGAAACGATTATCTTCAATATGCCGAATGCGGATAAGGTAAGCCTTAGTGAGATTGTGGGTATTGTGCTTGCGCCGGAGGCGGCAGTAACGATAAAAGGTACTTCCGGCGGCTGGCTGGTTTCGGACAGCATCAAGGAGACGGGCGGCGAGTGGCACAACATCTGGACGGATATGCCGACTGTGGCAGAGATTCCGGCACCGGCGCAGCTGATAGCGTCTAAGACGGTAAACGGAGCGACTCCGGAGACTACCGACGACACCTTTAGCTTTGCGCTTTATACCTGGGATAACGGAACGGGCGCGTGGTCTCAGAGTCCGACACAGACCGTGACCAACAGTGGTTCGGTGGTATCGTTCCAGACGCTTTCTTATTCAGATAAGGGAGAATATTTTTATAAGATCGTCGAACAGGCCGGGACCGGAGAGTATGAATATGATAATACCATTTATGTCGCGAAGGTGACGGTGGATTCTACCACCTCAACCAATTCTTCTGGTTCTGCTACGACTACTTATTTTGTATCTTCCGTCGAATATTACGAGTGGACCGGGGATGAAAGCAGCGGCGATACCCTGGATCCTACGGAACTGGCGACAGGCGGCACACCTTCTTCCCTGTTTACACCAGTGACGACCGCATCGTTTGACAACACGCGCAAGCAGGATGGGCAGCTGACGATCACCAAGGCGGTGGCGGACACCAGCGAGAATGGCAAGAAGGGATATACACTTGATAAGGAATTTTCATTTGAGATAACCATTGGGACGATCAAGGGCGATTACAGTGCCGAGATCACGACCGTTACGACCAGGGCGGATGGTTCCACCAGCACGGCCACGGACAGCACCCAGAAGGTGCATTTCGCACAGGGCGTTGCCTCGATTATTTTAAAAGCCGGTCAGACGATCACAATCAAAGGCCTTCCGGAAAATGAGACTTACAGCGTGGTGGAGATCGCGGATGCGGATTATACAACGAAAGTCAGGGTAACATCCGGTATGACCACCGGGACAGATAAGGATTCTTACGCGGCGTCCGGTACGATTACCAAAGATGGAGATACCGTTACCTACACGAACACCCGCAGCGTAGGCAGCCTTGTACTGAAAAAGACGACGACAGGCGCGGCCACACCGGCAGGAACGCTCTTTACGGTGTATGACAGCCAGAACAGAGAGATTGCGTCGGTTACGTATTCACAGTTTACCAACGGCACCTATACGATTGATAACCTGGCGCTCGGCAGCTATACCGTCAAAGAGACCGGAGCGGCGGTTACGGATTATACGCTCAATGTGACAGGCACCAGCACGGCAACCCTGCTGCAGAGCGGAGATACGGAGACCTACCAGATCACGAACACCTACACGAAGGATGAAGGCGGTCTGACGGTTATCAAGACACACGCGGCTGACTCGGACGCGACAACGCCGGACGATACGGTATTCAAGGTTTATAAGATAGAGACCGTAAACGGCGCGGAGACAGAAGTTTATGTAGATCAGGTGACATACAGTGATGTCAAGACAATCGGATCTTATACGTTCACTGGTCTTGAGACTGGCACCTACCGGGTGTATGAGATTGGCGCCAATATTACCGGCTATACGCTGTCAGTTACGAATGGCAGTAATACCGCTTTGCCGTCCGGAACGACGGTCGACAGCGAGACAGGCGTTTATACGGACGCGTCTGTGACGAAGGAACAGTCAGCTACAGTGACTTTTGAAAATGATTATAACCGCGAGACGGGCAGTCTGAAGCTGACGAAAGAGACTATTACCTATAAGCTGGTCGAAAAGACTGATGCCGCGACCGGCACAACCACCTGGGTTGCGGAAAAAGTTACGGATGAGAGTGAAATGCTTTCTACCCCGGCTACGACCGTATTCACGATCAAGAGTGCGGATGGCACTTATGAGACAGAGGTGACGTACAGCAGCTTTATCAATGGTTCCTATACACTGAACGATCTCCCGATCGGGACCTATACTGTGACGGAAAAAGGCGCGGAACTGAACGGCTATACACTGGATGTAACTGCCGACGGGACAGCGACCGTCACATCCGGGAGCACTGCGGCAGAATACAAGATTACCAATACCTATACAGAGAAGCACGGGAGCACGCTGAAGGTTTGGAAGAATACGGTCAGCGGCACGACGCCGGATGATACGCTCTTTACGGTATATCAGATCGTAGAAGCGGAAGAAACCGCGGCAGACGGAACGGTTTCTACTGTGAAAAAAGAGGTTGAGATTGCCAGCAGATATTACTATCAGTTTAAGGAGCTGGGTTATTTCGAAATCACAAATCTCTCAAAGGGTACCTATATCGTAAAAGAGACGAACGCGGACGTGGATGGTTATACGCTGCTGGAAGTTTCTGATGCTGACGCAACGATAGACTATGATGAAGGCGATACCGCGGATGTGACCATCACCAATGAGTATACCCGCGATACAGGCAGCCTGAAGCTGACGAAAGTGACGACCGGAAACGCGACGCCGGACAGCGCGACCTTTGTCGTGAGAGATTCTTCCGGAGCCGTAGTCGAAGAAATTCCGTACAGCGATTTTACAAACGGAACCTATACGATCAGCAATCTCCCGACCGGTACTTACACCGTGACAGAGAACTATGGCACTGTGGCGGGCTTCACCTGGACTTACGTGGTGGACTATGGTGCAGAAACGGACGCGAATGGAACAGTGACAGCTCTTGCATCTGCTGCTGTGACTAATGGCGGCACCGCGGAAGTGACCATTACAAATACGTACACACCGGAGACGACAGCTGTCTATGTGACGAAGACCTGGGAGGATAACGCAAACCTCTGCGGCACCCGCCCGGAGAGCATTACGATAAATCTTTACGCAGACGGCGCGCTTAAGGAAAGCAGAACCGTGACGGCAGACGCGGCTGGCGGCTGGAGCTGCGAGTTTACGGAGCTACCGAAATACAGCTATGATGAAGCAACGAGTACGTCATCCGAGATTGTTTATACAGTGACAGAGGATGCGGTGAAGCTGTATGATCTGACTGAAACGACTGGCAATGGGACATCAAATGTGACTCTGGTTAATACCCTTCAGACAGGCAGCCTGACTGTGACCAAGACGGTAGCTGGCAGCGTGGTTGACACCGAGAAGGCATTTTCATTCACAGTGACCCTGAGCAATACGGCAGTCAGCGGCACCTTTGGCGGCATGACATTTGAAAATGGCGTGGCGACGTTTACGCTGAAACACGGCGAAAGCAAGACGGCGACGGGTCTTCCGGCAGAAACTACCTACACGGTGACGGAGGAATCCTATACGGCGGATGGCTATGTAACTACTTCAAGCGGAACAACGGGCACCATTGCCGCGGAGGAAGAGCAGACCGCAGCGTTTACCAACACGATTACTTCTGTGACGATTAAGAAAGTGGATATCGTGACAGAGGAGGAACTCCCGGGCGCGACCATTCAGATCCTGGACGAAGACGGAAATGTGGTGGAAGAATGGACCTCCACGACGGAAGCGCACGAAGTGACCGGCCTGGTACCGGGCGAAACCTATACACTCCGTGAGACCGTAGCTCCGGACGGCTATGACATTACGACAGATACTACATTCGTACTGAACGAGGATGGTACGATCAATACAGAAAAGACCACTACGACGACCAGCGCGGACGGCGTGCTGCTGGTGGAGGATTCCATGAGTAAGAGCGAGGATGCCTCGATCTCCATCACGAAGGAACTGCTCTATGTGGGCGAGAGCGACCCGGTCGCGATCAACGCAGTGGACCAGACCTTCTACGTGGCACTCTATTATGATGAGGAATGCACACAGATTGCTTCCGAAGTAAAGGCAATCCATTTCCAGAACGCATCCTCAGGGACAGCTACTTTTACCAACATTGAAGTTGGCAGAACCTATTACATTGGCGAGTGTGATGAAGACGGGACGGCCCAGCTTGCAGGATTCTATGACGGCAACGGCAACCTCTGCTTCGCGAACTTTGAGACCGACGGTAATGTAGTAGTCGTGGAAGAAGAAGACGGCAGTGAGACCATCTACTTCGCGAACGAATTTTACACCATGCCGACAGGCTATTCCTGGGAAGGCGAGCTGACGATCACGAAGAAGGTCCTTGACCCGGATGGTGAGGCGCTTGAAACGAACTCCACATTCTATGCAGGAATCTTTACGGACGCGGCATTCACGAATCTGGCTACGACGGACGATGGAGTGTCTGAGAGCATCGTGGCGATCACTCTGGACGGTACTTCTGAAGCAAGCACTGTTGTGAAGGTAGGCGCTGCGGTTGGCACGACCATCACACTCTATGTGACAGAGACTGACGAAAACGGCGTTCCGGTGAAATCCGGTTCCGACGACTTCTTCTATGAGGTGGCTGTCACCGGTTCAGAAGTGGTATTAACTGAGAGCAGCTACAATGCGGAAGTGACCATTACGAACCAGGAGATCCTCGAGGAAGAAGAAGAGACGGAAGAGGAGACTGAGACGGAAACAGAGACCGAAACGGAAACAGAGACCGAAACAGAATCCGAGACCGAGACCGAAACGGAAAAAGCAACGGAAACAGAGACAGAAACGGAGACAGAGGCGAACGCGGTACAGACAGGCGACGAAACCCCGCTTTTGCCATATGCGATGGCAATGCTTCTGGCAGCGATGGTGCTGCTGGCCGGACTCGTGGAAAGAAAAAGACGGGCAGACCGATAAACGGAAGCGAGGGATGAAACCGCAAAACCGGAAATGAGGAAGAGCTTCTGAGCAGTAAGATAGCAATAAGATAAAGCGGCAGACGTTATGAATGGCTAAAGGGTTTATAAGAATGAGGTGAAACCGCGGAAGCCGGAGCCTGCGAAAGGGTTTCTGAAGAAAAACAAAGAAAACCAAGAGAAACCAAAGAAAACAAAACAAAACCAAACAAAACCAAACGGGAAGTCCCGCTGCATCGTTACCGTTCACGTATGCAGCGGGACTTTTGCGGGTTTGACGCATACGACCGCATAAGGAATGATTCCGGTTGAAGCCAGGAGCGGCCGGCGCAGGCGAGCAGGAACTGACAAACCGCCTCCTGCTCGATATTCTGCTTTACGATGCACAATGCTTTTTAGAGGCCCGCAGTTCGCGGAAAAATGCGGAGAGCATTGTACTGCATTCTTCTTTGAGAACACCACGTTCGACAAGAACCTGATGATTGAATTCTGACATTTCCAGAAGATTCAGGATGGATCCTGCGCATCCGGCCTTAGGATTCATGGCACCGATCACCGCGCGCGTGATACGGGACTGCACAATCGCACCGGCACACATCTGACAGGGCTCCAGCGTGATATAAATGGTACAGCCCTCCAGCCTCCAGTCGCCGAGAAGTTTGCTGGCGCGGCGGATCGCGATCATTTCCGCGTGCGCGGTGGTGTTTTTATCTGTGTTGCGCCGGTTATAGCCGCGCGCGATAATCCGGTCTTCATATACAATGACACACCCGATCGGGACCTCGCCAAGCGCGCAGGCTTTTTTTGCCTGGCGAAGGGCTTCTTTCATGTATTTTTCATCGGTAGTCAAAGGAGATTTCGCGGCCATATGAGATCCTCCTTTCGAGGCAGAAAATATTGGACTTGCAGGGAAGTTTTGCGAGTACGGACATAAAACAAGGAGAACCGCGCATAAGAGAATCGCTTCGCGATTGGCGCGGTCTTCGTCCATGCTCGCTGCGCGAGTACGGACATAAAACAAGACCGCAGTCTGGGAGAAATCTCCATATGCGGTCATAAATAAAATTATGAGAAGAAAACCACTTCTCATAATGCTCCAGAATCTGGCGATTCTGTCGCTAACTTATCGGTTCCGAGTACGCAAGCGTCCTCTCCTTCCGATAAGTTAAATTCCGTGCGCCTCGCTTTGAACGCCTGCCACAGACGTTACCCTGACAGTTAACTCGGTCCAGGCTGCCTTACGGCACCCAGGTGGTTCCGCTTAGTGCTGCTCCGTTCCCGACCTGACACGGTTCACGGATGCCTGCCGCGTAAGACCCAGACGTCAACATCACTTATCAGGGGCAGCTCTGCAACAGCACGCCCTGGGCTCGGCATCACCCCTGCTGTAGCGGATTGCAGGTACAGGGCACCGCTATCTCCCCGGCTGCACGGAAATGTGATACCTGATAAACACTTCATCAATATAAAGGTTTTGGGCAGATTTGTCAAGGTGGAAAATGAGGCATTGCGGGTTGCGCGTAATGTATTTTTACTTTTTGCTTTAGGAGAAGAGAGAAAATCCTCAAGCCTCTCCGGGGTGTTTTCCGGTGCAAATAGCAGCCAGATGATAGAAAAACTAGTGCAGCGATAACCCCTGATCAGCCAGACGGTTCATCAGATCGTCGAGAGAACTGGTTTCTCCCTGTGGGTCAGTAGTCGCGCCGCCAGAGTGGTCCTCCGCAGAATTATTTCCGTTGATCATTGCAGAATCGTTCTTGCTGTCATCCACGACATCGTTTTTGTCTTTCATATCAATATTGTCTGCAGTATTTTCTGCATCATTTTCGCCAGTATCATCATCCTTTATATCATTTTTGCCGGTATCGTCATCCTTTATATCATTTTCGCCGGTATCGTCATCCTTTATATCATTTTCGCCGGTATCGTCATCTTTTACATCATCTTCGCCGGTATCATCATCTTTTGTATCATCTTCGCCGACATCATTCTTTTCTTCTGCACTTTCACTTCCGCTCTCTGTCAGAAGCCGATCCAGCAGATCCTGATAGATCCCGGTTTCTCCGGTCTCGGATTCCGGAGCTTTTTTGGGGGCTGCTTCGGATTCTTTTTCCGCCAATGTTTCTGATTTGTGTCCGGAGCAGAGTTTTTCGGGCTGGGTTCCTTCGGCGAAATATTCTATATAGGTGTCTGTGCAGGTTTCTCCGGCGAGGAGGTGGGTTTCAGTGCAAAGGTTTACTTCGATGATCCCGTCAGGCTGTGCAAAGCTTTCGGCAGGAAGGCTCTGATGGATCCGGTTCATGACGGCGCTCCAGAGACTGCGGCTGTAGGTATGCCAGAGTGTGCCGTCGGGAAGGGACTGGTTGTTGTCGTAGCCGCCCCAGACGCTGCAGGTGTAATAGGGCGTGTAGCCGACAAACCAGATATCCTTGTAGCTGGAGGTGGTTCCGGTCTTTCCAGCGACCGGTTGGGAGGCGGCTGAAATGCTGCCGTATGCGGTGCCGTCTTCGGCAATGACGACATCCTCCATCGCGCTGGTGAGCAAAAAGGCGGTCGTTTCCTGAAAAACGCGTGTGAAGGAAGCGAATGTGGCTGCTTCGTCTGTAACAGCGGTACCTGCCGCAGCTGCGATGTCTGTGTCCGCGGAGGCCGAACGCCCGGATGCGTCAAGCAGCACATTTCCATTTCGGTCGAGGATTTTGGTGAAAAACAGAGGCGTCCCGTACAGGCCCCCGTTTGCGATGGAGGCATAGGCTGCGCAGAGTTCCAGATTGGTGACGCCGTTTGTGATACCGCCGAGGGCGAGCGGCTGGATGACGTCTGAGGAGCCGTCGTCGGACTCCCAGTCGTCTACGAGTGTTGAGATGCCGAAGTTTTCCGCGTACGTAAATCCGAGTCGGGGAGTGATTGCAGTAATGCAGCGGACAGCGACGACGTTGATGGAACGCGTGATGGCTTCACGGATGGTGACGGTGCCAGAATAATCCGTAACGTCCCAGTTGCTCACAGCGGTGCCGTCTGTGTATGTGAAAGGTTCGTTTTCATAGAGAGTGGCGAGGGTCTGACCGTCGGCGTCCAGGGCAGGCGCGTAGGCAGTCAGAATTTTAAAGGTAGATCCGGGCTGCCGGGTGGTATCTGTGGCCCGATTCAGGGTGAGACTGGCTGTTTTTTCGCCTCGCCCACCTACGATGGCGCGGATAAATCCGGTCTTCTGCTCAATGATGACCAGGGAAGCCTGCGGCTGCGGCGAAAGGGTGAGGCGCTCGGAGATCACACTGTCGGAGCTGTGCTCCGCTGACGTACCTTCGGCAAGTACATACTCCCGGAACGCATCTGCATACTTCTGGGCTTCGGCCTGTGTCTCACAGAGCAGGTCAAATGATTCGCTGACGTACTCCCGGATATAAGAGCGCAGCGCGTTGGAACCGTAAACGGTCGTAGAGCCATCCTCCTCCTGAATGGTCAGCGAGTAGTCGATTCCGTATTGCGTGCCTTCCGGAAAATTCGCGAGATTTTGAAATTCCTCATCGCAGATCTGTTGTATTGCGGTGTCCTGCGCAGAATAGATGCGCAGCCCGCCGCTGTAAAGAGCCTGTGCGGCCTGGTCATAGGAGTAGTTCAGCTCGGACATCAGCATTTCCGCGACCTGGTCGATCAGGGCGTCCTCATAATAGGTGTAGACGGAATCGGCTTCATAGGATTCGTTGTATACACTGATGCGCAGATAGACGTCATCCTCCTGCGCAGCCATCCGCTCCTCATGAGAGATGTAGCCCTGTTCTTCCATATAGCGCAGGACCATCCGCTGCCGCGTCTGGTTGGCTTCGGGATAATCAATCGGATTGTATCCGGACGGATTCTGGGGAATCGCCGCGAGTACGGCTGATTCCGAAAGTGTCAGATCAGAGACATCTTTGCCAAAATAACGTTGTGCCGCCGCCTCCACGCCATAGCAGCCGGAGCCAAAATTGATTGTATTCAGGTAATCCTCCAGGATTTCTTCTTTCGTCAGCTGACGCTCCAGCTGGATGGCCAGATACTGCTCCTGGACCTTTCGCGCGAAACGATCCGCGAATGAGCTTTCCTGCGTCCAGTCGGTAAAGACACTGTTTTTGATCAGCTGCTGCGTGATTGTACTGGCGCCCTCGGAAAAGGAACCGCTGGTGAGGCCCTTCAGGAAGGCACGCGCGATGCCGCGCGGATCGATTCCGTGATGCTCATAAAAACGCGAATCTTCGATCGCGATGATTGCATTTTGCATAGAAACAGGGATCTCCTCCAGGGAGACAATATCCCGGTTTGAGTCAGAGAGAGAAAGCCTGCGGAGTTCATTTCCGTCCTCATCGCAGATCCAGGTGGCGGAACCGGATGGGGAGACATCTATGGAGTCAATCGAAGGTGCTGTCACGATCAGCTGCCAGATGATTAAGATAAACAGGAAGAAACATGCCGCAGCTGCCGCCCCAAGACCGATGCCGATTTTTTTCCAGGGAAGCCTGCCAAACGCACGTCTAAAAAAACGCCATGTACACTTTTTTTCTGTTATTCGGTTGCTGCCGGATTCCTTCATATTCTATAAACCCCTTTCTACAACTCTTATATGGTTGTTCTGCATCGTTGACCCTTGACGCAAGATGCCTTATCCTATGTAGTTTTTTCCATAAAAGGCAGTTACTATACGCAGACAGAGCCGTATTTTGTCTTGTCCCTGTTCAGGAAACGTGGTAGAATGGAAGCCGCGCAATAAAAGAATAGAAATGGCCGAAGGGAAAGTGAGGTTTTTTTATGTATCGTGCCGTTACCGAGCAGATGCTTTCTTTTATCAGTGAGTCGCCGACTGCTTTTCATGCGGTAAAAAGCATTTCCAACCGCCTGGATGAAGCGGGATTTCTGCCATTGTTGGAGAGCTCGCGCTGGAATCTGGAGCATGGGGGCAGCTATTATGTGACGAGAAATGGATCGAGCATCATCGCATTTCGGGTCGGGCTGGACCTGGAGGATTACAGCTTCATGATTACGGCTTCGCACAGCGACTCGCCGATGTTTAAGCTGAAAGAAAAGTCAGAACTGGATGTCCGGAATAATTATACCCGTCTGGATACAGAAGGATACGGCGGGATGATCTGTCCGAGCTGGCTGGACCGGCCGCTCTCGGTTGCCGGTAGGGTGCTTCTGGAGACGGCGACCGGCGTGGAAACGCGCCTGGTCAACGTGGACCGGGATCTTTTGCTGATCCCGAACCTCGCCATTCATATGGACCGGGCGGTAAATGAAGGACATGCTTATAATAAACAGACAGATATGCTGCCGCTTTTTGCGGGAGAAGCGGGAGAGACAGATGGGATAAAATCTGTCGTAGCTGAGACGCTGCAGGTGGATCTGGAAAAAATACTGGACATGGAGCTTTTCGTCTACAATCGGACGCGCCCGACGATCTGGGGCGCTTATGAAGAGTTTGTCTCCAGCCCGCGCCTGGATGATCTGCAGTGCGCATATGCTTCGCTGGAAGGTTTTTTACAGGGAAAAAATGAGAACACGGTTTCTGTCTATGCCTGCTTTGACAATGAAGAGGTGGGTTCCGGCACGAAACAGGGGGCTGCTTCCACTTTTCTGGCGGATGTCCTGGGGCGGGTCAATGCCGCTCTGGGAAAATCGCAGGAGGATTATTTCCGCGCGGCGGCATCCGGATTTATGCTCAGCTGTGACAACGCACATGCGGTGCATCCGAATTTTGCCGGGAAAACAGACGACATCAATTGTGCATATATGAATAAAGGGATAGTGATTAAATCCAGCGCAAACCAGAAATATACCAGCGATGGGGCAAGCATTGCTATCTTTAAAAAAATCTGCGAGCAGGCGCGGGTACCTGTGCAGTATTTTTCCAACCGCTCTGATATGGCGGGTGGGAGCACGCTTGGCAATATTGCGATGACGCACACGCCGATGAACACGATCGATATCGGGCTTGCGCAGCTGGCGATGCACTCTGCTTACGAGACGGCGGGTGTGAAGGATACCCTGTATCTGATCCGGGCTGCGGAGGAGTTTTACAACAGCCAGATCCGGGAAACCGGTGTGGGGAGATATGAAATTTTGTGACGGAAGAATCATGTACCGGGGTAGCTGCTTCTGTGCCGGAGTTCATGCCGGAGGAGTCCAAAGAGAGAAAGGATCACGGCGGAGCTGTTACGAAATAATATGTGCAGATTGTGCCGAATAACGTGTGAAGCACCGATCGGCAAAAAAGCTAAGAAAAATGTGGTGAAATATGAAGATCATCTACAAAGGCGGCGAGGCCGAGATTACAGAAAAAAAATCCCGCTTTATCGCGAGTGTACGCCCGGTCGAAAGCGAGGAGGAGGCGCTGGATTTTATTGCCTCCATGAAGAAGCAATACTGGGATGCCAGACATAACTGTTTTGCCTATGTCATTGGCGAGCGCCAGCAGCTGCAGCGCTGCAGCGATGACGGGGAGCCGCAGGGGACCGCAGGCAGACCCATGCTGGAGGTGCTGCTGGGCGCGGATGTGCACAATACCGTGGTGGTTGTGACGCGTTACTTCGGCGGCGTTCTGCTGGGGACGGGCGGTCTGGTGCGCGCCTACTCGAAATCCGTGCAGGAGGGACTCAAAAGCTGCACGATTCTCGACAAAAAGGAAGGCATCAGCCTGACCATCGGGACGGATTACACCGGCATTGGGAAAATCCAGTATATTCTGGGGCAGAGGAGCTGCCCGATCCTGGATTCTGAATATACGGATGCGGTGCAGCTCCGTGCTCTGATTCCGAAGGAAGAAATTACAAAGGTAAAAGAAGCAGTGACCGAGGCGACCGCCGGGCGGGCGCTCTTTCCGTCAGAAACGTCGGTCAGCTACGGGTTGCTGGAAGGGGAAGCGATTCTGCTTTGACCTTACCAAATTGCGTGGATTGTGGATAGAAGAGAGGTTCACGGTATGGAAAATAAAGAAGCCAGATGCCGGGCGTCCATCGGCGTGTTTGACTCCGGCGTCGGAGGACTGACCGTGGCAAGAGAGATTATGAGAAATCTGCCCAGGGAGCATATTGTGTATTTTGGCGATACGGCGCGCGTGCCCTACGGCAGTAAATCAAAGGATACGATTGTCCGTTACGCGCGGCAGATTATTCATTTTCTGCGGACGCAGGATGTCAAAGCAATCGTCATCGCGTGCAATACGGCGAGCGCGCTGGCATTGGATACGGTGGAAAAGGAACTGGATATCCCGATTATCGGCGTCATCCGTCCGGGGGCCCGGGTGGCGGTGACTGCCACAAAAAACCGCAGAATCGGCGTGATCGGGACGGAAAGCACGATTAACAGCCACATGTACCAGAAGCTGATCTGTGAGGCGGATCCGTCTGTCACGGTTTATGAGAAGGCCTGTCCGCTTTTCTGCCCGCTGGTGGAGGAAGGCTGGCTGAAGGATCCGGTCACGAAAGAGGTGGCGCGGCGGTATCTGGCGGAGCTGCTGGATAAGGACATCGACAGCCTGATCCTGGGCTGCACACATTATCCGCTTCTGCGTTCTCTGATCCGCGAGCTGGTCGGCGATCAGATCACACTTGTGAATCCGGCTTATGAGACCGCCAGGGAGCTGGGGGAGCTTCTGGAAAAAGAAAACTTAAGCAACCCAGATGAGCCGCCGACCCCGCCGACTGCGGAGCCGTATCGGTTTTTCGTCAGCGATATGGCAGAAAAATTCGGACATTTCGCGAATTCGATCCTGCCCTACGACATTGAGACGATACAGAAGATCAACATTGAGGAGTATTGACCGGAAAAATGAGGCATGCGGCCGGATGACAGCTGTACCGTACAGGGCGTGGACGCAGCAGCTAGTGTAAATACTGCTGACCTGAGCGTGGTGTATTGCTGCTATACAGGCGTGGATGCAGCGGTCGGCATAAACACGGCTGGCCTGTTTAGAAGTCACAGCAGGCGCAAATGATAAGGGGATTTTCATGACAAAAGATGTACTGATCAGCATTAAAGGGCTTCACAGTGTAAGAAATTCGGACGCTTCAGAGCCTGGTGAGGACGACGAGGTGGAGATTTTTTCTCCCGGAAAATACTATTTTCGCAATGGAAAGCATTATGTTGAATACGAGGAGCCGGCCCAGGAGGGAGAAGATGACATGGCGGTAAAGAGTCTTGTCACGCTTCGCGGCCGCCGGCTGGAGGTGATCCGCAGAGGGATTCAGGATACGAAAATGGTCTTTGAGGAGAATACGAAAAGTGAGAGCTGGTATATGACACCCGCAGGAGGTGTCCTTGCGGGATTCGATGTGCGGCAGATGCAGGTCTCCGTCAGTGACGAGCTGATCGAAATCTCCGTGGATTACGCGCTGGAATTCAACCGTGAGCCGGTCTCAGAGTGCAGTGTCCGGATCCGCGTCATTGCAAAGGACAGCGGATTGTTTCACCTGACATAGCCTGTATGGATATTTGGCTTCAGATGCACGCTGTGCCAACTGTCACCGGCGCGGCAGCTGATATGGCTTGCATGGGTATTTGAATTCCGCAAGTGCGTTCTGAATTGTAAAAATAGAAAAACACCGATGCGCAAGGGGAGACTTTCCTGAGATTGTGCATCGGTGTTTTAGCTGTCTACTTCTTTGCTTTCTTCTGTGTTTTCTGCGACTTAAGCGCTTTTTCTTCCTCGTTCAGCTCCTTTTGCTTTCTATTAACGAAGGAAGCGAGGCGATCACGCAGCTTAGGCTTTTTATTTACAGGCTTTTCTACGGCACCGCCGCGGACACTCTTGATTTCCATAATATAGATGCCGCTGACGACTGCCTTTACTTCCCTCTTGACCGGGATCTGGTCGAATATCTTGTTATCCGCGACCAGCGTCATGACACGGGGACCGACTTTGGCTTTCACGATCGGAAGCTTGGAGCGGCGCATCATCTTAGGGGTCTGGTCGATCACCATCTGGGGAAGACCGGATTGTTTCAACGGCATGACCTTTTTATCGATAATCAGCATCGAAACGGCCTGCTTCGCGGCTTCCATCTGTTCCTGCTGCGCGACCTGCTTTTTCTGCATCCGTCTGCCGACGATGTAGAGCACGATCAGCGCCACGACCAGTATAATTAAAATAATCAGTAATACTTTGAGAAAGGTTGACATAAGCACCTCCGCACGTCCGAGATTTTTGCGCGCCGCAGAAAGAAAACAGGCTTGTCCGCCTGCGGCTTCGCGATATTTTCTCCATTCTATCATTCTTTGGCAAAAACTGCAATCATTCTTTGAGACATTTTTTGCAGGGCTGTGGGAATAAAGCAGCTTTCTGGTTAAAAATAGCGTTAAAAATAGCTTACAAAAATAAAAGGTGTTTCCTTGTCTCGGAAAAGGTTCTATGTTAAAATGTTTCAATAAGTAGAAAGAATGGAAACATTTGGGGAACCTTTAAAGGCTGCTTAACAGATAAATGTCATAGTCGCGGGAGGTGGTACGATGGGAGTTTATTTAAATCCGGGAAATCGTGAATTTTATCAGGCTGTGCGGTCGAAAATCTATGTAGACAAGACGATGCTGATTGCACACACAAACAGTGTGCTGGATACGGAACAGAAATATATCAGTGTCAGCCGACCACGGAGATTTGGGAAATCAATAGCGGTCAATATGCTGGCAGCATATTATGGAAGAGGATGTGACTCGAGAGAATTGTTTTCCAATTTTAAAATAGCGAAGAGTCCGACCTTTGAGGATCATTTAAACAAATACAATGTAATTCGGATTAATATGCGAAATGCCCTGACTCGAGGGAAAACGGTGGAAGGGATGATTGCAATTCTGGAGAAAATGATTGCAATGGAGCTTAAAAAAGAGTGCCGGACTGTGGAGTTCTCGGGAATAGATTTCATGTCTTATCTGGAGGACGCGTTCACGCAGACCGGTATTCCATTTGTATTTATTATTGATGAGTGGGACTGCGTCTTCCGCGTTTTTCCGAGAGATACGAATGAGCAGACCCAATATCTGGATTATCTGCGGTTTTTGCTGAAAGACCAGTCCTACGTGGCGCTTGCTTATATGACTGGAATCCTTCCTATCAAAAATTTTCCATGAATGAAGAAGAAGTGGCATGCCGGACTCCGGCGCTGGTAATTGAGCTGAAATGGGATCATACCGTGAAGACCGCACTTGATCAGATCCGGGATCAGAACTATGTGGATTGCCTGAACCACTATCAGGGAGAAATTCTGCTGGTGGGCATCAGTTATAATAAGAAAACGCGAAAAGGCGGGAAAAAGCATTTTTGTAAGATTGAGAAGGTAGTTAAATGCTGACAGTGATATGCGATAATGATGAAGCCTGGCTTGACCAGGCGAGCGAAATCATTCTGACTTTTGGCCGGAAAAATAATATTGACATGGAGCTGGCGGGTGCCAGGGGCAGCAAAAACCTGACGGTGAAACTGTATAATTATGGCGATGGGAAGAGAGTGAAGATCGTAAAAGGCCATAAGTATACCCTGATGAGTCCGTCAGTTACATCTTCAAAGGCCAAGTAAAATCTTCTGAAGCTCTGAGGATATTTAATATAGTTTTCCTGAAATTAGTGCTGTAAAAATTCTCAGGATATGTTATACTGGCTCCATCTGACGCGCCAGGCCGGGCAAAGAGCACCGGATATGCCGCGCAGGAGAGGCCAGTTTTTTTATGTGGGCAGCGCATTTTATGCACAGAGCCGGGCAAGGAGTTTTGCAACTAAAGCCGCACCCGAGTCTACGCTTCGCTTCGGTCGGCACAGGGCAGCGCAAGGAGATTTCGGTCGATGTCGGATGCAGTTCGAGCGTCGAGCCGGGGGCTGGATAAACTGACTTTTGCACGGCAGGTCACAGGGCCGCATAAAGAATTTCCAGTTTACGCTGGACGTGGCCCGGCACAGGCGGATAGGGGTGCAGATACTTGCCTCTATCTGATTCGGAATACAGCGAAAAGGAAGGATACCATTTATGAAAAGAAAAAATTATTTACTGGCAATGGCGTGTGTCTGCGCGCTGGCTCTTGGCACATCCGGGATGGCTGTGATGGCAGAGGATGAGACGGAGACTGAATTCGACGAGTCGGAGCTGGTCGCTGCGGAGATTTCAACGACAGACGAGACGGAGGATGAAACGGCTGATGCGGAAGAGGCTGCGGACGATGAGGCAGAGGAAGAGTCCGAGGCGGAGACGGAAGCAGAGCGTCCGACCTACGTGGCGCTGGATTACGTGGTTCTTGGCGAATACAAAGGAATTGTTGTGCAGATGGAAGAGCTTGCCGGGATAACGGATGAAGATGTCCTCGCGGAGGCGGAAGATCTGATCAGCTATTCAGACGCAGTAGAATGGGTAACGGAAGGCACGGTGCAGGATGGAGATACCGTGGATATTACTTATGTCGGTACGATGGACGGAGAAGAGTTTGACGGAGGCTCCGGCGACTATGAGCTTGAGATCGGATCTGACAGCTTTATCGATGGGTTCGAGGATGGCCTGATCGGCGTGGAGGTCGGTGAGACCGTAGATCTTGATCTGACTTTCCCGGAGGATTATTATTATACGGATCTGGCAGGTCAGGATGTGGTATTTACAGTTACGGTCAATTCCCTGATGAGCGTACCGGAGCTTTCGGATGATGTGGTCAATACCGCGACAGAGGGAGAATACACGGATGTGGATTCCTATCTGGAATACATCCGCAGCTATCTGGAGGAGGATGCCCAGACCGAGTGGGATGATGAAGTGCTGAGCGCCATTTATGAGCAGCTGGCGGCGACTTCTGAGATCACGGAGTACCCGCAGGATCTGCTGGACTACAGCGTGAATGAATGGGTAGACTACTACGAGTATTATGCTTCGATTTTCTCGATGGAGCTGGAAGACATGGTTGAGACGTATTATGGCCTTACTATGGAAGAGTTTACGGAGGAGCTGGAGGCTGCTGTACAGCAGACGGTGCAGCAGGAGCTTTTGCTGATGGCAGTGGCGGAGACCGAAGAGATGGAGATTTCCGAAGAGGAGTACCAGGAAGGTCTGGAGCGGTACGCGGAATATTATGGATTTGAATCCGCAGACGAAGTGGCAACCTATTACACCGAGGAGGAGCTGAACCGCTATTTCCTGATGGACAAGGTCTACGATTTCCTGAAAGAGAACGCAGTGATCGAGATTCTTTATGAGACTGAGACCGAGACGGAATCTGAGGCTGAGTAATGGTTGGCTTCTGCCAGTGGCGCGGGCCTCATCATAATGCCCCGGCGATTCGCATAGAATGGCAATAAAATGGTTTCGGGGCAGAGGCATGATTTTAAAAAACGGAAAGTTTCCCTGGAAAAAGGCGGCGGTGGCAGTTTTGTTTATCGCCGCGTTTTTTGCAGGACGGCTGGCGGCATCTCTGCGGGATAAGAATTCACAGGAGAGCCTTCCGGTATCCACGGAGGGCAGCTGGGGGCTGAGTTTTCAGGAGGAAGGGGAGCCGCCGGTGGCAAATGCCACGAAGGAAGAGCTGGCAGTTTATGACGCATATTACGCGGCCGACACAGAGGAAAAGGTTCTTTATCTGACCTTTGACTGTGGGTATGAGAATGGGAACACACCGGCGATTCTGGAAGCATTGAAGAAGCACGGGGTATCTGCGACTTTTTTTGTGGTGGGCAATTTTGTGCAGGATAATCCGGAACTGGTAGTTCAGATGCTGGAGGAGGGACACACGGTGGGCAATCACACGGCGCATCATCCGGATATGTCGGCAATTGCGGACCTGGAGTCGTTTCAGGCGGAGATTGAGGGGCTGGAGGAGCTTTTTTACGAGGCGACCGGGCAGGAGATTACGAAATACTACCGCCCGCCGCAGGGGAAGTACAGTGAAAGAAATCTGTCGATGGCGCAGTCTTTGGGCTATAAGACCTTTTTCTGGAGCCTCGCGTATGTGGACTGGTATCAGGACGACCAGCCGACCGAGGAGGAAGCCTATGAAAAGCTGCTTGGCAGAATTCATCCAGGAGCGATCGTGCTGCTGCACAATACTTCTTCGACCAATGCGGCGATCCTTGATGAGCTGCTGACCAGGTGGGAGGAGATGGGATACCGCTTTGGAAAGCTGGAGGAGCTGTATGCCTGAGAAATTGTCTGAGCCTTCCTGAAGAGGCAAGAATGATATTCAGGCGTAAATTTGGCCAGTGCCTGAGTGAAGGCTAAGTAAGAAAAGAGGAATACGCGTGGGAACCTATTTGCTGGATCAGTTAACAAAATACGCTGCGTCGGACGCCTACCCGCTGCATATGCCGGGTCACAAGCGGCAGATGCATTCATTTGAAGACGCGTTTTCGATCGACATCACGGAGATCGAGGGCTTTGACAATCTGCACCACGCACAGGGGATTCTTTTGGAGGCGGAGCGGCGTGCGGCCAGACTTTATGGGGCGGATGAGACATATTATCTGGTAAATGGGAGCACCTGCGGTGTCCTGGCGGCGATTACCGCGTCTGTGCGGCGCGGCGGCAGGATCCTGATGGCGCGCAACAGCCACAAGGCGGCATTTCATGCGGCGCTTCTGAATGATCTGCAGGTGAACTGGCTTTATCCGGAAATCGATCTGGAGCGCGGCATGTACGGAAGTATCCGGCCGCAGCAGGTGCGTGACGCGCTGAGGGCGTGTGGAGACGGCTGGCGCAGAACGGCTGACGCAGCTGAAGAGAAAGAACGCATCGCGGTCGTTTTCATTACCTCCCCGACCTATGACGGCGTGGTTTCCGATATTCGCGCCATCGCCAGAGAGGCACATGAGGCTGGCGCGATTCTGATCGTGGATGAGGCGCACGGCGCGCATTTTGCCATGCATTCCTGTTTCCCGGAGTCAGCCCTGCCCTGCGGCGCGGATATTGTGATTAACAGCCTGCACAAGACCATGCCTTCCCTGACTCAGACGGCGCTGCTCCATGTGAAGGGAGAGCGGGCAGACCGGGAAAGGCTGCGGAAATATCTGGATGTCTACCAGAGCAGCAGCCCCAGCTATGTTCTGATGGCCGGAATGGATGAGTGTGTGCGGCTGATGGAAGCGCGCGGACGGGAATTATTTGACGCGTTTGCCGGACGGCTGGAAAGGCTGCGGATGCGCCTGGGGCAGCTGCGGCTGCTGCGCCTTGTGACAGGAGATGAGCCGGAACTGGCCGCGTACGCGTACGATAAATCAAAGATTCTGATATCGACAGAGCGGGTAAAAACAGAAAACGGACGAATGACCGGTTCCGCGCTTGCGCAGATTCTGCGGGAGTGTTATCATCTGGAAGTAGAGATGGCTGCGGAAACCTATATTACAGCGATTATGACCGTTGCGGATACGCAGGAAGGCTACGACCGTCTGGCGGCGGCTCTGTTTGAAATCGACGGACGGCTGGATGAGATTGCGCAAATAGAGCCCGTATCTGGTTCTGAGTGCAATGAAGCCGGCGGTGATACAGGGCAGACCTATTCAAAAACAATGAGGATGGAAGCGCAGCCAAAAGTTTCCGGATGTGTTGGCGTACTGCCATTTCCGGAAACCGCGATGACGATGACCAGGGCGGATGACATGCCGCGCGAATCTGTTTCGCTGGAGGATACCCCGGGACGGATTGCGGCGGAGTTTGTCTATCTGTATCCGCCGGGAATTCCGATTTTGGTGCCGGGAGAGCGCGTCCCGGAGCAATTTCCAGAGCTGCTGGATGGATACCGGCAGGCGGGGCTGCAGGTGCAGGGCATGGAGGATTATTCGGCCTGCACGCTGCGCTGCGTGGCAGAGGATGTATAGACGCGGTTCCATGCGTCACCCAAAGGCAGGAAATACAGCAGCCGTCCGTCTTTGAAAAAGATGGTTCAGGGATCGCAAGGCAGCGCTTCCCCAAAGGGACAGCCCGCAGGCTGCGCAGCGGCAGCTTTCAAAAACGAAGACTGCGACTGATTCGGATTTACAGGAAGAAAATGAGAAATACAGACGGCCTCTGAAAGTGGAGGCACTCAGACATGAGGACAGGAAATATGGGGAAACTTTTTTATATTATGGGAAAAAGCGCGACGGGGAAGGACACGCTCTATGAAGAGCTTTTATCCAGGCAGGAGCTGGCGCTCTGTCCGCTCATTATGTACACGACCAGGCCGATACGGGCAAAGGAGACCGATGGTGTACAATATCATTTTGTGACAGCAGAGACTCTGGAGCAGATGCGCCAGGCCGGAAAGGTGATTGAGCAGCGCGCTTATGATACCGTACAGGGGATCTGGTATTATTTTACTGCGGATGGCGACGAGGTGGATCTGGAGCGTCACAGCTATCTGGGATTGGGAACCCTCGTCTCCTACGAGAAAATCCGGGATTATTACGGCAAGGATCGTGTCGTGCCGCTATACATTGAAGTGGAAGACCGGCTGCGCCTGGAGCGTTCCATGAAACGGGAAGGAAAGCAGGCTGTTCCTGACTATTCGGAAATGTGCCGCAGATATCTGGCGGATCAGGAGGATTTTTCCGAGGAAAACATCGCACGTGCCGGGATCACAAAGCGATTTTCCAACAATCAGGACAGGGAAATCTGTATGGACGAGGTGGCTGCGTATATCCGCTCGATGCTGTAAGGAGCTGTTTCAAAATAAATTACGCGTTTTGCGCCGCCTGGCGTGCGAATCGCAGGTCATAAAAGCCTTGACACAGCCCCAAAATAAAGCGAGAGAAATTACAAAAAACCAGATACAGATTCAGAGAAATGTGTTATACTTATTTAACGTTTATGGTTACTATACGCTTACGATAATAATGGGAAACAATGTAATACCGATGATGCCCAACACAGATAGAGGCAGCAAACACAGATAAAGGCAGAAGGAACTGTTACAACACAGCAAAACATGTGCAGGATGCGCAGTGCTGGTTGTTTTGCGGCAGGTGCTATACAGTGGAGGATATAGATGGCTGGGTTTGAGGATATTCTGGGACATAAAAAGGAAGTGGCACACCTGGAGAGAGCGATTCGCTCCGGTAAGGTAAGCCATGCCTATATATTCAGCGGCGAAAAAGGAACGGGCAAAAATATGCTCGCGAAAGCATTCGCCCAGACCTTGCAGTGCGAGCGTGTTTACGAGCGTTTTGCTCCGGCCCGTCAGGGGGCTTATTATGGAGGGTCGGCAGACAGCGCGGCGCCGGATGCCATCCTGGGGGATGTTACTCCCTGTGGGAAATGTCATTCCTGCATCCAGGCAGCGAGCGGCAACCATCCGGATATCATTTTTTTACAGCATGAGAAGCCGGCCACCATTACAGTAGGCGATGTGCGGGAACAGCTGGTTGGCGACGCGCAGATCCGCCCATACAACGGCAGATATAAGATCTACATCATTTCCGATGCGGAGAAGATGAACCCGCAGGCGCAGAACGCGATCCTGAAGACCATCGAGGAGCCGCCGGAATATGTCATTATCCTTTTGCTGACCGCAAATGAAAATGCCCTGCTGGATACAATCCGTTCCCGGTGCGTGACGCTGAGTCTGAAGCCGGTGCCGGACGAGGTCGTCAAGGCTTATCTGATGGAACAGATCCAGATTCCGGACTATCAGGCCGACATCTGCGCGGCTTTCGCGCAGGGGAATATCGGAAAGGCAGTGCGCCTGGCCTCTTCGGATGATTTCAACGCGATCAAAAATTCCGCGATGAAGCTCATCCGCAACGCGGGCGAGATGGAGATCAGCGCGATTGTGGAGTATGTAAAAGAGGTTCAGGAGTACAAGATTTCTATTGGAGACTATCTGGACATTCTCGCGCTCTGGTACCGGGACATGGTTTATTATAAAGCGACGAAAGACATCGACGGCCTGGTGTTTAAGGACGAGCTCCGCACGATTCGTGAGACGGTGCGGAGGTGCTCCTATGAAGGAGCGGAGGAAGTCATGAAGGCGATTGAGACGGCAAAGACCCGTTTGGCCGCGAATGTCAATTTTGACCTGACGATGGAGCTGTTGTTCCTGGTCATTAAGGAAAACATTCACAGCTGAAATGGGAATAAGTGAGGAAACATATATGGTGAAAATAATCGGCGTCCGCTTCAGGGACGCAGGCAAGGTTTATTACTTTGATCCAAAATCATTCGAGATCAGCGCGGGGGGACATGTGATTGTGGAGACTTCCCGTGGAGTAGAATATGGCACGGCAGTCGGCGGTGTGCGCGAGGTGGCTGATGACAAGGTGGTACAGCCGCTCAAAGAGGTCATCCGCATAGCGACTGAGGAGGACGACGCGCGGGCGCAGCGCAATCGTGAAAGGGAAAAGGAGGCCATGCGCCTTTGCCGTGAAAAGATTCAGAAACACGGCCTGGAGATGAAGCTGATTGACGCGGAATATACCTTTGACAATAGCAAGATTCTATTTTACTTTACCGCTGACGGGCGGATCGACTTCCGTGAGCTGGTCAAAGATCTGGCCAGCGTGTTCCGCACCCGGATCGAGCTGCGGCAGGTCGGCGTGCGCGATGAAACCAGACTTTTAGGAGGCATTGGCATCTGCGGCCGCGAGCTTTGCTGCCATTCCTTTTTACCGGAGTTTGAGCCAGTCTCTATCCGTATGGCGAAGGAACAGAACCTTTCCCTGAATCCGACTAAAATTTCCGGCATCTGCGGAAGGCTGATGTGCTGTCTGAAAAATGAGGAGGATACTTACGAATACCTCAACAGCCGCCTGCCGGGCCAGGGAGACACCGTCACTACGGCGGATGGCCGCAAGGGCGTTGTGCAGAATGTCAATGTCCTGCGCCAGCGCGTGAAGGTGATCTTCGAAGAGGGCGAAGAGAAAGAGCTGGAGGAGTTTGACGTGGCCGATTTGCAGTTCCATCCGCGCCGCCGGCGTGAAAAACCTCAGAAAAACAGCCATAAAAATAAAGACAAAGGAAATGGAAATGCCCGTAACCATGCGCCTGAGGCGGAGACTGAGGAGGAAAAGGAGCTCCGTGAGCTGGAGGCTCTGGATCACAAAGACAGTAAGTCAGGATCAGAAGGGAAGCCGAGACCGCGCAGGAATTGACCTCCTTTTATGAAATAATCTGCTTATTCCACAAAGAGCCTTCCGGAGCCTGTTAGCAGGCAAATATATCTTATTGTAAAGCATGGTGTTTTGCATGCCTGCGCGGAAATAATGGGTTTTGAGAAGTCCTGTATTTATGAAAAGCGTTTTATGAAAAGCGTAGAAGGAAAAATACTCTCATGAAAATCGAGATGAAAGAAGGCGAACACATTGATGATCTGCAGCGCAGCGGACTGCGGATCATACAGAGTGATCATTTATTCCGTTTTGGAATGGACGCGGTATTGCTCTCCGGTTTTGCCCAGGTGCGCGAGGGCGGTACGGCACTGGATCTGGGGACCGGCACGGGGATCATCCCGCTGCTGCTTTCCGCGAAGACTCCGGGCCGGCATTTTACCGGGCTGGAGATTTCCGGGCGGAGCGCGGACATGGCGCGGCGCAGCGTCCTGCTGAACGATCTGAGTGAGAAAATCGAAGTGGTCAGAGGAGATATTCGAGAGGCCGATGCCCTGTTCGCACCGGCTTCTTTTGATACCATCACTTCCAATCCGCCCTATCTGCAGGGCAGCCATGGTCTGTTAAATCAGGATCCGGAAAAAGCGGCGGCCCGCCATGAGACGCTGTGTACGCTGGAGGACGTGGTCCGCGCTGCCGGAAGGCTTTTGATTCCGGGCGGGCATTTTTATATGGTACATCGGCCATTTCGGCTGGCGGAGATGATCCGCGATCTGTCCCAGTACGGCCTGGAGCCGAAGCGGATGCGCTTCGTCTATCCTTATATCGACCGGGAGCCGAATATGGTGCTTATTGAGGCTGTGCGTGGCGGGCGCCCCCGGATGACGGTGGAAAAACCGCTGATCGTGTACGACAGTCCGGGTGTGTATAATCACGAGATTACGGAAATTTACGGGTACTAAATTTATGGGCGCTAAAGCAAAAGACTATATGTTATTCGCGCTGCAGCGGTATAGAGAATATCAACGGAAATGAAAGATAATTTTTAAAATATAAGGCTGCCGGATACAGGACAGTGCTTTGGATAAACAGCGAGGATTGACCTGATGGACGAAAAAACGCAGAGCGCTGTCCTGTGAGCGAGTATCGGAGGATGACAATATATATTATGGAAGAAACGAAACAGGAAATATCTCACATTGAAGGGCGGCCGGGGCGCCTCTATCTCTGCGCGACCCCGATTGGCAATCTGGAGGACATCACGCTGCGCGTGCTCCGCACACTGAAGGAGGTCGATCTGATCGCCGCGGAGGATACGCGGGGCAGCATCAAGCTGCTGAACCATTTTGACATCCACACGCCGATGACGAGCTATCATGAATATAACCGCATTGAAAAAGCATATACATTAATTGCAAAAATGCAGTCCGGCCTGAATGTCGCGCTGATCACGGACGCCGGGACACCGGGCATTTCCGACCCGGGGGAGGATCTGGTGCGGCTATGCATGGAGGCCGGCATTGAGGTGACCTCCCTGCCGGGCGCGTGCGCCTGCGTGACCGCGCTGACCATCTCTGGACTGCCGACAAGGCGATTTTGCTTCGAAGCTTTTCTGCCGTCTGATAAAAAAGAACGCCGCGAAATCCTGGAGGAGCTGCAGACAGAGACGCGCACGATCATCGTCTATGAAGCCCCGCATCGGCTGGTCCGCACACTGTCAGAGCTGTGCGAGGCACTCGGCGACCGCCGTGCATCCGTCTGCCGGGAGCTGACCAAAAAGCATGAGACTGTTTTTGCGACCACGCTTGAGAAAGCCTGCCGTTGGTATCAGGAAAATGAGCCGCGCGGCGAATGCGTGATCGTGATCGAAGGACGCAGCCGCAAGGACCTGGAACGTGAGGAGCAGCGTTCCTGGGAAACTTTAAGCATTCCGGAGCATGTCGCGCTGTATGAGTCGCAGGGAATGGACCGCAAGGACGCGATGAAGCAGGCCGCGAAGGACCGCGGGCTGTCGAAGCGCGAGGTGTATGCAGCTTTGCTGTAAAGAGATTGAGGATGCAGAAAATCCATTGGTAAAAAATGGGTAGTTCACTAATCAGAATGATAGACAGTTCCGCATTTCCCTGCGGTATTTTTGTGCCGCAGAACTGTCGTTCTGATCCTCACAGATTCTGATCAGTTTGAGAAAGGCTTCGCGGACAATCCGTCTGGCATTTCTTTTTCCGATATGGGAGGTGAGCCACTGCATCATAAAAGGATCGGCCACGTTTTGATAGTGCCTGCGAGCCTGCTCCACGTCGTTTCTAGCCAGACAAACGTCTCCCAGCTTATACCAGATATAGCTTAAGTAACCCTGCAATTCGGGAAATTCGGCCGGTTCTCCCGCGGGGCTTACTGTTTTAGTGGACATGGAACCTAGCAGTCCGTTTATTCGTGATGCCGCTGTTTCGTACCATTCCTGTGCCTCTGTCCAGTCTTTTTTTCTGACGGCCAGATCGCCTTCCTTTTCAAGCTCTGCTGCGCTTTCCAATTCTTTTTGTTTTGCAGCTTCAATTTTTTCTCGCAGCGGAACTGCCTTTTTCTTAAGCTCACGTTCGCTCACGGAGTCCTGCATTTTCCGGTACACTTCGGCTAAAATATCATATAAGTGCATCAGATCACACCATGTGCGCAGCGTTTGTAATTCTTCCACGTCCAATTCGGTAAGCCGTGCGGTTTCCTCATAATACTCCCGCGCGCTTTTTAAGTCACCGGCTTTCAGACTGATGCTGCCAAGCTTATTTCCGATCAGAATCAGCAGATGACGGTCGCGGGACGTTTCGGTCTCGTCATAGATGGATTTTCGCAGACGGATGCTTTTTTTATAGCAGGACTGTGCCTGATCAATGTTATTAGCTGTCAGGTAAGCTTCGCCCATGCTCTCGTAATCGCGCATTAGCCTGCGGAACTCGCCCAGCGTGAGCGTTTTTCTTGCCAGCATTTCATCAACATCAATGGCTTTTTTATAATAACTGATCAATGTGCCAAACGCTTCCGGTATGATTTCATAGTTGCCCTTTTCCGGATTATATCTTTCGATGGTATGCCGGTGGTAAGCGGCCATTTCCGCATATCCTTCCGCCAGATCACGCCAGGCTTCCACGGTGTGTGTCTCAGCGGCGATGGTTTCGCGGACTTCCAGCGCTTTTAGAAGCAGTCTGCGGCTTTCGGCCAGTTCTTCGTCCTGATGACTCCAGCCGAGCAGTCCCCCAATACGTCCATAACAATTTGCCATCCGGATTCGGTCTTCGATTGATTCGGTCTGCGTGCAGCATTCTTCGCTCAGAGCGAGCGCCTTTCTGAAATATGCTTCTGCTTTGTCAGGACGGAAGTATTCTCGTTGGATATTCCCCAGATCAAAATACAGATCAGCAATATTGCGTTTCATGTAGATGGTCGGCTCGGAATCCAAAATGCTTTCCGCCAGTTCCAGCGCTTTCAGATAATACTCTTCGCAGACAGTTACATGTTTTTCCTTCTTTGCCGTGAAACGTCCCATATTCCACTGATATTGAAATTGATAATGCAGCAGCTCCTCTTCCTCCATCCAGCAGGAATAACTTCTGATAAGGTCATCTATTATGATGTAGTCCCCCTGCGCCACATCAAAATCCTCTTCTTCAGCCTCACATGCCGCGAGACATTCCATTGTATAGATCAGATTGATCCATGGCTTTTCCTCTTTATTACGATGTTTTGCGATGCATTTTTTACCGAACTCAGTGTCAAGACCGATGCAGGCTGCATATTGCTCCCGCGCTTTCGTGAAGTTTCCCTCCTTTCGATACACATTTCCCAGCTTTGCGGAGATAGTAGAAATCCGGCGCTTCAGTGCATCTGTTTCTGAAAAATCAGATAAAAGCAGACGCCCCGTTTCCTGCCCGGCCTGGAAGACTTCAATAGCTTTCTCTACATTGCGCAGTTCGTAATGAAAGTCTCCAAGATCTTTTATAGCCTCTAACAATGCAAGGGCATCCTCACAGGTTTTGCCGGTTTTATAATTATCTGACAGGACTTGTGTCAGCTCCTGCTGTATGGCGGTTGCCATGTGGTAATCTCTGGAAACGACTTCTCCCATGCGGTACATTTGCACCAGCTTTTGTAGGGCCTCCGGAAGCCCTTTTTGCGCGGCCATCTGAATCAGCTCCAGTGCTTTTTGGGGGTTGACTTCCAGATCAATGCCGTTCAGATAGGCCAGACCGATTAAAAACAGGTGCCGCGGATCACTGCTGACACCGGTGGCGATCATTCGAATATCTGCAAGAAGGGAACCTGCAAGCGCAGCTTCGTCAAATGCATTTACAGAATCGGGTATATCGGGATACTTTTGCTTCAGCGCCTCTGGATCAGTTGGACGGATCTCGACCGGCAAAACCTTTTTTTCAAGGTTTTTTGCCGCGGTATATTCGATTGTCATGACATAATTGCCGTCTTCCAGCAGATTTGGAGTTACAGCCAGTGCAAAGAGACTGCTTTTTTCCATCGCGCTGATAATGGCCTGATTAAAATCGCGTCCGGGTACAAGAAACTCATCGTACCATATGGCAATGTCGCGGCAGAATTCATTTTTGTGAATTAGTTTCATTAATTGCTGGGCGTATTTCCGATCCTTTTTTCGGTAGCTTAAAAATACGTATGCGTCAAAAGCGGCGCGAATCTGATCCGCCAGCTCATCTCCCACAAGTACGGAAGAAAGAAACACGGACATTTTTTCATCGTAACTGATTGCGGTAAGGTCCTGGCTGTTTCTGTCCAGAAACTGAAGGTTGCCGCAGCGAGCATTAAATTCTGCCTCAAGACCGCTTTCCATCATGATGGGGAGGATGGGGATGTGGCGTGTCTGTGCAAAACCAAATTCCAGATCCCGTGCCCGGTTTTCCCGGTACAGAAATCTGGACGTGATCGGAATGACGAACAGCTGCATTTCCTCCAGATCGGCAAGTAATTCATTTTGAATAACCTCTTCATGGGGATCCGAGTCATACCAGATCACACAGTTCTGCTTTTTCAGAATTTCGTCAGACAGGTCTGTGAAATATAAATCAAAATCCTGCGGATGGCAGGAAAAATAGACGCGCGACTTGCCCTGCGGAGAGCTGTTTCCCCTCGTCTTATAACACAGCTTTGCCATAAATGGTGTTCTCCTTTCTGGGGCTGCCTTTCTGGCAGACAGGCACTTTTTCGTTTTGTTTGAAATTTTAACATAGAAAACAGCCGGTGACAATCCAGAGTCGCTTCTGAATTTTCTGCGCAGCCTGCTTTTCTCCGGCCTGCACCGTTGATTTTATGCACGTTGGTGGTGTACAGGTTTGACGACGACATGTAACAAATTTTACCTTTTTCCATTGCTTTGCCGAAAAGATTGTGCTACCTTTGAATAAGAACAAAAATTTATTCGGGAGCGGTTTTATGAAGGAGGATCTGAATCATCTGCTCGGCTTTTCGCTGAGGCTGGGAGAACAGATGATACGCTGCGGGGCGAATATTGAACGAGTCAGTGACACGGTTTACCGCGTCTGCGAGAGCTATCACTGCCAGGATGTCCAGTTTTTTGCACTGGACTGTTATCTGACGCTCAGCCTTACAGGCGCGGACGGCGATCAGATGGCAGGGCAGCAATGCATTCACGGTGGGACGAGCATCCACATGGAGCGACTGGGACGCCTGAACCGGCTTTCCAGGCAGATCTGCGCACATCCGCCTGCGCCGGAGAAGCTGGATGTCATGCTGGATGAGGCAGTTTCGGGGGCGGAGAGTTATTCATCTGGAAAGACACTTCTGTTTACTCTGTTTTCTGCGGCTTGTCTGACCGGCATTTACGGGGGCAGCCTGCGGGATCTTTCGATTATTCTGTTAAACTGCGTGCTGGCATTTTTTTCCGTGCGGTATCTGAGAAAGCTGATTTTCAACCGGATTATTTACAATGTGGTGAACGCGTTTCTGATCGGGACAGTGGCCATTTTCTTTGCGCAGATCGGCTATCTGGAAAGCTGCCATACGGTCATGATTGTCAACAGCCTGAAGCTGATCCCCGGGATTCCGATGGTAAATTCCTTTCGCAGTCTGCTCTCGCGAAATGAGATTAACGGGACGTTGGAGCTGATGAAGCTGCTGTTTGAGACAGCGGCGATTGCGGGGGGATTTTTGCTGAGCATGTTTTTGCTGACAGGGAGTGTACTGTGAGGAATGGGGGAAATGGCTGTGATGGAATCTGTAAAACTGGTCTTTTTTACATTTGGCTCCGCACTGGGCATCGGAGCTGTGTACCAGATCCGGCGGGAATATCTTCTATACGCGGGACTGGGCGGCGCGTTGGCCAGGATTGTGTTTCTGCTGGTGAAATCCTGTACGGCGGAGTCTTTTATTTACAACTTTTTCGCGGCCATGGCGGCTGCCCTTTATGCGGAATGCCTGGCATATCTTACCAAAAATCCTTCGACGATGTTTTTATATCCGTCTATTATCCCGCTGACGCCGGGACGGGCCTTCTATTTCACGGTCATCGGACTGATTCTCAAAAATATGGACTATATCAATGAGTATCTGGTGACCTGCGTGCATTCTCTGATCGGGATGGGACTCGGGTTTGCGGTGGTTTCGGTGGTGATGTATTATCAGGGGAAGCATCGGCGGCTGCAAAAAAAGAGTTGACACCCAGGCGGAAGCTTGCTATACATGGAGTATGGACACAACGTTATGGCAGCGGTAAATGTCTGACCAGAAGCCGATACGGTAAAGTATGGTATAGTTGGGGCAAGTAAGGAATTTTCGCGAAACTACTTACTCATCCTGCGCTGCCTGACGCACAAATCGCAGGCCGTAAAAGCCTCGTCGCAGTAAGGATCTGTTCCGAAATAACCTATACATCTTGCACCGCCTAACGCGCGAATCGCAGTTCATAAAAGCCTCGACGCAGCCCGCTGCGCCTACGTTTTTATGAACTGTGCTTCACACGTTATTCGGCACAATCTGCACAGGTTATTTCGTGACAGCTCCTAAGATTCTGGCCCGGATGGGATTCAATCATGATTCAATAATGGAAGAAGGAGGCGGAGCGGAGAGCACGTTCCGAAAAAAATGTATGGCAGAATATGTGTTTGACCGGGAAGCATACGAAAAACGAATGGCGTGGTATCAGGACGCGCGGTTCGGCATGTTTATCCACTGGGGACTTTATGCGATCCCGGCGCGCGGGGAGTGGGTGCGCAGTGTGGAGCAGATGCCGGAAGAAACATACATGAACTATTTTGAGGAGTTTGATCCGGTTGATTATGACCCGCGCAAATGGGCGAAGGCCGCGAAAAGGGCCGGTATGAAATATATGGTGCTGACCGCGAAGCACCACGACGGATTTTGCCTCTTTGACAGTCAGTATACAGATTTTAAGTCCACCAATACAAAGTGCGGACGCGACCTGGTGGCGGAGTATGTGGAGGCGGTCCGCGCGGAAGGGCTGAAGGTCGGCCTGTATTTTTCGCTTCTGGACTGGCATCATGAGGATTATCCGCATTATGGAGACTCCATTCATCCGATGCGGAACAATCCGGCTTATGGGAATGAACACCGGGATTTTGACCGTTACCTGGATTATATGCACAACCAGGTTCGCGAACTTTGTACGAACTACGGAAAGCTGGATATCCTGTGGTTTGATTTTTCCTACGATGAACTGCGGGGCGAGGCGTGGAGAGCGACCGAGCTGGTGCGAATGGTGCGCTCCCTGCAGCCGGATGTGATCATTGATAATCGCCTGGAAGTGAGCGGGGAGGGCTTTGGTTCTCTGGCGGATGGCCATCCGACGCCATACCACGGGGATTTTGTAAGCCCGGAGCAGATCATTCCGCCTCAGGGGATGCTGGATGTAAATGGCAATGACCTCATCTGGGAGGCCTGCTTTACGATGAACAACAACTGGGGCTATCACGCGACGGATCATTGCTACAAGCCTTCGTCCATGCTGATCCGCAAGCTGGTGGAATGCGTCTCCAAGGGCGGAAACATGCTGCTGAATGTGGGTCCGGACGCGCGCGGCAATTTCCCGGAGGAGGCCATGGAGCGTCTGGAGGCAATTGGAGCGTGGATGGAGAAAAACAGCCGCAGTATTTATGGCTGCGGCAAGGCGAAAAACACGGACGGCTCTGTGATGGAAAAACCGGATTATGGGCGCGTGACCGCCGGGGACCACCGTCTGTTCTACCATGTGTTTGAAAACACGGTGGGTGCGGTCCCGCTCATCGGTGTGAAACACGAAGAGGTGAAAGCAATCCGTTATCTGGCTACCGGCGCGGAGATTCCGATTCTCACGGATTGGGTATACGCGAACTATCCGGATATCGTGTTTGCCTCTCTGGGCGGAGATCCGGTGCTGCCGGATCCGGTCGATACGGTGATCGAGGTGGTGTTGAAGGAAGCTTCACCGATCTGAGATTGCGGTTATGTCGGCATTCTGGCGCAATCAATCACGCGGCGGCTATGTTTATAGAAATAAGTGTACAAGGAGGCGATTTTATGGCATTGCCAAAAGAAGAACTTTTTTCATCGGAGGATTACTGGAATCTGCCAGATGGAAAACGTGCGGAGCTGATTGACGGACAGCTTTATGATATGGCTCCGCCGAGCCGGGTACATCAGGAACTTGTCATGGAGCTTTCGGCTGTCATTCGGAATTATATTCGCGGGCGGGAAGGTTCCTGCAAAATTTATCCTTCTCCGTTTGCGGTTGATTTAAATGCGGATGATGAAACGTATGTAGAGCCGGATATCAGTGTGATTTGTGACAGAGATAAGCTGACGGATAAAGGCTGCAAGGGAGCCCCGGATTTTATTATTGAGGTCGTCTCTCCTGGCAGCAGAAAAATGGATTATTCTACAAAGAATGCGCTGTACTTTGACGCTGGAGTGCGGGAGTATTGGATTGTTGATCCGGCAAAAAGAAGGACGACTGTTTATCGATATGAAGAGGATGCAGCGCCCATGATTATTCCGTTTGATATCCCAATCACGGTAGGGATTTATGGGGATCTTCAGATTGTAATAGAGGAATTATTGCAGTAAAAATATGAGACGGGCGGGAGGCGGCTTGCCGCCTCCTGCCTGGTCATAAAAATATGATCAGTAGTAAATCACGCGCACCTTCTTGACTCCGTCGATGGCGCGGATTTTGTCGATAATGGACTGATCCGGCAGGGTGTCGCAGTCGATCAGCGTGTAGGCCGCTTCGCCCCGGCTCTTGTTTGTCATGTTCGGGATGTTGATGCCTTCCGAGGAGAGCAGGGAAGAAAAGCTTACGATCATGTTCGGGCGGTTTACATTCATAATGCAGATGCGGCAGGCGCATTTTTCCGGCGGCAGTGTGCAGCTTGGATAATTGACCGAGTTGCGGATGCGGCCGGTCTCAATGAAATCGCGCAGCTCGTCCACGGCCATGACTGCACAGTTATCCTCTGACTCGGCGGTCGAAGCGCCCAGGTGCGGAGTGGCGATCACGTTGGTCATATGGCAGGTCTTCGGATTCGGGAAATCTGTCATGTAGCGGCGGATCCGTCCGGAGGCAAGGCCCTCGGCCATGTCGTCGTCGTTGACCAGCAGGTCGCGCGCGTAATTTAGAATGACGGTGCCGTCCTGCATCATGGAGATGGCTTCCTTATTGATCATGCCGCGGGTATCGTCCAGAAGCGGTACATGCAGCGTGATGTAGTTGCAGTTTGCATAGATGGCTCCAGGCGTTTCTACGATCCGCACCTGACGGGAAAGACGCAGCGCGCCGCTCACCGAGAGATAGGGGTCATAGCCGATCACATGCATACCGAGCGCGTCCGCCGCGTTTGCGACTTCAATGCCGATCGCGCCCAGGCCGATCACGCCGAGCGTCTTGCCCTTGAGCTCCGTGCCGGCAAATTTTTTCTTGCTTTTTTCCATATCTTTGGAGATGGTCTCGTCCTCACGATTTTCCTCGACCCAGCGAATTCCGCCGTCAATGTCCCGCGCCGCCAGCAGCATACCGGCCAGCACCAGCTCCTTTACACCGTTCGCGTTAGCACCAGGGGTGTTGAAGACTACGATGCCCTGCTCCGTGCAGCGGTCCAGCGGGATATTGTTTACCCCGGCTCCGGTCCGCGCGATCGCAGTCAGCCTTTCCGGCAGGTCAAGCGAGTGCATGTCCGCACTGCGCACCAGCACCGCATCCGCCTCCTGCAGGTTCTGCGTCATTTCATAGTCGCTCGTGAAATTCTTTGTCCCCACCTCCGAGATGGGGTTCAGGCAGCAAATTTTTGTCATAATGTTCTCCTCGTGTTTCTTTTCTTATTTTAAAATGCTTGTATTCTGTCAGTACGTTAGTGTAGCACAGTGTGAAAATGAGTGCAAGCGGTTTTAAACGGAAGTTATCCACAGCATTTGAATGAGTGCTTCCCTGTTCTGAAAAAAATTGATATCCTTTCTAGGATTTCAGGCTGTTAAAAAGCTCTCTGTTATGATACAATCATGAAAACTGTGCAAATAAAAATCTGAACATTCTGCGCGATTGTATATCCCGTACGAAGTGCGGGATGCCCACATCCACAATCAAAGATTGTGGACATACCACGCCCCACAATCGAAGATTGGGGGCAAAACCCGGCGAGGGGCGCGGTGCCGTTCTCGATTTTCTCCGAAAATCGGAACATTGCCTGTGCCTATACTTGTTGCATGAATGTGGACATAAAGCAGTAATAAACACACTACATTTTACAAGAAAGGGGGACGACCTTGAAGGAATTTAACACGACCGGCATCTGTTTTCCGGACAGGCACTATATGGTCGATACATCCGAACGTATCCACAGGATTATCGAAGAATTGATCAAGAAGAATAAGTATTTTACAATCAACAGAGCCAGGCAGTATGGAAAGACTACAACCATTTCCAGATTAAGAGCTGCGCTGCGGGATGAGTATTATGTGGCCAAAATATCATTTGAAGGGCTTGGTGAAACGGCGAAATCCGAATATGGTTTTGTGTGGAAATTTATCCAGCTTGTAGGGTTTCAGCTTTCAGCCGCCGGCTTCCCGCAAAAAGTACTGGACGAATGGGAGGCACCTTCTTTTAAGGAATCGTCTTTTATGAATGATTCCATTGCCTTTTTAGATATTCGTATTACCAGACTGTGTTCCCAAAGCGACCGGGAAATTATTCTTTTTATTGACGAGGTGGATGGCATCTCGAATAATGAACTTTTCCTGAGCTTTCTTGGAATGCTGAGAAGAAAATACCTCAGCGCCTCTGAGGGAGATGACTGCACGTTTAAGAGCGTTGTCCTGGCTGGTGTTTATGATATTAAAAATATTCAGGCCAAAATACGCCCAAATGAAGAACATCAATATAACAGCCCCTGGAACATTACTGCGGATTTTGATATAGATATGTCTTTTCATACTGACGAAATCGAAACCATGCTAAAGGAATACCGCAAGGATCATGGATTTGATTTTGATACGGCCTGGTTTGCTGGTCAGATTTTCGCCTATACATCCGGGTACCCGTTTCTGGTGTCACGGCTCTGCTGGCTGCTGGACACTAAAGTCTGCATGGATCCGGATTTCGGCTCAAAACAGGCTGCCTGGTCGCAGAATGGATTCCAGAGAGCTGTGAAGCTCCTTTTGAAAGAACAGAATACTCTTTTCGATGATCTGAACAAAAAGCTGGATTCAGATGAAAAATTAAAGAATCTGGTTTACCGGATCGTTGTATGCCGGGAAAATATTCCTTTTAACCAGAATGACAATCTGATAAAATTCGGGACAATGTTTGGATGGTTCAAGGATCTGAATGGAAAAACCGTGATCTCAAACCGCATTTTTGAGACCATTATCTGCGATAAGCTCCTTCAGGAGCGGACCACCACCCGCATTTATAAAGAGGGAGTCCTGGAAACAATTCAGCTGAAGACATCCACTGAGCTGAATATGGATAAAATAATTGAACGATTTGCCGCTCATTATAAAAGTATGTACGCGGACCGTACCTCCGACATCGGCTCTGCCGATATCGGACAAGAACTTGAAAATGAAGCGCGAATGATTTTTCTTACTTTTTTGAAGCCGATCATCAACGGCAGCGGCAATTATTACATGGAACCGGAAGCCTTTGACAAGACCCGGACGGACATTGTCGTTGATTATGGGGGACATCAGTACGTGATTGAGGCGAAGATCTGGCATGGTGAAAGTTACGAACAGTCCGGCAGGGAGCAGCTCTGCGGCTACCTGAAACGCTACAATCTGCCCGTCGGCTGGCTGATCAGTTTTTGTTTTAATAAAAATAAAGATACGCTTGTTGGAACACGCGAAATACGGATTGATGGTAAAATCATCCGGGAGACGGTGCTGTAGCTGCTGCGGATGGTTTTTGCAAGCATGTGGGTCAGGCAAATAAAAAAGGCGGGGAAATCCTCCGCTTTTTTATGTCTTTGAACCTTCCTCATCTTTTTTATATTCGGCAATATCTTCCAGACGACAGTCCAGAATCTCGCATAGCATATTAAGTGTATGAGTGGAAACATTCTCGTTTGATCGCAGGCGAGAGAGCTGCCCGGCAGATACGCCATAATCCTTGATTAATCTATATTGAGAAACGCCTTTATCTTGCAAAGTGCGCCAAAGCGGTTTGTATGAAATCATGCTTAGTTTTTTCCTCAATTTCCTTATTTCTTCTTGCATCATAGCCGAAAATGGACTATATTAATATTAGCCATAAATGGGCAGTACACCTTATCATACGCAATATTCTTGACTCAGATGCGCTGACCTGTATGTAGTGTAAAAAATTGTTAATTGGAGGAAAGGTTATGAAGAGAAAAACAGTGTTATTTATGGCGGCTGTGATGCTGGCGACAACCCCGATGAGTTCCGCGCTGGCGAGTGAGGATGAGATTCTCATCATTGAGGATGCGGAAGACATGATTGTTTCGGAAGATGAGATCGAGGAGGAAAACATTTACGAGTTGGAGTCTGAGAATGAAGAACTTGTTTCTTCGAATGAGGAAATCGAGACTGCTCTTGAAGAAGAAATAGAATCCGAAGCGGAGACAGCTCAGGAGAGAGGCATTGCGATCGTCTCCATTGAAGAAGTGCAAGCGACCGCTACGGAGGAAACTGTAACTGCAAGCACGATCGAGGAAGTTGAGATTAATGAAACGAATTTCCCAGATGAGGTTTTCAGAGAGTATGTTTCTAAGTATTTTGACTCAGACAGCGATGGAGTGCTGAGTGCGGAGGAGATTGAAGAAGTAACAGAAATTGATGTTGGTGGTTGGGGAATTGAAAGTCTGCAAGGTATTGAATATTTTGTGGCTTTACAGGAATTGTACTGCGATTGGAATGATTTGAGTAGTCTGGATGTGAGTGGTGCTACAGCTTTAACATATCTTGATTGCTCTTATAATAAGCTGAGTAGTCTGGATGTGAGTGGTGCTACAGCTTTAACATATCTGGACTGCTCCGACAATAGCCTGAGTAGCTTGGACGTGAGTGGGAACATGGCTTTAACACATCTGGAATGCTCTTGGAATAATCTGAATAGCTTGGACGCGAGCGGGAAAACAGCTTTGACATTTCTGGGCTGCATTGACAATAATCTGAGCAATCTTAACGTGAGCGGAGATACTGCTTTAGTATCTCTGTGGTGCGCTGAAAATAATTTGAGCAGTCTGGACATTAGCCAGAACACGGCTTTACGCGATTTAAATTGTGACGATCAGACTGGCACCATTTCAGTAAATTCGATTGGCGGTGTGTGGAATATTTCCCTCACGGATCTGGTTGGAGAGGGGAATATTGGAAATGTATCCCTGGAAGAAAGCACGGAGGTTTCCATTTCCGGAGACTATATTATTTTCAGCGGGACATCCCTGCCAGAAACTTTGACATATTACTATATTGTGAGCGGTAGCAGCGTTGATGAAGAGATGGATGTTGTACTAACGCTCACAGAAGGGGAGATTTTAAGCGCAGCTGATCAAACCGTAACGGCGAGCGCGGCTTCTACCTCAATCACGGTAGGAGAAACCACGACAATCACGGCGAGCGGTCAGGGAACGATAAC
>JAJBVE010000120.1:67442-78195 GCA_020859995.1 Clostridiales bacterium
AAGGTGACGGGCAAAAAGCCGGGTACCGTGAAGATAACGGTAATGGCGGCAGGAAACAGTAATTATAGCTCCGCGAGCAAGACAGTGACGATTAAGGTTACGCTTGGTTCTGGCAAGATTTCCAGCTTGACGAACACGTCCAAAGGAATTACGGTAAAGTGGAGTAAGGTGACAGGGGCTTCCGGTTACTACATTTACCGTAAGACAAGTTCCGGCAGCTACACAAAAATCAAGACAATTGAAAGCGCTTCGACCTTAAGCTACACCGATACAAAGGTAAAGAGTAAAAACGGGACGACATACACTTACAAGGTGGTTCCATATTCAGGCAGCACGAAGGGATCCTTTACCGCAAAGACCACCGTTCGCCTGACCGGGACGACTCTTTCAAGCGTGAAAAATTCTTCTTCGAAAAAAGCGACTGTAAAATGGACGAAAACCACGAAAGTAACCGGATATCAAATTCAGTATTCCACAAGCAGTACTTTTGCGAGCGGGAATAAGACAAAGAAGATATCGGGAGCATCTAAGGTGAGCACAACACTTTCCGGATTGACAAAGGGAAAAACTTATTATGTGAGGATTCAGACATATAAGACGGTGAATGGAAAAACATATTATTCTGCGTGGAGTAGTAAATTAAAGGTTACGATTTCAAAGTAACAAAATATTGGCATTTTTGTTTGCTGACTGAAAAAAGGCCGACCGGGTTAAAATGCCCGTTCGGCTGTTTTCGTAAAAATGAATAGAATGACGTTTTTGTAAAGCTGTTTATAATGCTGCTTCAAAGATGCTGTAAGAAAGACAGTAAACTGGACATTTTCATGCGCGCAGCGTATTTTTTCTGCACCGATACACAACCGTTACCATAACTTTCGCAGAATCGTCAGCTGTTCCTCATAAACCGGTGCACCATAAGCGTTCAGCGTCCCGAGGACGATGGTTTTCCGGGAACCATGATAGTCGCTGCCCCCGCTGATCAGCAGTCCATGTTTTTGCGCCTGAGAGCGCAAGAAGGTTATCTGTTCCTTGTTGTAGCGGGAATAATGGCACTCGAGTCCTTGAATCCCGCATTCGATCAGGTATTGCAGCTGGTTTTCAAATTGCGCCTCGGAGAGCAGCTTTTCGCCCTCGCCGCCAAGCGGGTGTGCCCAGACCGGAATTCCGCCCGCGTGCAGGATACCGGAAATGGCTGTCTGCGCCTGAATGCGGTCCACACTCTTTTTGGTTCCCCGGATATAATTCTGGATCACATCATTGCGATTCTCTCCGATGCCGCGTTTTAACAGCAGATCCGCGATATGCGGCTTTCCGGGGCTTTTTTGGCTGTGCAGCCAGGAGAGCTCGTCTTCGGTAAATGTCACCTGGTATGTCTTTTGCAGATAAACGAGCCGGTCTTCCAGTTTTGCCCGGCGCAGATCGGCGCCTTCCTTCAGAGCTGCGAGCAGCTCCGGGTCGCCCGCATCGTAGCGGTAGCCCAGCAGGTGGCATTTGCCGAGCGGGGTCAGGCAGGAAAATTCGACGCCTTTTACGTAGCGGATACTATCAGCTGCCGTGTCGGCCGCGATTCCTGCTTTTGTTATAGTGCCAGCAGCAGCCAGCGCTGTCTCCATTTCCACCGCACCGTCAATGGTGTCATGGTCGGTCACCGCAAATGTGTCAATGCCTGCCGCCTGCAGATTGGCCAGCAGTTCACCGATGGAGTCCGAACCGTCGGAAGCGTTGGTATGCAAATGTAAATCGATCATTATAGTAAACTCCTTGTTTTCCAGCTGCACAGGGCTTTCGGACTTCCCCTGCCTGTCTGGGTACACTCAGCCTTTTAACAGCTTCATATTACATATTATCTTATCGTCATTGTAGTGATTTTACAACCCCCTGTTTTGTCTGATAATAATTGTTGACAAAACCCATCCTTTTGATTAGAATAAAAAAAGTTTTGAAGAAATTCTATGCGTGGAAGAAGATTAGTACTCTCAGAGCACTTTGCAGAGAGGGACCGGCTGGTGGAAGGTCCCAGGCAGCGGGGAGGAACCGGCTTTGGAGCATCCGCGGGAAACCGCGGCGCATTCCTGCGTTACCAGGAGATGAGGTGAGCGGCGTCTGCCGCTAAGAAGGGTGGTACCGCCGGCTTTCCGGTCCCTTGACGGGATCTGGAAGCCGGCGGTTTTTGTGCAGGACCGGGTAAAGCATATCCCATGCGAAGCGTGGGATGCCCACGTCCACAATCGAAGATTATGGACATAACCCGGCGAGGGTGTTTTGCGGCTAAAGCCGCACCCGACCTGCTCGATTGAAAACATATGCCGTACCGGCATAAAAGCAAATTTATCTTGAGGAGGAAAAAATCATGGCGAAGGAAAAGAAGCTGGTGGAATCCATCACCTCGATGGAGGAGGACTTTGCGCAGTGGTACACGGATGTGGTCAAGAAAGCGGAGCTGACGGACTACACGAGTGTGAAGGGCTGCATGGTGATTAAGCCGGCGGGCTACGCGATCTGGGAAAACATTCAGAAGGAGCTGGACCGCCGTTTTAAAGAGGTCGGAGTAGAAAATGTCTATCTGCCGATGTTTATCCCGGAGAGTCTGCTGCAGAAGGAAAAGGACCACGTGGAGGGCTTCGCGCCGGAGGTGGCCTGGGTGACGCAGGGCGGTCTGGAGCCGCTGCAGGAGCGCATGTGTGTGCGGCCGACTTCGGAGACGCTGTTCTGTGATTTTTATAAAAATGACATTCATTCCTACCGCGACCTGCCGAAGGTATACAACCAGTGGTGCTCCGTGGTGCGCTGGGAAAAGACGACCCGCCCGTTCCTGCGCTCGCGTGAGTTTTTGTGGCAGGAGGGGCATACGGCGCATGCCACGGCTGAGGAAGCCGAGGAGCGCACGATCCAGATGCTGAATGTGTACGCGGACTTCTGCGAGGAGGTGCTGGCGATCCCGGTGATCAAAGGGCGCAAGACAGACAAGGAGAAATTCGCGGGAGCGGAGGCGACCTACACGATTGAGTCCTTGATGCATGACGGCAAGGCGCTGCAGTCCGGCACCAGCCACAATTTCGGCGACGGCTTTGCGAAAGCCTTTGAAATTCAGTATGCGGATAAGGATAATACCTTAAAATATGTACATCAGACTTCCTGGGGCATGACGACGCGTATGATCGGTGCGATCATCATGGTGCACGGGGACAACAGCGGTCTGAAGCTGCCGCCGCGCATCGCGCCGACGCAGGTGATGGTGATTCCGATCCGCCAGCAGCAGGAGGGCGTGCTGGATAAGGCGAACGAGGTGAAAAATGCTCTGGCAGCGAGCGGCCTGCGCGTGAAGCTGGACGACTCGGAAAAGAGCCCGGGCTGGAAATTCTCGGAGCAGGAGATGCGCGGGATTCCGGTGCGCGTGGAGCTAGGACCGAAGGATATCGAGGCGGGTACCGCTGTGATTGTCCGCCGCGACACCAGAGAAAAGATTACCGCATCCATTGACGAGCTGCCGGTGAAAATCGCAGAGGTTCTCGAGCAGATGCAGTCCGATATGCTGGAGCGTGCCCGCGAGCATCGCGATACCCACACCTATATTGCTACAGAAAATGAAGAGTTCAAAAAGATCGCGGACGAAAAGCCGGGCTTCATCAAGGCCATGTGGTGCGGCTGCCAGGAATGCGAGGACGCGATCAAGGAGGAGGCCGGCGTGACCAGCCGCTGCATGCCGTTTGCGCAGGAAAAGCTTGCCGACACCTGTATCTGGTGCGGACGTCCGGCGAAGCACATGGTGTACTGGGGGAAGGCATATTAATGGTTTGTCTGGTATACTGGAGGTAACAGATTCTGACTGCAGCGACAGCGCCGTATATTTGCCGTGAAGGATGAGTGAAATAGTTCAATCCGGCTCTCGAAAGGTGAAGGATGGGTGACAGCCTGATCCGGATTTCAAAAGCACGCAGGGCCCTGGATATAAGACGAGGTTATAACCAGCTATAATCAGAAAGAATTTGACGAATCGGGATTTCTGCTTTATCATTTGGCACAGATAGAAACAGAACAAGAGGAGGAAACTATTATGAAGAAAACACTTGCAAAATTACTGGCACTGAGTCTGACTGTCACTGCTGTGGCGGGACTTTCGGTATCTGCATCTGCCGAAGAGGATCAGGTGATTACGATCGCGGCGTCTTCCACACCGCACGCTGAGATACTGGAAGCAGCCGCCGACATTCTGGCGGAGGAGGGCTGGACGCTTGACATCCAGATCTTTTCTGATTATGTACAGCCGAATACGGTGGTTGCTGAGGGAGAAATCCTTGTGAATTATTTCCAGCACACACCGTATCTGGATGAGTTCAATGAAGAATATGGCACGGATATTGTCAGCGTAGCGAAGATTCACTATGAGCCGTTCGGCATCTATCCGGGTACAAAGTCCAGTCTGGACGAGCTGGAGGACGGCGATGTGATCGCGGTTCCGAATGATGTGACGAATGAGGCGAGAGCGCTCCTCCTTCTGGAGGCGAACGGGGTCCTGACACTGAACGAGGATGCCGGCCTGACTGCGACGGTTAACGATATCGAGTCCAAGACGGTGGATGTGGAGATCCTTGAGGTAGAGGCGGCGCAGGTTTCCCAGTACAGAGAAGAGGTTGCGCTGGTAGTATTAAATGGGAATTATGCACTTGAGGCGGGGCTTTCCGTAGCGAATGACGCCATTGTGTATGAGCAGTCCGATTCTGAGGCGGCCTCAACGTACGCGAACATCATTGCAGTCAAGGCAGGCAATGAGGAAAATGAAGGTGTCCTGGCTCTGGTAGAGGTTCTTCAGTCAGACGAGATCAAAGAGTTTATCAATGAGACTTACGACGGCGCGGTACTTCCATATGAAGAGACCGTGGAAGACAGTGAGAGCGAGACAGAGGCAGTGACGGAGTAAAGAGGAAAGCAACTGCATAATAAGCTCCTGGTACGCGAAAGTATATCAGGACAGAGGAACAAGACCGCCACGGATGACAGGAAGGACGGTCTTTTCCCTGTCATCGCAGTTTTTCGTTTTCTGCAGAACTGTTTACGCGGTGCGGACAGAATGCGGCGCCCTTATTTGAAAGACCGCGCATATCATTTGGGATCGGAGACGATATGGAACCTATTATCAAAATACAGCATCTGAATAAAGAATTCCGGCAGAAGAATACGGAGGTGCATGCGCTTCGCGACGTCTGCCTGGAAATTCAAAAGGGTGACATCTATGGGATTATCGGTATGTCAGGGGCGGGGAAAAGCACACTGGTGAGGTGCCTGAATTTCCTGGAGCGTCCGAGCGCGGGAACGGTCGTGATTGATGGTAAGGATCTGTCTTCTCTTTCGGATAAGGAATTGAGAGATATGAGAAAAGACATCGGCATGATTTTCCAGCATTTTAACCTTTTGATGCAGCGCAGCGTACTCGGAAATGTGTGTTTTCCGATGGAAATCGCCGGTGTAAAAAGGTCGGAGGCAAAGAAAAGGGCTCTGGAATACCTGAAGATTGTCGGCCTGGAGGATAAGGTGGACGCGTATCCCGCGCAGCTTTCCGGAGGACAGAAGCAGAGAGTCGCGATCGCGCGGGTCCTGGCTTCCGACCCGAAGATTCTGCTCTGTGATGAGGCGACCAGCGCGCTCGACCCGCAGACAACGAAGTCGATCCTGCAGCTTTTAAAAGAAATCAACGGCAAGTATGGCATCACGATCGTCGTGATCACGCATGAGATGGCGGTGGTTCAGGAAATCTGTACCCATGTGGCGATCATTGATCAGGGCAATCTGGTGGAGCACGGAACGGTCGAGGAGATTTTCCTTTCTCCGAAATCGAAGGAGGCAAAGCGCCTGATCTATAAGGGATACGAGAATGTCTCAGAGATGAAGGGAACGCGATGCATCCGCATCGTATTTTCGGAAAACCCGGCGTTTGAACCGGTCATCAGCAATATGGCGCTGGCGTTTCAGGCACCGGTTAATATCCTGTACGCGAACACCCGTAACCTGAACGGGGTTGCGAAGGGGGAGATGGTTCTGCAGCTTCCCGAGGATGAAAAACTGGCTGAAAATATGGTTGCATGGCTGAAAAACGCAAGATTATCAGTGGAGGAGCTGGAAAATTATGTTGGATAGTAAAACAATCGCCATGATTATCGACGGCATCGGAGAGACGCTCTGGATGACCTGCATGTCTACCTTGTTTGGTTACATCATCGGCCTTCCGCTGGGAGTTGTGCTGACCGTGACAGGCGCGGACGGCATCCGGCAGAATCCATTTGTCTATAAAATTCTTGATGTGATTACGAACCTGCTGCGGAGCGTTCCGTTCCTGATTCTGATGATTACCATTCGGCCGCTTACCAGATTTATCGTCGGGAAAAGCTATGGCGCGACGGCGACGATTGTCCCTCTGACGGTGGCGGCAGCCCCCTATATCGGGCGCATGGTGGAGTCATCATTAAAGGAAGTGGATCGCGGCGTGATCGAGGCGGCGCAGAGCATGGGCGCGAGTGTCTGGGAAATCATCTGCAAGGTGCTGATTCCGGAAGGACGCACATCCCTGGTAGTCAACGCGACGATCGCGATGACTACGATCCTGGGCTATTCTGCGATGTCCGGGGCATGCGCGGGCGGAGGCCTGGGGGATATTGCCCTGCGGTATGGCTACCAGCGCTGGCAGCCGAAGGTGCTGATGGTGACCGTAGTATTGCTTGTCATCATGGCACAGCTGATCCAGATGATCGGAATGTTTATCTCGCGCAAGATCGACCGGCGGCGCGTGTGAATCCCGGCTTTTGCCAGCCGGAGTATTTTATTGTACGGTGTCGCGTTCGTATTCTGCTGCGCGGCGCCGTATTCATATTTCAATGTGTAGTATCGTATTTCTTCAGCAGTGCAAGATATTGCTCCCCGAGCAGACTCAGAGGCATGCTTTTTCTTTTTATGTACCCGATCTCCATCCGGTCGTCCGTGATGAGCGGGACAGAGGTGTACTGATCGCCGTTGAGCTTTTCACAGATGATGCCGGAGCAGAGCGTGTAGCCGTTCAGGCCGACCATAAGGTTCAGCATGGTGGCACGGTCATCTGCTTTGATGATCTGGCTGTACTCACAGGTACTCAGAACCTCCTCCGCAAAATAGAAAGAGTTCTTATCTCCCTGCTCGAAGGACAGACAGGGGTAGGGCTTCAGGTCGTCAAAAGCGATCCGTTCGTGCCCGGCAAGAGGGTGGCTCTTGCTTAAGTAGACTGAAATGCCGCATTGAAACAGCGGGGAAAACTCCACCTCGTTTTCGATAAAGATTTTCCGCATGGCTTTTTCATTGAAGTCATTCAGATACAGGACTCCGATCTCGCTGCGGTAGTTCCGGACATTTTCTATTACTGTTGAGGTCCTGGTTTCATGGATCGCAAACTCATATTCGTCCATGCCAAATTCTTTCGCCAGTTCAATAAAGGCTTCAACAGCAAAGGAGTAGTGCTGGGTGGAGACGCTGAATTTTTTCTTCACTGCCCTGTCAGTATATCTTTCTTCGATCAGCCTCTGGATTTCGGATATCTGCCGCGCGTACCGCAGAAATTCAGTCCCGGCCGGTGTGACCATGATCCCCCGGTTGGTGCGGATGAAAAGCTCGACATGGAGCTCCTTCTCCAGATCCCGGATTGCCGATGACAGCGCGGGCTGAGAGACATAAAGCGCTGCGGCCGCCTTATTCATGGATTTCATATCCGCGATGGTTACTGCGTAAAGAATTTGCTGAAGCGTCATAGTAGTCTGCCTTTCGTTATAAATATTCGCAACTTTAAGTATTTTCACAGTTTCAAATTTTCTTTTAGAACTATCCCTGTCCGCTTTTATTATAGTACAGGACGGAAAGAGGGTGCAAGCCGTATCCCGGTCTGCTCCGCCGAAAATTATTCCGGAAAACTGCAGTTTCCCATAATTTTTTCCACAATTTCTTTTCGCTGAAGCCGTGTTTTCCCTTGACAAATATATTTAAATTAAGTATAGTTTCTCTGGGTTCCGGCCACGAGGCCGGGGCGATGCACGAAATTGTGCGGAGACTGTCCGATCGATTTATACCTGTGAAGACGGCAGACTGCGAGGCATCAGGCTGCAAGATGCCGGACTGTCAGGTATCGGATTGCAAGGCACCGAACTGCGAGGCACCGGACATCCTGTCCATCGGACGGGATATTTGCCGGTCACGGCAGAGCGAAGACGATACAGCAGGAAGCCTGTCAGTATCAGGCGGTGGACAGTTCACAGAGAAAAGAGGAGGCAAAAAAATGAAAATCAAAAAAGTACTTAGCGTAGCAATCAGCGCTGCTATGGTGGCAGGCTGCTTTGGAACGGCGGTATCTGCAGAAGAGGATCTGACCTGGAAGATCGGCGGTATCGGACCGATTACCGGTGCAGCTTCCGCATATGGCTCTGCAGCTATGAACGGCGCACAGATCGCGGTAGATGAGATTAACGCAGCCGGCGGCATCAATGGATATCAGATTGAGTTCCAGGCTGAGGACGACGAGCATGACGCAGAGAAATCGGTCAATGCGTACAATACTCTGAAGGACTGGGGTATGCAGGCATTGGTTGGTACGGTTACCACCGCTCCGTGCCTGTCTGTAGCTCCGCTGGCAGCAGAGGACAATATGTTCATGATCACTCCGTCCGCATCCGCTGAGGAGTGCATCTCCTATGGCACGAACGAGTTCCGTATGTGCTTTACGGATCCGGCACAGGGTACCGCTTCCGCACAGTACATTGGCGAGAACCTGGACGTGACCAAGGTTGGCGTTATCTATGACAGCTCTGATGTGTATTCATCCGGCATCTACGCAACCTTCCGCACCGAGGCTGAGAACCAGGACTTCGAGATCGTAGCGGCAGAGGCGTTTACTTCTGACAGCAAGACCGATTTCTCCGCACAGCTTCAGGCGATGGTTGACGCAGGCGCAGAGCTTGTATTCCTTCCGTTCTATTACAACGAGGCTTCTATCGTGTTCACACAGGCGGCTTCCATGGAGTACAGCCCGCTGTGGTTTGGTGTAGACGGTATGGATGGTATCCTTTCTGTAGAAGGCTTTGACACCTCTCTGGCTGAGGGCGTTATGCTTCTGACTCCGTTCTCCGCAGATGCTGAGGACGAGCTGACCCAGACCTTTGTAGCGACCTACATGGATCTCTATGGTGAGACACCGAACCAGTTCGCGGCAGATGGTTATGACTGCGTATATGCGATCGCTACCGCTCTTGCAACTACGGATCTTGACCCGAGCGCAGATGCTTCTACCATCAGCGATGCTCTGCAGGCTGCAATGCTTGAGATCTCCATGGATGGACTTACCGGCAGCGGCATGACTTGGGATGAGGACGGCGAGGTTTCCAAGAGCCCGAAGGCTGTTGTAATCCAGGACGGCGCTTACGTAGGACTTTGATGCAAAAGAGACCTGGCAGCCCGGTCAGGAGTCCGTTTGGACGCCTGAAAGAGTGCTGACAAACCAAAAGAAACCCAACAGGGGGTTGTAAGCGAGCAGCCCCCTGTTTTCTGGTGATGTACAGGGGTGCAAACTCCCCCTGTTTATTCCCGCGAAGCAACGAGCCAAGTAGCCAGAGCCATAAGGTATCCACCGGCAAGCTGGTCCCCCTTATGGCATAGCTTGCACGGATATTTGGCGACTGCCGCGAGGGCGCTGGATGTCCAGTGGACATCCGCTTAGCGCCGACCGAAGCGAAGCGGAGACAAATACCCCGATGCCTTGCATCGTTACAAATTTGATGCCCCGTATGCTTGCATCGGGGTCTTTGATTGGAGAGGTATCCTATGAGTTTTATTTCTTATTTAATAAATGGTATCAGCCTCGGCAGTGTATACGCCATAATCGCACTTGGCTATACCATGGTATATGGTATTGCGAAAATGCTGAACTTCGCGCACGGCGACGTAATCATGGTCGGCGGCTACGCCGCGTTTTCGGTCATAATGTACTACGGCGGCAATTCGGTGACGGCGGTTCTGGTGGCGATTGTGGTATGTACAGTGCTGGGAATCCTGATTGAGACGATCGCGTACCGTCCGCTTCTGGAGGCGGCTTCTCCGCTCGCTGTGTTGATTACTGCAATCGGAGTCAGCTATTTTCTGCAGAATGCAGTTCTTCTTATTTTCGGCTCCACGCCGAAGAGTTTCCAGTCGGTGGTCAGCCTGGCAAACGTAAAGCTTGCGGGAGGCGCCCTGACGATCTCAGGCACGGCGATTGTGACAATCTTAAGCTGTATCGTGATCATGGTGGTACTGACACTTTTTATCAACAAATCCAGGCCGGGGCAGGCGATGCTGGCGGTCTCAGAGGACAAAGGAGCCGCGCAGCTGATGGGCATCAATGTGAACGGAACGATTGCCCTGACCTTTGCCATCGGCTCCGGTCTGGCGGCGATTGCCGGCGTGCTGCTCTGCTCCGCGTATCCGTCTCTGACACCGTATACCGGCTCCATGCCGGGCATCAAGGCATTTGTCGCGGCCGTGTTCGGCGGCATCGGCTCGATTCCGGGCGCGATGGTTGGCGGTATCCTGCTCGGTGTGATAGAAATTCTGGCAAAAGCCTATATATCATCGCAGCTCGCAGACGCGATTGTATTCGCGGTGCTGATTATTGTACTTCTTGTAAAGCCTACCGGCCTGTTCGGTAAGCATATTCAGGAGAAAGTGTAAGGTGCGCTCATGGAAAAAGTCGAAAAAATGAAACAGAAAAATT
>JAJBVE010000145.1 GCA_020859995.1 Clostridiales bacterium
GCCCTAATCAAGAAACGTCGGAATTTTCCTAGTACTACGACGGAAGACGGGCACGATAAAATCGTACGAAAACGATTAATTTTTGCATTCCCCGGTGGTTGCGAAATATGCTGAATAATGCTATACTCGTTGGAAAACCGAACTTGCAGGCAAATGACACGCGTAATGGTTTTCGTAAGATTTCCAATACCATTGCGGGAAGAACCGATGTGAAAAATGATTCCTGCATCAGATATCTGTGCAGGACCATAGAATACCAGGGGGAATAAAAAAATGAAGAAGATTGAAGACTATGTAAGAAGCATTCCTGATTTTCCGGAGGAAGGGATTATTTTCCGCGATGTCACCAGCATCCTGCAGGACGCGGACGGACTGCAGCTTTCGATCGACCTGATTCAGGAAAAGCTTGCCGGACTGGATTTCGACGTGGTGGTCGGGACGGAGTCAAGAGGGTTCATTTTTGGTATGCCTGTCGCATATAACCTGCACAAGCCCTTTGTCCCGGTCCGCAAAAAGGGAAAGCTCCCCTGTGAGACGATTTCCAAAGAATATGCTCTGGAGTATGGGACAGCGACGATTGAGATGCATAAAGACTCTATCAAGCCGGGACAGAAGGTCGTGGTGATTGACGATCTGATCGCGACGGGAGGTACGATCGAGGCCGCCATACAGCTGATCGAGGAGCTCGGCGGCGAGGTTGTTAAAGTTGTATTTCTGATGGAGCTGGCAGGTCTGAAAGGGCGCGAAAAGCTTGCAAAGTATGACGTGGAATCTGTGATTTGCTATGAAGGTAAATGAGAGAAGTTTCTTATGACGTTGTACCGAGTCAGAAAGAGCAGTTTGCAGCGAGGTGCTGGTTCGTCTCCTGCTTCATGCCGCAGGAATGACTGAACCGACTTGAAAATTGACAAATTTAATGAGACAGACTGGTCAGATACAAAGTCAGGCATAAATGGAACGCCGTGGACGAGTACACATAGATCAGGTATAACGGAGGGTGGTGAGACCGGATGACAAAAGATATGAATGAAACCCTTACGAAAAGCGAAGAAATAAAAAAAGTGGATGCCGGTGTGAAAAAAATGAAAGATTTCACAGACCCGGAGGAGCTTTACAGGGAGCTGATTGCAAGCGTTCAGAAGTATCATCCTTCTGACGATATTTCCATGATCGAGAAGGCGTATCGAGTTGCCTATGACGCACATAAGGATCAGAAGCGCAAATCTGGTGAGCCTTACATTATCCATCCGCTCTGCGTGGCGATCATTCTGGCTGATCTGGAGTTGGATAAGGAGACGATCGTAGCGGGACTGCTGCACGACGTCGTGGAAGACACGGTCATGACTTCCGAAGATCTGCGCGAGCAGTTCGGCGAAGAGGTAGAGCTGCTGGTCGACGGTGTGACCAAGCTGGGCAAGCTGAGCTACCCGGCGGACAAGATTGACGTGCAGGCGGAAAATCTGCGGAAAATGTTTCTCGCGATGGCCAAAGACATCCGCGTAATTCTGGTCAAGCTGGCGGACCGCCTTCACAATATGCGCACGGCGCAGTACTGGTCGCCGGAGACGCAGAAAAAGAAAGCGCGTGAGACGATGGAGGTTTATGCCCCCATCGCGCACAGGCTGGGTATTTCCAAGATCAAGGTCGAACTGGATGATCTTTCTTTAAAATACCTGGAGCCGGAGATTTACTATGACCTCGTAGATAAGATTGCTCTGAAAAAGGATGAGCGGCAGGCCTTTGTAGACAGCATTGTCGCGGAAGTCAGCCATGCTATTGCGGAAGCAGGCATCAAGGCGCAGGTTGACGGCCGGATCAAGCATTTTTTCAGTATATATAAAAAAATGGTGAACCAGCAGAAATCTCTGGATCAGATCTATGATCTGTTTGCCGTACGGATCATTGTCGACACGGTAAAGGACTGTTATGCCGCGCTTGGTGTAATCCATGAAATGTACAAACCGATTCCGGGGCGATTTAAGGACTACATCGCCATGCCGAAGCAGAATATGTATCAGTCGCTTCATACGACATTGATCGGCCCGAACGGTACGCCTTTCGAGATTCAGATCCGGACCTTTGAGATGCACCGCACAGCAGAATATGGTATCGCGGCGCACTGGAAGTATAAGGAGGCGGCGGATGGCAAGGCCTCCAGTTCCAAAAACGAGGAAGCGAAGCTGAGCTGGCTGCGGCAGGTGCTGGACTGGCAGCGGTCGGATAACCGCGAGTTTATGAGCTTGCTGAAAAGTGACTTTGACCTGTTCGCAGAGAGTGTCTACTGTTTCACGCCGGCGGGCGATGTGAAAAATCTGCCGAACGGCTCTACACCGATCGATTTTGCCTACAGCATCCACAGCGCGGTCGGAAACCGGATGATCGGTGCCCGTGTCAACGGCAAACTGGTAACGATTGATTATGTGATTCAGAACGGCGACCGGATTGAGATCATTACCTCACAGAATTCCAGAGGACCGAGCCGGGACTGGCTGAAGATTGTCAAAAGCTCACAGGCGAGGAACAAGATCAACCAGTGGTTCCGCCAGGAGTTGAAAGAAGAAAATATTGTCAAGGGCAAAGAGATGATCGCTGCCTACTGTAAGGCTAAGGGTCTGGTGCTTTCTGATCTTCTGCGGCCTGCCTATATGGATCGGGTGATGTCCAAATACGGTTTCCGGGACTGGGATTCCGTAATGGCCGCTCTGGGGCATGGAGGCCTCAAGGAAGGGCAGATTGTCAATAAGCTTCTGGAAGGCTATGAACAGGATCACCGAAAGGAGATTACGGACGAGCAGATCATTGAAGCTGTGCAGAGCGCAAAGGACGCTTCCCCTGTGCGCGTTAAGAAAACGCGGGGCGGCATTATGGTGCAGGGCATCCACGATGTCAGCGTCCGTTTCGCGAAATGCTGCAGCCCGATCCCGGGAGATGAGATTGTCGGATTTGTCACACGCGGCAGAGGCGTTACGGTCCACCGCACAGACTGTATCAATATTATCAATCTTCCCGAGAGCGAGCGGATGAGGCTGATCGAGGCGGAATGGCAGAGTGAAGAATCTGCTTCGGACCAGGGATTGTATCTTGCTGAGATTATCATTTACTGTAATAACCGCACCGGACTTCTCGTGGATATCTCTAAGGTATTTACGGAACGGAAGATCGATGTGCAGTCCGTTAATTCGCGCACGAGCAAGCAGGGGATTGCCACGATCGCGGTATCCTTCGAGGTGCCGGGGAAGGATACCCTGCAGTACCTGATCGAGCGGATCCGCCAGATTGACAGCGTGATTGATATCGAAAGAACGACGGGGTGAAAGCGTTGAAAAACATTCAGATGGAAACACTTGTGCTTGGCATGGTCTCTACGAACTGCTATCTTGTAAAAAACCGGGAGACAGGCGCGCTGCTGGTGATTGATCCGGCAGAGGATGACGAGCGCATTTCGCGAAAGATTGCCGCTATGGGGGGCGTGCCGGAGGCGATTTTACTGACGCATGGTCATTTTGATCATATCGGCGCGGCGGACGCCCTCAGGAAAAAATACCAGATTCCGGTTTGCGTATTAGAGCCGGAGCAGGAGATTCTGGAGGATCCGGTGAAAAACCTGACTTTCTGGAACGGGGCAGGCTATACGGTTACGGCGGATCGCTTTTTCCGTGACCAGGAGGAGCTTACCATGGCGGGATTTTTCATCCGCGTCCTGCATACGCCGGGACACACAGCTGGCAGCGGCTGCTATTATCTGCCGGACGAAGGAGTGCTTTTTTCCGGCGACACGCTGTTTCGCTGCAGCGCGGGCAGAACGGATTTTCCGACCGGAAGCATGGGGGCCATCCATCGTTCCCTTCATGAAAAGCTGTTCGAACTGCCCGAAGAGACAGAGGTATTTCCGGGTCATGATGAAGCTACTACCATTGCTTACGAAAAACGCTTCAATCCGTATTAAGACCGCTTTCTGCCGGTCTTTCCCGGATCCGATAAAAGCAGTTATTAACAATTAGAAATGCTGGTATTGCAATATGATAAAGGTAAGATTAAACAGACAGACATTTCAATATGATATCCATTCCCTTGTCCGCGCGTTCTATCCCAGAGAGGAAGTACGTGTGGATTGCAGCGGCGCGCCAGACTTAAGCCAGGAGACCCTGCGGAGAGAGACTCCTACATCCGGTCAAACAGGGGAGAGCCTGGCTGCGGCAAAAGAAGAGCAGGAGGACGCATTGTTCGAACTTGATATTTGTGTTACGCCTCTTACGCAGGATAGTGGAGACAGAAATTTTCGTTCAAGGATCGCTATCCGCCTTTTTTGCCATTCTTCTGAAATCATGCATCTGGAAGGAGAATGTCGGGAGACTGAGCGCACAGAGACGAAAAATGAGATCAAGCGTCTGCTGTACCAGCTCCTTTCGGCGTATTCCGGCAGAACGCTCCCCTGGGGAGACCTGACGGGAATCCGCCCGACAAAGATACCGATGGCTTTATTGAGGCAGGGCAGGTCAGATGACGAGATTGCCGAATATATGCAAAGTACTTATTATACCAGTCCGGAAAAAAGTACGCTCGCGATTGAGATCGCGAATCGGGAACTGGCGCTGCTTAGAAAACTTCGTTCAGACAATTCTGCTCCGGATCTGCCGGAAGGCTACAGCCTGTACATTGGAATCCCGTTTTGCCCGAGTATCTGTCTGTATTGTTCCTTCAGCTCCAGCCCTTTGGATAAGTGGCAGGATCAGGTAGATTATTATCTGGATGCTCTTTGTCACGAGATAGAATCCGTAGCTGCCATGCTGCCGCACCGCCATCCGGATGCCGTTTACATTGGCGGAGGCACGCCTACTACACTGTCGCCAGAGCAGATGGAGCGTCTGCTATTGAAACTGGAAGAACACTTTGATGTGAATGGCGCGCTTGAATTTACCGTTGAGGCGGGACGTCCGGACAGTATTTCGAGGGAAAAACTTCAGGTACTAAAACGTCACGGCGTTACGCGTATTTCGATTAATCCGCAGACTATGAATCAGGAAACACTCGACTTTATTGGGAGGAGACATACCACAGAGCAGACTCGTGAGGCTTTTTACCTGGCGCGTGAGCTTGGATTTGATAACATTAATATGGATTTGATCGTTGGCCTGCCCGGTGAGGGTGTCCCAGAGGTGGAGCGGACGATGCGGGAGATATCCGCGATGGATCCGGAGAGCATTACAGTTCATTCTCTTGCTGTCAAACGTGCTGCCAGACTGAGACTGTTCAGCGAGGAACATCAGGAACTGAGCTTTGAAAACAGCAGCGAAATTATGGATATGGCGGCCTCTTACGCCAAAAATTCAGGATTATTTCCCTATTATCTTTATCGGCAGAAAAATATGGCCGGCAATTTCGAAAATGTCGGTTACGCGAAAAAAGGCTGCGAGGGTCTTTATAATATATTGATTATGGAAGAGGTGCAGTCAATCATCGCACTGGGCGCGGGAGCGGCTACAAAACTGAAGCGGCCGGGCAATCGGATCGAGAGAATCGAAAATGTAAAGGATATCAAAAATTATATTGAGCGGATTGATGAGATGATAGCGAGAAAGAAGAAGGGACTGTATGAGCGATAACACGCTGGGCTATAAAAAGGAATATCCGATTATCCGCCCAAGCGTAGCCAAGGAGCTGGCACATGCGAGTACAGTCAGCAATCTTGCCTTCCGTGTGGGAAAGGAGATGGGTTTTTCTCCGAAGGCCTGTCACGAGCTGGCAGTAGCAGGATTTGTGCATGACATTGGTAAGCTGGAGCTTGCGCGGTATGTGCGGGGGCATGAGGATGAGACTCTGGTGATCGAAGAGATGAAGTATGTTCGTCTCCATTCTGTTCTTGGAGCGGAGATTTTGCAGAAAAGAGGATATTCCCCGGAGATCGTGGATATGGTAAAATATCACCACGAAAACTGCGACGGCACCGGCTATCCGATGAATCTGACACGAATGGAGATTCCGATCGGAGCGCGGATTTTGCGTGTATGTGATGTATTTGCCGCGCTGACATCAGATCGTCCATACCGACCTGCATTTGAGATGGATACGGCTGTGGATCTGATGATCGAAGAGTCTAAAAATTACGACCTGGAAGTGTTTCTCGCGTTTCTGCGGGTCGTCCACCAGCCGGATATTCTGGAGGTGCTGGACACATCCGGACTGGAGCATGAGCTGAGGGAAGCCGTTCAGACGACAGAAGAGAAGCTGACAGAATATATTCAGGATACAGACGCGAAGTAGACAATCTGTGAAGCTTGCGGATACGCAATACAGAAGATCATAAAAAGGATAAGGAGGAATTCCTATGATTACACAGGCCCCGAGAGGCGTACAGGACTGGTACGGAGAGGAAATGCAAAAACGCGCTTATGTGGAGAAACTGGCGCGTGAAACGGCGCGTTCTTACCATATGGAAGAGATCATCACGCCGATTTTTGAGCATACAGAGCTGTTCCAGCGTGGAGTGGGGACAGATACCGATGTAGTACAAAAGGAAATGTATACTTTCTTGGATAAAGCGGAACGGAGCATTACTCTGAAACCGGAAGGTACCGCCGGCGTGATGCGCGCGTATCTGGAACATGCCATGTACGCGCAGCCGGCACCGACCAAGCTTTTTTATGTGACTCCGGCATTCCGCTATGAAAAGCCTCAGAAGGGCAGACTTCGTCAGCATCACCAGTTTGGTGTGGAGCTGGTCGGCTCAGAAAGCCCTCTCGCGGAAATTGAGCTGATTTCGTTTGTAACGGATCTGTTAGGAAAATTTGGATTGCGTGATGTCACGCTTCATATCAACAGCATTGGCTGCGCAAACTGCCGGAAGGATTACAATGAGGCGCTGCTTACTTATCTTCGCGGCTACGAATCAGAGCTTTGCCCGACCTGCCGGGAGCGTATGCAGAAAAATCCTCTGCGTGTCCTGGACTGCAAGGTGGAAACCTGCAAAAAGATTGTTGAAAACGCGCCCAGAACGATCGATTATCTTGATGATGAATGCCGCGGACATTTTGAAGAGCTGCAGGGGCTGCTTAAGGAGCTTGGCATTCCTTATGAAATTGACACCGGGATCGTGCGCGGGCTGGATTATTATACGAAGACGGTGTTTGAATTTGTGAATTCCGATGGATTTACGCTCTGCGGCGGCGGCCGTTACGACGGACTGATTCACGAGCTGGACGAAAAGCAGGATATTCCTTCTGTCGGCTTCGGCATGGGGATTGAGCGGATTTTGTATTTCATGGATAATGAGGGAGTGACTTTTCCAAAAGCGGAGCCTGTCGATCTGTATGTGGGCATACTTGGAAAAGAAGCGCGCGCAAAGGCCTACGCTCTGGTGCGGAATCTCCGACAGAAGGGGCTGATTGTGGAAACTGATTATATGGACCGCAGCGTTAAGGCGCAGATGAAGTACGCGAATAAACTGGGAGCAAGGAAAACGGTGATTATTGGTTCGAAAGAACTTGAGGAAAACCGGGCATTTGTCAAGGATATGGCGACCGGAGAGCAGACGATAAGCGCGCTCGATGAGATTGCTGAGCTGCTGTAATTTTTTTAGATGCTCTTTGGAAATTGCTTTACAATTGGTTCATTTACAAAAGGAAAAGGGAGTGCGGGCACTCCCTTTTGTCAGTGTTATGCACACAGCCGCGAGCGGAAATTAGTTCAGGAGTCAGACGAGGTAAAAGTCTCAATTGCCGCATTGATATTCCCCATCAGGGCGTTGGTAAAATCAGAATCAAAATACACTTCCCATGTAGTTCCGTTGTTTGAAAAAGTGAGAGTGACATCCGTGGAAGCTGTATCGGTATTTTTCTGGAGGGCTTCCAGAAGCATTCGCGATGTTTCGTTGGAAAAGGCGGTTGAATTGTCCCGAATCGACTGTGTGGTGCCTGCGTATGCAAGAAGCGCTTCCTTATAAACCGCCAGAACGCTGGTCATGTCGACACTGGTAACGCGCACGTCGGCAGTCGCGGTGGAACCATCTTCCGTGCAGCGCAGTATTTCGAAGTCCAGAGCGTCTGCCAGTTGGCTGATAAATTCTTCATCAATCAGAGAGTAGTATTCGGAATTGTAGGTTGCAAAGACATCTTCAATTTCCAGATAATCCATCCATTCCTCCGCGGTCAGGCTTTTCAGCGCGTCGAGATGAATCTCCAGTGATTCCTTGGCAGTCAGGATGTAAGGATCATTCATGTAGGAGATAAAGCCGCCTACCAGCTCGTCTTCCAGATTTTCGTCTGAAAGGATGACCCAGACTTTATTTTCTTTCTGTAAATGGAAAATAGCATCGGTGACGACAATGTCATAGGTATTGGATGAAAGCATATCCCGCAGAAGGCGGTAATAATCAGCTGTCGTGGTCTCCCCGGAATCCTCCGGATAAATCTCCACTGAGTCCTTTAGAATTTCCCTGCAAAGATCCCGTGCCAGCTCTTTTGCGTCAATATTGGAAATCTGTACGGTGACGGTTGCTTCCTCCCCGGTGATTTCTTCAGTTTTGATGGTATAGGTGAAATTTTCAAAGAAAAGATCCACTGCCTGCGTGGCGTCAGCGCCGATTTCGCCGCTTGTGAGTCTGGAATTCATCAGATTTTCGTATGAGATGAAGGAAGAGATGGTATCTTCGTCCAGTTTACGTATCAGATCCAGTTCCTGCTGCACGGCCTGAGCGGGGCGCTCCATCTGCACTTTGTTCCATAAATAAATCGCGCCGGTCAGAAGAATCTGCGCAGCCATGATTGCCGGTATGCCTATGTAAAAACGAGGCTTTTTTGTTTTGTGGTGAAATATATACATCCCGACGAAAATACCGATGCTTCCAAACAGGAGCGCAATAATGAAAAGTGTCCGTTCCGGGATGCGAAAACGTCGCCTTCGTGCTTTGAGTTTGTCCATTCCCATAAGAATCAGGCCGGTCATATTAATAAGAACTATGTAAGTGATCAAAAATGCCTTCATGGAAACCTCCGATAATAAGTGCATCAATGAAAAACATTCTACACCATGAGATACCATTTGTCAAACGCTACTTTTAAAACTTTTAAAATTCAAATCGTATTTGACACAATTCGACAGATATCGCGTTATGGTCCGTTATCTGAGGATGACTTGTCATATCTGTTTACATAGGACAGAGGTTCGTTTTCAGAGTGCACTTAAAAACCAGCCAAATGGTTTGCAACAGGAAAAGAATTGCCTTCAGGAACAGAAAACATATATTTTTATTAAGGAAGCGTTACCTTTTTCTTGACTTTGAATGGAAAGCAAAGTATGATATTAGGCGGCGTGAACGTAAGCCGAATGAATGACGATAAAGCGAGGAGAATTCATATGTATTCACTGGAAGAAGTACGGCGCGTGGATCCCGAAATCGCGGATGCCATTGTTGCTGAGCAGGAGAGGCAGAACAGCCATATTGAGCTGATCGCATCGGAAAACTGGGTTTCTAAGGCCGTTATGGCGGCGATGGGAAGTCCGCTGACGAATAAATACGCGGAAGGATATCCGGGGAAACGATACTATGGCGGCTGCGAATGTGTAGACGTAGTGGAAGATCTGGCACGCAGCCGGGCTATGAAGTTGTTTGGCTGTACGTACGCGAATGTACAGCCGCATTCCGGCGCGCAGGCGAATATGGCAGTGTTTTTTGCTCTGCTGAAGCCTGGCGACAAGGTGCTGGGGATGGATCTTTCCCAGGGCGGCCATCTATCTCACGGGAGCGCGGCTAATTTTTCCGGTTCCTATTTTGATGTTACATCCTATGGCGTCAATGATGATGGATTTATTGACTATGATGAAGTGCGCCGCATTGCGCTGGAATGCCGGCCGAAGCTGATCGTCGCAGGAGCGAGTGCCTATGCGCGCACGATTGATTTTAAACGTTTCCGCGAAATCGCGGATGAGGTAGGAGCCTACCTGATGGTGGACATCGCGCATATCGCCGGTCTGGTGGCCGCCGGTGTGCATCCGAGTCCGATTCCTTACGCGCATGTTACAACGACGACTACGCATAAGACTTTGCGTGGTCCCAGGGGAGGACTGATTCTCTCCGACGCGGAATTCGCGAAAAAGGTGAATTTTAATAAAGCGATTTTCCCGGGTACGCAGGGCGGTCCGCTGATGCATGTCATAGCGGCGAAGGCAGTCTGCTTCCAGGAAGCACTGCAGCCGGAGTTTAAGACTTATCAGGAAAATGTGGCGAAAAATGCCAAAGCCCTCTGTGACGGTCTGATGAACCGCGGTGTAAAGATCGTCTCCGGCGGTACGGACAACCATTTGATGCTGGTTGACCTGACGAGCGTAGGCAAGACTGGCAAGGAAGTGGAGCATTTGCTTGATTCGGTGAATATCACCTGTAATAAAAACACGATTCCGAATGATCCGCAGTCCGCGTTTGTGACAAGCGGTATTCGGCTGGGGACTCCGGCAGTTACCTCGCGCGGCCTGAATGAGGCGGATATGGATACGATCGCGGAAGCGATCTCCGCAATGCTTAAAGAAGAGCCTGGCTGCAAGGAGAAAGCTATGGCACTGGTGAAGTCTCTTACGGACAGGTATCCGCTGATTTAGACGGTGGTTTGTGAACAGCGGTTCAGAATTAACAGACAGTAGCCGGCGGCTGCCTGTCAAAGATCGGCGGCTGACGGTTAAAATGATGGGAACTATTCAGGACAGTACCTCGCACCTGCTGCGACGTACGTATGAAAGTATATAGTATGCGGAGAAACGGCAAAGGAAAAGGTCTGGCAGGGATGCCGGACCTTTTCTGGTCCGACAGGAAATGCCTCGATTTTTCCTGCCGGACAAAAGCTTCTGGCAGACAAGAGGGCATTTTGAGCGGAATTTACATGAAGTCAGGAGCATTTCGAGCGGCGGGACATAGGAACTTCATGAAACCTTAAGAAAAATAAGATTACTTTTTGAAGGGGATGTGTTATATTTACAGAAGAATATCATCTCCGAAGGGACGACTGTTATATGAAAAAGGTAATTATTACATTATTAGTACTGGCACTGCTGGGCGGCGGAGGATATGGCGCTTATTATTATTTTTTCTCGGATTCAGCCGGAAGTCAGGATCGTGTTTCCTCGACGAGCGATGACGCGGTCTATGTGATGACGGTTTCGGCGATTACCGGATACGGCACGGGGTCCGGCGTAACGGAGCGCTATGCCGGAGAAGTGGAAGCGCAGGCAACGATCGAGGTGAAACTGGATTCGGATCGGACTCTGGATGAATGCTATGTTGAGGAAGGCGATATCGTTGAAGAGGGACAGGCACTTTTTTCCTATGAGACGCAGGATGTAGAGGATGAGATTGCTCAGGCTGAGATTGATATCGAGAGAAACGAGATGGAAATCGAGTCTAATGAGGCACAGATCACGCAGAATGAAAAGCTGATGGCGAGCGCGACAGACTCTGATGAAAAGACGGAATACTATCTGGAAATTCTGCAGCTGCAGAATTCCAATAAATCTCTGGAATATGAGATACAGTCCAAAGAGCTGCAAATTGAGTCATTACAGGAGACGCTCGATGAGTCTGTGGTGACTGCGGAGATGGGCGGTATTATTCAAAGTATATCGGATGTGGATGACTCTGATTCTTATTCCTCCTCAGATGCCGCGTATATTACGATCCTGGCGGAGGGAGACTACCGTATCAAAGGCACCGTTAATGAACTGAATTATGATGACATTTATGAGGGCATGTCTGTGATTGTACATTCCCGTGTAGATTCTTCCATTACCTGGACAGGCACAATCACCGAGATCAGTACGGAGCAGGATGGATCCGATTCGGACGACTATTATTACAGCTACTATGAGTCCTCCGATACTTCCACTTATTCCTTTTATGTAGACCTGGATAATGCGGATGGCCTTCTGCTCGGGCAGCATGTTTACCTGGAGGAAGATGCCGGGCAGCTTGAAGAAAAGACGGGACTCTGGCTTTCTGAGTACTACATTCTGCTGGAAGATGACGCCGCGTATGTCTGGCTGGCAAATGCTTCCAACACGATTGAGAAGCATGAAATCACTCTGGGAGACTACGATGAGGATCTGGAGGAATACGAGATCCTGGACGGACTGGAAGCGGAGGATTACATTGCGGCTCTGGCAGACACGATTTCTGAAGGTGATCCGGTATATTATTATGATATCGCCGTGACATCGGACGACGCGGATGATTATGATGATCTGGAGTATTATGATGTAGATGAGGATGACGATGATGGAACCATTTATTATGATGTGGACGACGAAGAGTATTATGATTTAGAAGACGACAGTGTCTACTATGATGATGAAGACATTATCTATTATGATGACGATGATGAAGACACTATTTATTATGATGACGATGACGAAGACATTGATTATTATGATGAAGATGTTGTTTACTATGAAGAGGAGTGATAATGGTTTTGCGTTTCCTTTTCGTTTTGCGGCAGGACGGCGGGCATAAGATCCCGGAAGCTGCAAAGCGAGAAGAAAGTGTAGACCGGCATTGAGCCGGGACGGTTATGTCAAAGGCAAAATAAGTCCCGTATCAGAGGAGCGTACAGATTTATGATTTTAAGGCTCGAACATATTTATAAAGATTATAATCTTGGAAAATTGAAAGTCCCCGCGCTGAAGGATGTTACTTTAGAGGTTGAAAAGGGAGAATACCTGGCAGTCATGGGGCCATCCGGTTCTGGAAAATCTACGCTGATGAATATCATCGGCTGCCTGGATCGGCCAACCTCAGGAAGTTACGAATTATCGGGACAAAATGTGATGGGGCTTACCGATTCACAGCTTGCGGACGTCCGGCTGCGGAGTCTGGGATTTGTATTTCAGAATTTCCAGCTGCTTCCGCGTATGACGGCTCTTGATAATGTGGCATTGCCGCTGGTATACGCGGGTGTACGGAAAAAAGTCCGGAGGCAAAAGGCCAGGGAGGCCCTGATTCGTGTCGGACTGGAGGAACGTCTCACCTTTAAGCCGACACAGTTATCCGGCGGGCAGAAGCAGAGGGTGGCGATTGCGAGAGCTATGGTGAACAATCCTGATATTCTGCTGGCGGATGAGCCGACGGGCGCGCTGGACTCTAAGTCTGGAGCGCAGGTGATGGAACTGTTTCAGAGCCTGAATGACGAAGGCGTGACCGTGATTATGATCACTCACGACCGCAATATTGCCAATCACGCGAAACGGATGGTGGAGATTTTTGATGGAGAATTGATTGAGCATAATGCCGCGGTCAGTCCGGAGCCACTTTTGCGTCAGGATAGTTTTTTCCAGATGGAAGAACCTGATCCATCTGGATATTCAGGCACACCAGACCAGAGCAAAAAGGAGGATCCGAATGATTCAGCCGGTTTGCCAGACCGCATTGGAGCCATTAAGACAGAAAACGGGGAGGAGGCGTCAGATTCATGAAAATCAGGACTGTGTTGATCAGCGTGGTAGTCACAGGCTCACTGATTGCGGGCGGTGTGTATGCGGCTTATTATACTATGAATGGAAAATCATCTCCGGTAGAGGTGGTGCCAGTGAAAAATGTCTATCTGGAATCCTATTATTATTATGATGATGAGTCTTTTTATGGCACTGTGACCTCTCAGGTATCGCAGAGTGTGGTTTTGGATTCGGAATATTCGATAGATGAGATCTATGTTTCAGAAGGCGATGAGGTGACAGAGGGGACGCCGCTTTTTTCCTATGATATGACATTGAAAGAAATTGAACTTGAGGCGGAACAGATCAGTCTCCAGACATATGAGCTGGGGCTTTCCAAATATGAGAAAGAATTGGCGGCTCTCCAGAAACAGGCAGGGACTGCTTCGCTTGAAACCACGTCTTCCACGCTGACGACCTCTTCAGGAGATACGATTATTGAAGACGATGAAGGGACCGGCGATGGATCAGCGGAAGGAAACAGCTCTGACGAGACGGATGCTTCCTCTTCTGATGGTAATAGCGGAAGCGGAGGCATTGAAATCGAGGAGATTACGCCCGTTGACCCGAACGAGACCGATGAGACAGACTCGACCGATGAAGAGAGTACGCTGCGTACAGCGGTTACAAATTTTGAACTGCTGATCAGCGAATTACAGAGCTACATAGAAGCATGTGACGGAACATATGATTCTGATGATATTGAAACGATCGGAAAATCTCTGCTGGGAGATGAAGAGAATAACCTGATTGGAGCAGTATCCTTTTACCGTACCAATCTGGCTGACGAGACGGAGGATGAGTCTGTCGATGATAATGGTGAGACCGTGACCGTTAAGAATTACGCGGTGAAGGATACAGTGAAGGCTGTTCTTTCCGACGAGGAATACAAGGCACTTTGCGCGTGCGCGGAACTGATGGATTATTATCATGCAGCTTATGTTGATCTGCTGATAGAAGCGGCGGCATCCTTAAGTGGGGAAGAGCTGGCTGCGGCTGTGGAGGAAGCGCGTGAGGCATATGAATACCTGAGCGGAACCGCAAAGGATAATGTGAAAAATCTTGAACTGCTTGAAGCACTGGAAGAACAGCTGGAGAGTGAGACGGAGAGCGAAACGTCCACGGAGAGCGAGACCAGCACGGAGAGCGAGACCAGCACGGAGAGCGAGACCAGC
>JAJBVE010000060.1 GCA_020859995.1 Clostridiales bacterium
TACGGTATGTTCAAGCAGAAGATTGAGGATGGCTATCAGAAGGAAGTGCCGGACAACTGGCTCAAGGATGGCAACCCGTTTGAGCTGCGCCGTCCGGAGTACGCGAAGATCGTGAAATTCGGCGGCTATGTGCGTGTTGACTACGATGAGAAGACGCACAGAAATTACTTTACGCAGGAAGGGTACCAGTCCGTGCGTGCCGTGCCGTATGATATTCCGATCCTTGGTTATAACAACAATATTGTAAATACCCTGCGTGTCTGGGATGCAGAGGCAGTGACCGACTTCCAGTTGGATTCCTTTGACAAGGGTGATTATCAGAAGGCGGTAGAGCAGGAGAACCTGGCGAAAAATCTTGTAGATGTGCTTTATCCGAATGACAATCACTATGCAGGCAAGGAGCTGCGCCTGAAACAGCAGTATTTCTTTATTTCTGCTAGCGTACAGACTGCGGTTGCTAAATATAAGAGAACACATGATGATATCCGCAAGTTCTATGAGAAGGTGACCTTCCAGCTGAATGATACGCACCCGACCGTGGCTGTCGCGGAGCTGATGCGGATTCTGATTGATGAGGAAGGCCTGGAATGGGAGGAAGCATGGGATGTCACGACAAAGACCTGTGCTTATACGAACCACACGATCATGTCCGAGGCTCTGGAAAAATGGCCGATCGAGCTGTTTTCCCGTCTGCTTCCGCGTATCTATCAGATCGTGGAGGAGATCAACCGCCGTTTCGTAAATGAGATTCAGCGCCGCTATCCGGGCAATCAGGAGAAGATCCGCAAGATGGCGATCATCTACGACGGACAGGTCAAGATGGCGCATCTGGCCATCGCAGCCGGCTACTCTGTCAATGGTGTGGCTGAGCTGCATACCGAAATCCTGAAAAACCAGGAGCTGAAGGATTTCTATGAGATGATGCCGGAGAAATTCAACAACAAGACCAACGGCATTACGCAGAGAAGATTCCTGCTGCACGCGAACCCGCTGCTCGCGGATTGGGTGACCGACCACATCGGCGACGAGTGGATCACGGATCTGCCGCAGATCGCGAAGATGAAGGTTTATGTGGACGACGCGAAGGCACAGCAGGAATTCATGAATATCAAATATCAGAACAAGGTGCGTCTTGCAAAGTATATTAAGGAGCACAATGGCGTTGAGGTGGATCCGCGCTCGATCTTCGATGTGCAGGTAAAGAGACTGCATGAGTACAAGCGCCAGCTGCTGAACATTCTCCATGTGATGTACCTGTATGACAAGATCAAGGATCATCCGGAGATGCCGTTCTATCCGAGAACTTTTATTTTCGGCGCCAAGGCGGCTGCCGGCTATCGCCGTGCGAAGCTGACGATCAAGCTGATCAACAACGTGGCAGATGTGATCAACAACGACAAGTCCATCAACGGCAAGCTGAAGGTCGTATTTATTGAGGATTACCGCGTATCGAACGGCGAGCTGATCTTCGCTGCGGCGGATGTGTCCGAGCAGATTTCCACCGCGAGCAAGGAAGCTTCCGGTACCGGCAACATGAAGTTCATGCTGAACGGTGCTCCGACCCTTGGTACCATGGACGGCGCGAACGTAGAGATTGTCCGCGAGGTGGGCGAGGAGAACGCGTTCATCTTCGGCTTGACTGCCGACGAGGTTATCCGTTACGAGAATGAGGGCGGTTATCATCCAACCGATTATTTCAACAACGATCAGGATATCCGCCGCGTGCTGATGCAGCTGATCAACGGTGAGTTTTCACACAACAATCCGGAGCTGTTCCGCGACATCTATGACTCCCTGCTGAACACCAACAGCTCGGACCGCGCGGACACTTACTTTATCCTTGCAGATTTCAAGTCCTATGCGGCAGCGCAGCAGAGGGTTGAGGAAGCATACCGCGACACGACCCGCTGGGCGCGGATGGCAATGATGAACATGGCCTGCAGCGGCAAGTTTACCTCCGACCGTACCATCCAGCAGTATGTGGATGAGATCTGGCATCTTGATAAGGTAGAGGTCAAGGTAGATCCGGCATCGTTTGAGATGTAAGAGGCATTTTGCAAGGAAGTTTATAGCGGACGGCTGGCGTGGATCAGCCGACGGTCAGTGTGTGCCGGAAGCGCAGTCCAAAAGCTGGTCAGAATATGCTGACAGCCTATACTGAAGAGTTTAAAATGAGAAATATTTGAGTAAAAAGGGCAGTCCATTTTTAAGAAGCGGGCTGCCCGATTTCTTTCTTTCGGAGAAATACCAGAAACGCGCCGGTCATCAGAATCAGCGACGGGATGGCAAACAGCACGCGCAGGGAGACTTTCGCCGCGGCGGTCTGTGTTTCGGCGGCGACATTAATTCCAGTGAGGTCGATACCGATACCGGCGACAAAGGAAGCGACGGAGGTGGCGAGCTTGACCATCAGGGTCTGCAGAGAGGAGACGACACTGTCCTCGCGCTGCCCGGTCTTGGATTCTCCGTAATCAACCGCGTCAGCTACAAAGACAGTGGTAAGGACGTAGCCGATGCCATTTGAAAGCGAAATGAAGACACCTGGGATCACAAGCTTCAGCAGAGTCATATGTGTGCCGAAGATCAGGCCGGTCATCCCCAGATAGCCGATGATCCCCACAACGCAGGCGGCAGAAAAAATCTGCCGGTTGCTGTATTTTTTCCGGAAAAAGGGATAGAGGATCGTCATCGTCACAAACTGCACAAGCCCGCTTACCAGCATGAAGAAAGTATACTGGCTCTCATCGCCGACATCGTACTGAAACATATACAGCAAAAGATTGGTGGTCATATAGATCGCCGAATTAAACAGGATAATAATGACGGCCAGGCTGAGCGCCTGGTCATTTTTGAGCAGGGCGTTCAGAAGGTCTCTGACGGAAGTGTCCCGCGGCTCTTCCAGTTCATCGCTGGGAAGATTCCGGACGGTGATAATGGTGGTTGCCACATAGAAGATGGCGATGAGCAGTGCCAACACGCCAAAACCTTTGCGGTAGTGCTCTGTATCGGTCCCGCCGCCGATCAGCGGCAGCAGACTCATGGTCAGAACAGTGGGCAGCACCGCGCCAAAGCCGGCGCAGGTCCGCGCGAAGACGGTCAGACTCTCCCTCTCAGATCCAGCCCGCGTGATTGCCGGGATGATGGACCAGTAGGGGATATCGCTCATCGTATAGGTAATTCCACAGAGAAAATAAGTGATAACAACATAGGCCTTCAGACCGCCGCCACTCAAAGCCGCCGGCACTTCGAACATCGCGTAGAGCACCAGCGCGTTCAGCACCGCGCCGCTTAAGATCCAGGGTTTATAGCGGCCGTGGCGGCTTCTTGTTTTTGCTACGATCACACCCATGAACGGGTCGTTGAAGGCGTCAAAAATCCGTGCCACCATCAGCAGAATACCGACAAAGGAGGCGCTGATGCCAAGAATCGTATTGTAATAGTATAGTGTGTAAGAGGCAACAAAGCCATACGCCAGATTTTTTCCCATACCGCCGATGGCGTAGGTGACTTTTGTTTTCGTTGTGACATTCATGGATGGATTTCCTCGATTTCTGGTGACTGTCTGGTACTTTCAAAGTTACGGGATTTACCCCGCGCTCTGCGCGGGATACTGCTGCGGCGGGGGAAAAGCTCACATAACCGATCGCGTTTTGCCGGTCACAGCCGTACATATACATCGCCAGAGAGAGTATATCATAAAATTACGCAAAAAACGAATAAATAAATGAAATATTTGGTTGAGTCATTTGGGATTTTGCGATATACTAAAATTCAGGAAAACAAGTCGTAATTGAAGGTCCGGGGGCGGGTGATCCCCGGAAGTGGCGGTACATGAAAACGCAGCTCATCAAAAGAGCTGCCAGCAAATGGGAACGCGGCAGAAAGTATGCTCAGGGAAAATGGCAAAGCTGCAGGATCATCCGTGCGGCGCATTTTGCGGCAGATTTTTGCGGCGAATAAAAGAAAAGGATGTGACAGGAATGAAAAGAATTGGTCTGTTGACAAGCGGCGGCGACTGTCAGGCACTGAACGCGACCATGCGCGGTGTGGTAAAGGGACTTTCATGTAATGTGGACGAGCTTGAGGTCTATGGCTTTATGAATGGGTACAAGGGTCTGATCTATGGTGATTACCGGCTTTTGACCTCGAAAGATTTTTCAGGCATTCTGACGAAGGGCGGCACCATCCTCGGATCCTCCAGACAGCCGTTCAAGCTGATGCGCGAGCCGGATGAGAAGGGACTCAATAAGGTTGAGGCGATGAAGCAGAATTACTATAAACTTCGCCTGGACTGCCTGGTGATCCTTGGCGGCAACGGTACGCAGAAGACGGCGAACCTGCTGCGTGAGGAAGGACTGAATATCATCCATCTTCCGAAGACGATTGACAACGATATTTTCGGCACGGACATGACCTTTGGCTTCTACAGCGCGGTGAATGTTGCGACAGACGCGATTGACCGCATCCATACGACGGCGGCGTCGCACAACCGTGTGTTTATCGTTGAAGTTATGGGACACAAGGTTGGCTGGCTGACACTGTACGCGGGACTTGCGGGCGGCGCGGACATCATCCTCATCCCGGAGATCCCCTATGACATCAAGAAGGTCGTAGCCGCGATCGACAAGAGAACAAAGGCCGGCAAAGGCTTCACCGTAATTGCGGTGGCAGAGGGCGCGATTTCCAAAAAGGACGCGAAGCTCAGCAAAAAGGAATACGCGGCGAAGCTGCAGAAGAGAGGCAATGCTTCCATAGCGCATGAATTGGCTGACGAGATCAAGGCAGCAAACGGACCGGAGGTGCGCATCACGATTCCGGGACATACACAGAGAGGCGGCAGCCCCTGCCCGTATGACCGTGTCCTTTCCACCAGGATCGGCCTCAAATGCGCGGATATGATCCTGAAGGAAGAATACGGCTACATGGTCGGCATCGTCAATAATAAGATGAAGAAGGTACCGCTCGGCGAAGTGGCCGGCAAGCTGAAGACGGTTTCTCCGAAGGACGAGATCATCGCCGAGGCGAAGCTGATGGATATCTGCTTTGGAGATTGAGGCAGCCGGATAGCTGCTTCGAAGACTGGGGCTGATGGAGATATTTGAAGATTGGGATTGAAAGCCGATTTTTGATATGCCAATGTGAGTGATTATGGACTCCCTGTTTTGCTTCAAGACAGGGAGTTTCGTTTCTGCGATTTGCTCAGGCTGATGCCTGTCTGGTGTTTTGTTCTTTACACTGGCCCCGCAAAAGGAGAAGCAGGTGCAGGTCTGTCCGGAGGCGATTTCCGGAAATGTATAGTGAGCAGGCATGGCATACATTTCCGGCACCGTTTTGTGTTACCAAGTATCAGAAAGGGGATTATAAATGAGTTACACCGCTTTGTACCGTAAATTTCGTCCGGCCACCTTTGATGAGGTGAAGGGACAGGATGCGATAGTCAGAACGCTGACCAACCAGATCCGAGCAGACCGGCTGGGACATGCCTATCTGTTCTGCGGCACCAGGGGCACCGGCAAGACCTCCGTGGCGAAGATTTTCGCCAAAGCGGTCAACTGCGAGCACCCTGTGGATGGAAATCCGTGCAATGAGTGTCCGTCCTGCCGGGCGATTGCGGCGGGAAGCTCGATGAATGTCATTGAAATCGATGCCGCGTCTAACAATGGTGTGGATGATGTCCGGCAGATCCGCGATGAGGTGGCATACTCCCCGACAGAAGGCCGTTTCAAGGTTTATATTATTGACGAGGTGCACATGCTCTCGAATGCGGCGTTTAACGCGCTTTTGAAGACGCTGGAGGAGCCGCCTTCGTATGTGATTTTTATTCTGGCGACGACAGAGGTGCAGAGGATACCGGTCACGATCCTCTCGCGCTGCCAGAGGTATGACTTTCATCGGATTGCTCAGGATACGATTCTGGCCAGACTGCAGGAGCTTGTGGCTGCCGAGCAGGTTGGCGCGGAGGAAAAAGCTCTGCGCTATATTGCAAGAAGAGGCGATGGTTCTTTGCGTGACGCGGTCAGCCTGCTTGACCAGTGTATTGCTTTTTACCTTGGAGAGACGCTGACCTATGACCGGGTACTGGAGGTGCTCGGCGCGGTGGATACGGATGTGTACAGTGATCTTCTCCGCAAAATACTGCGGGACGATGTAGTGGGCGCCATACGCACACTGGAGACGCTGATTCGCCAGGGACGGGATCTGACTCAGTTTGTGACGGATTTCAGCTGGTATCTGCGCAACCTGATGCTGCTCAAATCCTCCGACGACATGGAAGATGTACTGGATGTTTCGACAGAGAGTCTGGCGCGTCTGCGCGAGGAATCCGCGCTGATCCGCAATGATACTCTGATGCGCTATATTCGCATTTTGTCGGAGCTTTCCGGCGCGATCCGCTTTTCCACGAATAAGCGTGTACAGGTGGAGATGGCTCTGATTAAGCTGTGCAAACCGGAGGCAGAAAGCGATGAGATTTCTCTGGTGGAGCGGATTCGTAAGCTGGAAATGGCGGTGGAGCAGATGATGGCAAACGGAGTGCCGGTGAGTGCGGGCGGCGGACCGCAGCAAGCTGGCGGCACATATGGTGCCGGCGCACCGGGGGCAGACGGCGGCTATGGTATGCCTTTGTTTGGCTCCGGCGGATCAGATGCACAAGGAAGATCTCATGACGTTCCGGTGACTCCTCCGAGAGCGGTTCCGGAGGATCTGAAGAAAATTTGCGGGATGTGGAAAAAGATTGTCGGCGCTGCAGCCGGCAGGATGCGTAATGCGCTTTCGAGCGCAGTGCCAAGATATCATTCACAGGATGAAAATGATACGAAGCTTTATGTGGAGCTTGCCCCGGATTCGATGACAGATCGCTTCCCGGAAGATGAGGTCCGCTCTCAGGAGCTGGAGCAGCTGATTGCTGATGTAACCGGAATCAGGGTGGAAGTGAAGTTTGTGCCTGCGATGGATGAAAATCTGCGTCGTGGAGGTCTTTCCAGAATCGAGATTGATGAACTCGTGCGGGAGCAGGTGCATATGGAGGTCGACATCGAGGACTAGGGATGGTTGTCGAGATCGAGGATTAGGGATTGTTGAATCTGGATATGTCTGTGGAACAGAGATTGTCAAATCGAAGTGTATCTATGTAAAGGGATGGGGTGAGCCTCATCCCAATTCTATTTTTAAAGCAGCCGGAAAAAGGTACATCATCAAAAGAGTGCAGCTGGCGGGCATCTGTGTCAGTACGTGTCAGCTGCAGGAGGATAAAGAATGTTGATATCTGGCTGCGGGTGGTACCCTGGTGCCGAAAGAAATTACTTTGCGGTTTTCTTCTCATAATATAACTTGCAAGAAGTTCGCCGCGCTTGCGGGAGCGAACTTCGCAAGTTAACGAGCAGCTGGTTTTTGCTGCGAGTAATATAACTTATCGGAAGGAAAGCGCGCTTGCGGGCTTTCACCCGATAAGTTAGCGACAGAATCGCCAGATTCTGGAGATTATGAGAAGCGGTTTTCTTCTCATAATATATGCTATCGGAAGATTTTTGTGCCTGCGGGCGCGAAAATGGTTCCGGATAGATAAACGCATTCGTTTTATTCAAGATATAAAACCGGGTCTACCGGCTCCCCGTCCTTCGTCATGGCAAAGTAAAGGTTGCTGCCCTCTGTGCTGTAATATTTCGTCGGCTCGCTGACATAGGCAAGCAGGTCTTCAGCTTCTACCACATCTCCTTCTGATACGGCCGCTTCCATAAGCTGTCCGTAGGTGAGCTTGTAGCCGTTCCCAATGTTAAGCACAAGGGTTGTACCGGTCTCTTCATCGATAGAGATCGATTCAACGATTCCCTTTGCGGACGCAAGGACCTGATTGCCGGTATCACTGCTGATGATCAGGGCCGGGTTGTACTTGTACTGGTTCAGCGTAGGGAAATAGACGCTTTTATCCATGCTGTAATCAATGATGACCGTTCCGGCCGATGGCCAGAGCAGAGCATCCTCATTTGTGAAGCTGACACCGGCTTCGATCAGAGCCTGCTCGGAGATAATGCTGGCGGAGGAAACCTCCTCGCTGTCTGCAGAATCATCGGTCACGCTGGAACTGTCTGCGGCTGCAGAATCGCCGGCCACGTCGGAAGTGTCCGCCGCAGCGGAATTATCAGTTACGCCGGAACTGTCTGTTACCGTGGAACTATCGGCCACGTCGGAAGTGTCCGCCGCAGTGGAATTATCAGTTACGCCGGAACTGTCTGCCGCCATGGAATCCTCCGCCGCGCCAGCGGCCTCATTGGCTGAGCTGGCATTTTCTGTTGCTGCAGAACCATTTCCGGTATCTATATCTTCCGTATTCAGTTTGGCCTGAGACGAGTCATCCCTATCGGAAGAGGATCCGTCCGTGCTGATTTCTGATGCGGAATCTGATGTATTTTCACTCAGGACAGACCCTGAGACTTCTTCAGAAGTGGAGCCGGCATTTTCAGAGAGGCTGCTCTCGTCCGTCAGCATATCTTCTCCGTCAGCAAAAATGCTGCTGCCGTCCGCATTTTCTTCTTCCAGATCTTCTTCAAGGTAGGCAATCTGACCGAGTTCTGTCTCGCCGGAAGTATCGTCATTGTTCCGGGATTTGTTTACCGCAGCCATACTGCCCAGTACAATCGCGCCGACCAGGCACAGGCTCAGGGTCCAGATGGTGCTTCGGTTTGTGATAAATTCTTTCCACGTTCTTCGATTCATGATCCATTCACCTCATTCTTTTTTTGCGTGGCAGCGCGCGTGAAAAATGCTGTACGCGGCGGACGGAAGGCTTTCGTACCTGTCCGATTGTTTCTCCACGAAATGCCGCGGGCGATGCCGTGCTGTATAATGTTATAGGAAACGATATCAGCCGCTTCCTTTGCGCTGACCGTAAAGCTGCTAAGCAGCCATTCCATATGCGGTCATGTGCATTGAATTATAGTAAACGACTAATAATTTTTGCCGTTTACCATAGGATTGCCAGAATCAGGTGGAATATGCAGTGAATTTTTGCAGAAAAAGAAAAATTTGCGGATATCCGCGGAAGGATTGTGGAAAACACGGCTTTGTAAGTCGGTGAAAAGGCCGGTCGGTGAAAAGGCTAAAAAACTGTTGACGGAAGCGGCGGTTTCGGTGTATGATAACTGGGAACAAAGGCGTTTTGCATACTGGCATTGCGCCTTTTCTTATGCGCACGAACGGCGGCGTGCAAACCCTTCACAGAGACCGGACATGTAACACAGATAATGATTCATCGCAGGACTATGCCCGAACGGCAGGGACTGCCCCAAAAGCGGGAAAAGCGGGATTTTCCTGAAAATGGGATGCTCCGGTACAGAAAAGTCAGCGGAAGAGAGGGTTCCGCTGCGAAACATGCAATATCCGGCACTGGATATCCAGGATCGGAAAGGGGAAGAGGAGGGCGTTTATGCAATCAATGCAGGAAATGGATTTATACCGCCACACGGACACGGTCAACGAGCTGCTGGCTCGCTATGGCGTGAAGTTCGGTATCTACAAAAACAATGTGTTCAAGGAGCAGCTGTTTCCGTTTGACGCGATTCCGCGTGTGATTGAGGCGGAGGAGTTTGCTTATCTGGAAAAGGGCTTAAAGCAGCGCGTGACGGCGCTGAACCTGTTTATCAAAGACATTTACAGTGAAAAGAAAATCATCCGCGATAAAATCGTGCCGGAGGAGTTTATCTATGCGTCCAGCGGCTATCTGGCCCAGTGCGAGGGTGTGATGCCGCCGAAGGGCGTGTACGCGCACATCGCGGGCATCGATCTGGTGCAGGGCAAGGATAAAGAATGGTACATACTGGAGGACAACCTGCGTGTTCCCTCGGGCGCCTCGTATCCGATGATCGCGCGGGAGCTGTGCCGCAGGAGCAGTCCGCTGACCTTCCAGCAGACGCATATCGAAGACAACCGCAATTACGCGGAGCTGCTGCGCCGGACGATGGATCATGTCAATACGGGAGGCCATACCGTCATTCTGACACCCGGCCGCTACAATTCCGCATATTTTGAGCATTCCTATCTGGCAGAGAAGACGGGGGCGCATCTGGTCACCGGCAGCGAGCTTCTGGTGGAAAACGATCACCTGTATTTTAAAGATTATTCCGGGCGCAAGGAGCCGGTCGGCGCGGTGTACCGCCGCATTTCGGACGAATATCTGGATCCGATGAATTTCTATGAGGGATCGCTGATCGGAATTCCGCATCTGTACGATATTTTCCGCAAGGGCAATGTTGCGCTTCTGAATGCGCCGGGCAACGGTGTCGCAGATGACAAGGGCATTTATTATTTCGTGCCGAAGATGATCAAGTATTATCTTGGTGAGGAGCCGATTCTGCATAACGCGCCGACCTACCTGCCTTTATATAAGGAAGATATGGATTACGTGCTGGAGCATTTTGACGACCTGGTGCTCAAGGATGTGGCGGAGGCCGGCGGCTACGGCGTCCAGTTCGGCAATAAGATGACGAAGCAGGAAAAGGAAGACTTCATTGCGCTTCTGAAGCGGGAGCCGCGGCGCTTTATCGCGCAGGAGGTCATTGATTTCCTGGATATCGATATTTTTGAAAACGGAGAATGCGTGCCGCGCAAGGCGGATCTGCGTGCCTTTGTGCTGATGGCGGACGAGCCGCTGGTGTGGAAAAGCGGCCTGACCCGGTTCTCACGCAACCCGGATTCGTTCATCGTCAACTCATCTCAGGGAGGAGGATTTAAAGACACATGGGTATTATCTCGGTAGAAAACACAGACCGCCTGTTCTGGCTGGGGCGGTACAGCGAGCGCGTCTATACGACGATCAAATTATTTGCGGAAAGTTTCGACACCATGATTGACATGGATGAGCTGGGCAGCCTGGACGGGTTCTGCAAAAAGCTTGAAATTCCGAATATTTACACATCCGGGGAGGATTTTGTCGCCCGGTACTGCTTTGACCCGGAGGATCCGAACTCGATTTATTCCAACCTCACCCGCGCTTACGACAACTGTATCGTGCTGCGCGAGGAGATCGGCAGCGATACGATTTCCTACATCCAGCTGGCGATGTACGAGATGAACAAAGCGCGGATTTCTCCTTCGCCGCTGATCGAGCTGCAGCGCGTGCTCGATGATATTCTTGCCTTCTGGGGCATTGTGGATGATGAGATCGACAGTGAAAATGTCCGCAATATCATCAAGGTCGGCAAGCGTGTGGAGCGTCTTGACCTGTACGCGCGGCTGCATATGTCCCGCGAGCAGATGAAGCGGGAGGTGGACCGTCTTTCCGGGCGCATCTGGCGCACCTGCCTGAAATACCGGCAGTCTTATCTCGACGACCTGAGCCGGCTGGTGGAAGAGCCGCGGATCGACTATCTGGCGATCGTACAGAAAACGGAAATGCTGCTGGAGGGATAACGGATGAAGGACCTGCTCTTTGAGTACGACATGCATCTGGACTTTGAACCGCCTGTGGAGGAACATCGTTTTACCCTCAAATGTATCCCTCAGACAGATGAACGACAATTGATTAACCGACTCGACGTGGAGGTATATCCGAAGGAGTTTTTGTCAACTGATAAAGACTCCTTTGGCAACTACAGCATTTATGGCTATACCAAGGGCAAACACGACCGTTTCTTTGCCCGCGTCCGGGGACAGGCGCGCACCGGCCTGGCGGAATACCTTCCGGCGAAGGAGGAGCATCAGATTGGTCTCTTTAAATATCAGACCGACTACACACGGCCGGGGCCGGCGATTCTGGAATTTGCGAAGCAGTTTGAGGGGGCGGCGGAAAAATACGAGGAAGCGTGCAGAGCTGCTGTAGTTTCTAAGGAGATCACCCCAGATAATACTGAGCCTGCCCGAGCGCTCATGACGCCCGCATTGGAGTTTGCGGTAACGATGATGCACACGCTCTACGAGAATTTCTCTTACGTCAAGGGCGTCACGGATGTGCACACCACAGCGGAAGAGGCGATGGCGCTCGGAAAGGGCGTCTGCCAGGATTATGCGCACATTTTGCTGTCTCTGTGCCGGATCCACCGGATTCCGTGCCGCTATGTAGTGGGCATGCTCATCGGCGAGGGTTTAAGCCATGCCTGGGTCGAGGTCTGCGACGGCAGCCACTGGTACGCAATCGATCCGACCAACAATCTGATCGTCGATGACCAGCACATTAAAATTTCCTCGGGGCGTGACTACCACGACTGCATCGTCAGCCAGGGCGTCTTCGTGGGGCGCACAAAACAGACGCAGACGGTGGCGGTGCGAGTGAAGGAAGTAATGGCGCAGTGATCTGATTCATGACATTTGATGCTACTGTGAGTTCGGAGTTTTTGTCTTGTTTATCCGGCACAGTCTGAGCATTTCAATTCCATAAAACAACGATCAGGAGGCCGGAAACGATCAAAGATATAAAGTAATATACGTTGTTATGAAAAGAAAGGCAGTAAAATATGATACAGACAATAGCAAAAACCAACATGCCGGTGGATGAGGTGCTGCGCATCCGCAAAAACCGCATTCAGCCTGATTCTGACAGGCTCACCTGCCCGAAACGGATCAGCATTGTCACCGGCATCCACGGCGATGAGCTGGAAGGGCAGTATGTCTGCTACGAGGTTTCACGCCGGATTGAGGAGCATCCGGAGTATTTAAAGGGAACGGTCGACATTTATCCGGCGCTGAATCCCTTCGGTATCGACTCCGTGACCCGTGGCATCCCGGCTTTTGACCTGGATATGAACCGGATTTTCCCTGGAAATTCGGACGGAGATATGAATGAGTATCTGGCCTCGGAGATTATCCGCGACCTCAAGGGCTCGGATCTCTGCCTCGATATTCACGCCAGCAACATTTATCTGACCGAGATTCCGCAGATCCGCATCAACGAGCTGCACGAGGAGTGGCTGATGCCCTGGGCGAAGCTGGCCAATGTGGATTTCATCTGGGTGCACGGCACGAGCACAGTGCTGGAATCTACGCTTGCCTTCAGCCTGAACAGCCGGAATACGCCGACGCTGGTGGTAGAGATGGGCGTCGGCATGCGCATCACTCGGGAGTATGGAATTCAGCTTACGGACGGCATTTTCCGCCTGATGAAGGAGATGGGCATCTGGGACGGCCCAGTGGAGGAGGTGCGGACGCCTGTGATCTCCCGCGATCCGGAGGACGTCACCTTCCTGAACGCACCGGTTTCCGGTATTTTCATCAAAACGCGCTCCCATGGCAGTATGTTAAAAGAAGGGGACGAGATCGGACAGATCGTCGATCCGCTGCGCGGCACCCTGATTGGCCGCGTTACCGCTCCGGTGGACGGCTGGCTGTTCACCGTGCGCGAGTATCCGGTCGTAGATGAGGGCTCGCTGATCGCGCGGATTCTGAGGAAAGGGGAAAAGTCATGAAACGGACCGTTTTATTTGAGATAAAAGCACTTTACCGCGACGACTTCCGCGTGACCGGCTTTACCTTCGGCAGCGGAGAGCCGTCCATCTGCATCGTCGGGAGCATGCGCGGCAACGAAAATCAGCAGCTTTACGCCTGTTCGAGACTTATCCGCAAGCTCACGGAGTTAGAGGAGCGCGGGCGTATCCTGCCGGGGAAACAGATTCTGGTGATTCCCTGCGTGAACCCCTATTCCATGAATATCAAAAAGCGATTCTGGACCATCGACAATACAGATATCAACCGCATGTTTCCCGGCTACGACCAGGGCGAGACGACGCAGCGTATCGCGGCGGGCGTCTTTGAGGCGATCCAGGACTACCAGTTTGGCGTGCAGTTTGCTTCTTTTTATATGCCGGGGGCCTTTGTGCCGCATGTACGTATGATGAAGACCGGCTTTGAGAACGTCGCGCTCGCGCAGCAGTTCGGCCTGCCTTACATCGTTCTGCACGAGCCGCGCCCCTTTGATACCACGACCCTGAACTACAACTGGCAGATCTGGGAAACGCATGCGTTTTCCATCTATACGACCAACACTCAGCGCGTCGACCGGGTCAGTGCCAAGCAGGCCGAAGAGGCGATCCTCAACTTTATGGAAAAACAGGGAATCATCCGCTACCGCGGCTATTCCGGATACCACTCCCGCGTGATAGAAAGCCGCGATTTCGTTCCTGTCCGTGCAGAGGATTCCGGGTTTTTTGAAGCTCTGGTGCAGCCCGGGGAGGAAGTGGACGAGGGGCAGCTGCTTGCCCGCATCTATGATCCCTACCTTGGAACCGTCCGCAGCACCCTGCATGCCCCGGCGCACAGCACAGTGGCCTTTGTGCATGACGAAGCCATGACCTACCAGAGCACGGCTGTGCTGAAGCTGATCCCAGAGGAAGAATATTAGGGTGATTCCGGACTGTAAGAACGGAGACATTAGCGTGAATAACAACGAAACTGCTGTGATACGGTAACGTAAATATGCCCAGAGCCACAGAAATAGTGCCGGGAACAATGCGAATATAGCGGCAAAGAAGCAGTATATCAGAGGCGAAGATAACAGCGACACGGCAGCGAAAACAGAAAATAGCAAAAGCAGCGTTAAAGAATAAAAACTTTTCGCGATAAAAACGCTTGTATTTTCCCACAA
>JAJBVE010000077.1 GCA_020859995.1 Clostridiales bacterium
TTTGGAAAAAATCAAGAATTTGTATAGACTTCAGCTTTTTATTCTTTAGCGCTGGGTTTGTTAGAATAGGCTTGCTAATTACGAATCGGACAAGGTAAAATTACTTTGTCCGCCGTGCGGTCGCCTTTGGCGGCCGCCGGGAGAATACAAGATGGACCGGAAAGATCGATGACCGGGATAGAAAGAGGAGATGTGGATATGAGCAGTAAAGTGACGTTTGACTATTCAAAAGCGACCGGGGTGATCGGCGCAAATGAAATGGCATCGATGAAAAAGATTGTGATGGCCGCGAAGGATGAGCTGACATCCCGCAGTGGAGCAGGCAATGACTTCCTTGGCTGGATTGACCTTCCGACCGATTATGATAAGGAAGAGTTCGCGCGCATCAAAGAAGCAGCGAAGAAAATCCAGGCTGACAGCGAGGTGCTGTTGGTGATCGGCATTGGCGGTTCTTATCTGGGCGCCAGGGCTGCGATTGAGTTTCTGCGTCACAGCTTTTACAACAACGTCTCTAAAGAAATCAGAAAGACTCCGGAGATTTATTTTGTGGGCAACAGTATCAGCAGCACGTACGTGCAGCACCTGATCGACGTGATCGGAGATCGTGATTTTTCTGTAAATATTATTTCCAAATCCGGGACGACAACGGAGCCGGCGATCGCTTTCCGTATTTTCAAGAAGATGCTGGAGCAGAAATACGGCAAGACTGAAGCGTCAAAGCGTATTTACGCGACAACGGACAAGGCAAGAGGAGCATTGAAGAATCTCGCGACCGAGGAAGGCTATGAGAGCTTTGTGGTGCCGGATGATGTGGGCGGACGTTTTTCTGTATTGACGGCAGTGGGGCTTCTGCCGATTGCGGTGAGCGGTGCGGATATCGACAAGCTGATGGAAGGCGCGGCCTCCGGCAGAAAGCGTGCGCTGGAAGCGGATTTTGAGGAAAATGACGCGCTTTTATATGCCGCGGTACGTAATATTTTGCTCAGAAAAGGTAAGACGGTTGAGATACTGGCAAATTATGAGCCGAGCCTGCATTATGTATCTGAGTGGTGGAAACAGCTTTACGGCGAGAGTGAAGGAAAAGACCAGAAGGGAATTTTCCCTGCGGCGGTAGATCTTACGACCGATCTTCATTCAATGGGTCAGTTTATCCAGGACGGCAGCCGTATTATGTTTGAAACCGTTATGAACGTGGAGGAGTCCAGATGCACAATTACGATCGGTGAGGAGCCGGTAGACCTCGATGGCCTGAATTATCTGGCCGGGAAAACGGTAGATTTTGTCAATAAGAGCGCTATGAATGGAACCATCCTTGCCCATACGGACGGCAATGTCCCGAATCTGATTGTAAATATTCCGAAGCAGGATGAGTTTTATCTTGGTGAGCTGTTGTATTTCTTTGAATTTGCGTGCGGCGTGAGCGGGTATGTTCTGGGCGTGAACCCGTTCAACCAGCCTGGTGTAGAGAGTTATAAGAAAAATATGTTTGCGCTTCTTGGCAAACCGGGGTATGAGAAAGAGAGAGAAGCACTTCTCGCGAGACTGTAATTCCGCGAAGACATTGAACCCGGTAGCCAGAGTCATAAGGGTACCGAGCATCGACCAAAGCGAAGCGTATATGCCGCAAGCGGAATTAATCATGGCGCCGGATGACGCGGACTGCGCGCCATCCGGCGTAAAAACGAAAGGGGGATGTTATGAAAGGCGCTCGCGTTTCATGGTATCCCCCTGTATTTGTGGCCGAACAATTGTCATGCTCGTGTAACACTGTGTTCTCGTGAGATAATGCGGTTTTTCATATTTACCTGTCGAACAAATGCCATATTCACGCAATGTCGCGGCGGCATGGCCTGGAGGAAATATAAGAAATGTCAATACTTTCGGAAAAACCCCGGCTTTCGGAAAAATTTCGTCTGATCAGCGAGAAAAAGCACCTTTTTCGTCTGATCCCGCTTCTTCTGACAGTGGGTCTGCTGCTGTATTATTGTGTGCATCCGTCTCTGTATTCATCGGATGGAGATGTATCTTTGCTGAGAAGTGTAAGGACATATGAAATCTTGCTTTTGTCGGTTGCGCTGATTTTTCTGTGGCTGGTGGACAATACATTAAGTGACCGGGTAAACCGCATTCTTTCCTGGATCTGGTTTGCGGCCGCGCCTTTTGCGATCTATTTTTCACTCTTATTTTTGAATAAGGATAAGTATAACATAGATTTTTTCGCGCTGGACAAAATCGCGCTGCTGCTTACCTTTGCGTTTCTGTATCTGGTGCTGGGGATTTTGTACGGACTGACCGGGAGCATTCGTTTTTCGGTAATCATTACGGCCGTGGCGGTGGCGACGCTGGGAATTGTGAATTGCTTTGTCATCTCTTTTCGGGGGATGGCGCTTTCCGCTGCGGATCTGTTTTCCATCACCACAGCAGCCGCCGTGGCTTCGGAATATACCTATACGCTGGACTGGTATATGGTTATGGAGATCCTCTTCACGATTCTGATCTGTACGATTAGCCTGAAGCTGAGAAGAGGCCGGATGATGCCCCTTGCGGCGCGCGGAGTTTTTCTGGCGCTGGTGGCGGTGCTGGCCGGCGGCTATTATTATCTCTGTGGAAAAACATCCTTCCTGGAAGATCATGACATCCGCTCGGAAGGCTTTACGCATCAATTGCGCTATAAAAAATATGATATGCTTTTTACGACTCTGACCACCTGTTTTTATCTGGTTGTGGACAAGCCGGAAGGATATTCGCTGAGTGCTGTGCAGGAAATTGCCGCGGACTATGTGGATTCTGACACGAAGGACTCCGAAGATGATTCGGGGGATGAGCCGGAAGGCAGCGCCTTGACGGATGCGGATGACCCGGATACTGTCGGGACTGCCGCGGATGATGAAGAGGATGAGGCCGAAAAAGCTGCTGCTGAAGATGACAATGCCACAACGGCCTCGACTGACGCGGACGAAACACCCAATATCATCGTCATCATGAATGAATCCTGGGCGGATTACACAGATGTGGGTAATGGGCTTGAACTCTCGGAAGATTATATGCCTTTCATCCGGAGCCTGACGGAAAACACGATCAGGGGTACCGCGTATTCTTCCGTTTTTGGCGGAAATACGCCGAATTCCGAGTATGAATTTCTGACGGGCAATACGATGGCTTTTTTGCCGGCCTCGTCTGTCGGCTTTAACCTGTTTGTACGCGGAAGCCTGCCTTCCCTGGCTTCTCAGTTTGGCTCGCTTGGATATTATACGCTGGCCATGCATCCTTACCGGGGGACAAATTACCGTAGAAACATCGTATATCCGCAGATAGGGTTTGATACTTATTATACGAGAGATGATTTTCAGTATCCTCTGAAGATTCGAAATTATATTTCTGATGAGACTCTGTTTGATCGGATCATTCTCGAATACGAAGAAAACCAGGATTCCGGACAGCCGATTTTTTCCTATAATGTGACGATTCAGAACCACGGAGGTTATTACTCGTCCAATACAAAAAATCTTGATATGGACATCGAGGTGTTAAATACGGGATTTTCCACAGCCAAGGCGGAAATTTATGTAAACCTGGTTAAGGCTACAGATGACGCGTTTCAGAGTCTGGTAGAGTATTTCGAGGATGCCGATGAACCTGTGATTATCCTGATGTTTGGCGATCATCAGCCGAATATTGGAGATAGTGCTTATACATATCTGCTTGGCGGCACGGAGGATACTTTGACAGACGAGGAATTGATGGAGAAATATAAAATTCCCTTTATCTGCTGGGCCAATTATGATATTGAGGAAGAAACAATCGAGGCGACCAGCCTGAATTATCTGTACAGCATTCTGGCGGATCGGCTGGGGCTTGAAATGACCGGCTACCAGGAGTATCTTCTGGATCTGAGCGAGGAGATCCCGGTCATCAATTCGATCGGTTATTGGGGGGGGGCGGACGGTGTTTTTTATGAACTGGATGATAAAGATTCGCCTTATTATGAGCTGATAAACGAATATAATATCCTGGAGTACAATGATATATTTGGAGGCGACAATCGTTACTACGAATTCTTTACACTGGACGGGAACGAGCCGGAGTGATATGGCGCAGTGGTTATACGTCGACGATATAGAGACCGCTTATGGGAAACAGCGGCGGCAGAAAATGATATGGGCTATGCGGAAGCACGGATATGTCAGATGGAGGCATTATGAGAAGAAGACCTGATAAAAGAAGAATAAGATATTTTGCAGGGGGTCTGCTCATGAGTGTGTGGATTTCCGCAGCCAGCGTGTATGCCAGCGAAACCTCGGTATTTGAAATCCCGGAGGATCTGGAGACGACGATTGCGGGACTTACCGGGGTAGAGACAGAGTCTCAAACAGAAATTGAGACGGAAAATGAAACGGAGACGGAATCGGGAGAGGAATCCCTGTCGGAGCAGGAAAGATGGGATCTGATGTCTCAGATTTTACTGGAAGGAGAATTCCAGATCCCCATGACTCTGCCTGATATTCGCAAGATGCTGGGAATTCCTGTTACTTATTCCTGCGGTTTGCTTTCTTCCGGCCGGGCGGCCCGTGTGCATCCCTGGCAGCAGGAACACACAATGGCCGAACTGCAGGAACTGATTGAGACGACTATTTCCGCTTACGACGGGACCTGGTCCGTTTACGTGAAAAATCTTGATACGGATGAGAGCTTCATCATTAATGACCAGGCGATGAAGTCAGCGAGTGTGATGAAACTCTTTATCATGGGAGCGGTGTATACGGCGATTGATGAAGGAGAATTGGAACGGACAGATGAAATCGTATCCCTGCTGAATGCTATGATCAGTTATAGTGATAACACAGCCTCAAACCAGCTGCTGTACATTCTGGGTAATTCCAGTTATTCGAACGGAATCGCTAAAGTAAACGAATTTATTCAGAGCCATGGATACAGTGAGATGACTGTCGAATACAATGGATTCAGCAATCCGGCGACAAACTCCGGCAATGGCACCAACCAGGTGGCCGCGAAGGATGTCGGAGCTCTTCTGGAGGATATTTACCGACGTACGTGGATGAGCCGCGCGGACAGTAATGAGATGGAAGAAATGCTGCTTGCGCAGAACACGCGGTACAAAATTCCGGCAGGATTGCCGGACGGTGTTTTGTGCGCGAACAAGACAGGCGAAATGGACGGTACGCAAAATGACGCGGCGATTGTTTATTCGGATGCCTGTGATTATATTTTAGTCGTGCTTTCAAATAATATCAGCAACAGCGGTACGGCGATTACGCGCATTGCGAATTTGTCCGCGCTTGTGTACGATTTCTTTAATTGAGATTTGCCGTGAAAATGGTTGGATATCTTTATCTCGCGAAGGAAAAGACTTATGCGGTGTTATCTCATGATGGTTCCCGGCACGGAGGCGTGCCGGAAAAGAGGAAAGATGGGAGAGATTATGTTCAGATTATGGGGAAAAATATGGAAGGACAACCATATGCTCAGGGATACTGTTTATGAGGAACAGAGCGAAGATACGCGCACGCATAAAATATTTCGCGGGCTGGATGAGATTTGCCACGAGTTTGATCTGGAGCGGCCGATCTGGCTGGATCTGACGGTGGCTGAATTTAAGCGGCACAGCAGAGCGCGGTTTGGCCGGGACAGCTTTATAGAGGAGATCCCATTTGATTATCTGGAAATACAGGTGCTTGAAGAGGGATAGAGGATACGGGGCAAAAGTGCGCAGGAAGGATCGGGAGTGAAAATGTATGAATGATCAGTTAAGCAGGGTAAAGGACATCAAAAACCGGTCGGTGGACCGGGGAAAACGAGGAGTCCTTCAGGTTATATTCGGGCGAACGGGCATTCTGATACTCTGCCTTTTGGCGGAGGTATTGCTGCTCTTTTTTGTGATTCAGTATGTGGCGCAGTACATTTACGTGTATTTTGGCGGTCACATCCTGTTCTCGTTTCTGATGCTGCTTTTGATCATCAATCATGTGGAGCATCCCGCGTTTCAGCTTGCGTGGGCGTCCCTGGTGCTGTTGTTTCCGATTTTTGGCGGATTGCTGTATTTATATCTGCAGCTGCAGCCCGGGATGCATATGCTGGCTGCGCGCATGGAGGAAATTGATCAGAAGGCGGAGAACGTCCTGCTGCAGGACGCGGAAACCATGCGAGAGTTTTCTTTCGAAAATTCTCGCATGGCACAGCTGGCCTATTATGTTGGCCAGATACAAAACTACCCCATCTGGCAGAATACGGAGGTGACCTATTTTTCCAGCGGCGAGGAAAAATATGAGGAGCTCATAAGGCAGCTGCGAAACGCAAAAGAATATATTTTTCTTGAGTATTTTATTATTGCGGAAGGCTGTATGTGGGGGCAGGTTCAGGAAATTCTGGAGCAGAAAGTAAAGGAAGGCGTGGAAGTACGCCTGATGTATGACGGAATGAATGAACTGAATAATCTGCCGCATGATTTTTGTAAAAAAATGAAGAATCTGGGCATCCGATGCAAGGTTTTTTCTAAAGTGTATCCGGCGATTTCCACCAGCTACAACAATCGGGATCACCGTAAGATTGTCGTGATTGACGGTCATACAGCCTTTACCGGGGGAGTGAATCTTGCGGACGAATACATTAATCAAAAAGAACGATTCGGACATTGGAAGGACGCGGGTATAATGCTGCGCGGTGAGGCCGCGAAGAGTTTTGTTGTCATGTTCCTGAAGATGTGGGATACTACAGAAAACCTGGAGAACTTTGCTGTTTATCTGAGAGAGAGTCCGGCAGAGTATAAAAAAGGGACCGGATTTGTCATGCCCTACGCGGCAAACCCGCTGAAAGAGACGAAGACAGCGGAGCGGATCTATCTGGAAATACTGAACAGCGCAACCCGTTATGTTCACATTATGACCCCTTATCTGGTGCCGGATCATGAGATGATGCAGGCGCTGATCTACGCGGCCCGCCGCGGAGTCGATGTCAAGTTGATTCTGCCGCATATTCCGGATAAAAAATACGCGTTTGCCCTGGCACATTCCTATTATAAAAACCTCGTAGGGAATGGAGTACGCATTTATGAGTATACGCCCGGATTTATTCATTCAAAAGTCGTAGTCAGCGACGATATCTGCGGCGTGGTCGGTTCCATCAATCTGGATTACCGCAGCCTGTACCTGAACTTCGAATGCGCGGTTTATCTTTATGACGTGCCGGAATTGCGAAAGGTCGAGGAGGATTTTCGAAAAACACTGATCGAGTGTCAGCTCGTAACAGCTTTTGATATCCGTCATGACAAAATTACCCGAAAACTGTCCGGACACGTCCTAAAACTCCTGGCCCCACTCATGTGATTCACCAGTTTCGCACAGCAGCAAAACAGAAGGAAAGCTCCGCCCGGATTTATCCGGGAAGGGGCCTTCCTTCTGTTTTGTGAATGGGCGGAACGCCCATTCAGCCGCAGACATATGACGGGAGCGTCAGATGTCTGCGGCCTGCAGTGCGGAACGTGGCATTGTGTAAAATATTGCCGAAGCAAGAAGGAAGGCCCCCGCCCGGATTTATCCGGGGCGGGGCCTTCCTTTGCCTGAATGAAATTTCAAAGCAACTCCCGCAGGCTCTGTAATGCGTGATCCGCGAGAATGATTTCAAAATGTTCGCTAAAATAAGCTTCCATGCCTACGGTAAACCGGCAGGGCATTGCGTATTCTGAGAGAATGTTGCATACTTTGTTGAATTGGGCTGCCGAAACTTCTGCTTTTTTCAGCAGCAGGTAAAAACTGCCATCTTCCGGGTTTTTGTACAGAGAGTTCGGAGATTCACAGACGTTATTCAGCACAGCCGCGGCACGGATCACGTCATCCAGCGAATCAAAAGTGTACGCGCGCGCCAGATCCGGGAGGTCTTCGTCCTCAGCCTTGTTTTCGATAGTTTCGACTTCACCAACCGGATGTTCCTCCTGGGAAGCCTGCTTTCGCCCTTCACTGATCCGCCGGATCAGGTCGAGAATGTCATCAGCACCCTCGACGTGATCTCGAAGCTCCGCGAATGTAATCCCTGTCTCTGCCCCAGGAGCTTCCGGCGCAAATCGGGAAAAGCGGGTATCGAGCTCTTCAGGATCCTCAACTTTCGTAATGATCAGAATGATTGTGTCCATCGAGACCGGAATTGCTTCTACTACAAGCGGAATATTTTCTACTTCGAAACCAAAATCCTGCGCCGCTACCGTGATCATATCCTGAAAAAGCTGTCTTGCTTTATCTGAGCCGTAGGCCAGCTCCCGCACGTTGATATTTCGGCTGGCCAGATCTTCTCTGGTCAGTGTGCATCGAATCTGCTGGTCGTTAATTTTTTCAATTTTCATGTAATCACATCCTTTATTATTCGTTATTATACGCATTTGGCGGCAAATGTAAAGCGACTTTTTTATCTCAGAGTACTTTGCGCCTGATGAAAGGTGCTTGAATAAATTCAATTGAGTAGGAGACGACTTGTCGACTCCTGCGCATAAAAACAGGATATTAGCCCTTTTATAGAGCGTTATAAATAGAAAAAATACACAAAAAAACCCAAAACGGTAAAAAAAGCTTGCAAGTCAAGCACTCATTGTATATAATAAGCAACAGAAAGGATATACGGAAAAATAAAAAGGAGGAAAAGTAAAACTAACGCATCGCTGTACTTCCCAATCATGAAGATCAATTGTATATCCTTTCCATAATTTAACTTATCGGTACCGAGTGCGCAGGCGCTCCGATTCCATCCCGGTCAGTGCCTGTGTCTCAGGTTTTCTGCGAAAATCAGGACACGAAACGGACATCCGCCAGATGTCCGGCGCTCCTCCGATAAGTTATGACCAGTATAATCAAGAATTGCACAAAATGCAATAGGAAAGAAAAAGAAAACAGGCTGTAAAATAAGGAAATATATCACAAGTACCTCCGACATTTTCAGACTGTAAAGAAGGTGAAACTTGCATAGCAAACAGAGATGCCCAAATAGCAGCCGCGCGGCAGCATTATTGAAGAGGGAACTTCGTAATTACGAGAGATCAGGAACGCGCCTGTACCTCGAAGGACGGCCTTCTCATGCGGAAAAAATTGTCAGCGCCTGCATGTTCGCGGAAGGATCAGGTTATATGCGGGACTTTATCGGGGATGATCAGGAAGTGATCAGGGGTATCAATTTTGTCAGAATCTGTCTTTAGAAACGGGTAGGATATCGTTTCTCCATTCTATTCCAGTGAAAAGGAGGGAGGCGACAGCTGCCGTTTGCCCATGAAAACAGCGTCACTTCTTAATTTTTAAAAAAGAATGGACAAAATGAATGACGGATTTCGCGGAAACTGATATACTTGTAAAGTCGATGAAGCTTCATTCCCGCGAAGCAGCGCTTATAGAAGGGGCCGCGCGGGAAGCGGATTTCTGGATAGCCAGGTATTGAAAACGGACAAATGTAAGAAGGGAAGTACAGCATGAATTATAAAAATAAAACGTTCAGGCGGCTGGCATTGATGATCATTGCCATCGGCCTGTTGTCAATAGTATTTGTATGCATTCAGAAGTTTATGCCGAGTTCTGACTGGATGAGCGCGGATTCTTATTTTGGACTGACAGAAAGCGAAGAGGAAGACCTCACACTGGGTGTGGAAGGGGAGACGGTCGCTGTGATGGTTGTAGATGGGGAAATCGCGCAGGAACGTGCCCTGATTGTGAGCGGGAACGTATATATCGATTATACGTTGGTTCAGAATACACTTAATTCCAGGTTTTATTGGGATTCTTCGGAGGCTCTGATGCTGTTTACAACGGCGGAACAGATTTTCGAGATTGGAGTAAATACATCCGCGTATACCATTGACGGCGAGAGTTTCGATGCGGGATATGAGATTGTGAAGACAACATCCTCAGGGATGTTCGTATCCATGACATTTCTGCAGCAGTATACGAATATGCGTTTTGAAACTTATGATTCGCCTTCTCGCGTGGTAGTCACAACGGGCAGCGTGACTGTGACCGTGGCAGAGGTAAAGCAGGATGCTCCGGTGCGCTATCGCGGCGGGATTAAGAGCGATATTCTGACGGAAGTGACCGCTGGTGAACAGGTTACCGTGTTGGAGCAGATGGAGAACTGGACGCAGATCCTGACGGCTGACGGCTATGTCGGATACATTAAAAACCGATTCCTTATTAATATAGAAGAAACAGTTCGCGATACATATTACCAGTCCGATTATCCCAGCATTAGCCTGGAAGGAAGAGTCAATCTTGTGTTCCACCAGATTAATTATACGGCGATGAATGCCAACCTTTCTGACGACATTGCGGATATGACCGGTGTAAATGTGATTTCACCGACCTGGTATTATCTGAGCGATAATAGTGGATCGATACTGTCTTACGCAAGCGCCGATTATGTAGAAGAAGCACATGAGGCGGGACTGCAGGTATGGGCGCTGGTCAGCAACTTCAGTGAGGATGTCAGTACGGCTACGCTTCTGGCGACGCGTTCCTCGCGCCAGACGGTGCAGAATTATCTGATTGAGCAGGCACTCGAGCTGGGCTTCGACGGGATTAATATCGACTTCGAAAGCATTGCCCAGGAATCCGGCGCTGATTATGTGCAGTTTTTGCGGGAAATGTCGATCCTCTGCCGCAAGAATGGCATCATTCTTTCTGTAGATGTACCAGTGCCGATGGATTATTCTTCCTATTATAATAGGAAGGAACTCGGCTGTGTCTGTGATTATGTCATTATGATGGGATATGATGAGCATTATTCCGGATCCGATGCGGGCAGTGTGGCATCTCTGGATTTCGAAGAGACGGGAATTCAGAACATGCTTCTGGAGGTCCCGCAGGAGAAGATCATCAGCGCGATTCCGTTTTATTCCAGGGTGTGGTATACGGAAACTCTTTCTGACGGTACGACCAACGTGACGAGCGAGGTTGTCACCATGGAGGAAGCACAGACGCTGCTTTCGGATATGGGCGTTACCTCTTCCTATGATGAAACCACGGGACAGCAGTATGCCGAATGGACGTCGTCCGACGGACGGCTCTGCCAGATCTGGCTGGAGGATGCAGATTCCGTCTCGGCGCGCGCAGCACTGGTGAGTCAGTATAATCTGGGCGGCATCGCGGCCTGGAGACTGGGCTATGAGACAGAGGATGTCTGGGAGGCGATCTCGGGGTGTATTTCATAGAACATGACTTATAACATCCAATACGGGAAACCAGGATGAATTAAATTGAGAATTCTTGACAGCCCCGGGCAGATATTCTATACTTTGTTGTAATGAAAGTGATAGTTTCGGCGACAACAGGGGTATGGGATCTGCGGATTGGAGGAAAGGATATGGATGCAGAATATATGACAGATAAGCAGTTTAAAACGATTTTTGAAATGTTTGACATGATTCTGGATGGCTGTAAGGATCTGGATGAAGCCAAAGAAAAAGTACGCAGGCTGATCGACGGGCAGGCGCCGTCTGAGAGAATGGATACAAAGCCGGAAAACAAAGAAATAATTTAATTATCCATTTCTGTGCTTGCATTTTCCGGCGTATGATGGTATGTTTTAGGTGTCCATACAACTGACGGAAGTGGGGAACCACAGGGGAGTATGGGTGTAGATGAGTCGACCGTCTGGGCAAAGAAAAGTATTGTCCCGGGCGGTTTTTCTTTTCAGGAGGAATTGCAGAATGGAATTATTAAGTCTGGAAAAAGAGCTGCGCGAAAACAGTTACCCGGGCAGGGGAATTGTGATTGGCAGGACGAAAGATGGTACGAAGGCAGTGGCGGCCTATTTTATTATGGGCCGAAGCCAGAACAGCCGAAACCGTGTATTTGTGGAGGATGGCGAAGGCATCCGCACGCAGGCATATGACGAGTCAAAAATGGAGGATCCGAGTCTGATTATTTACGCGCCTGTCCGCGTACTGGGAAATCAGACGATCGTGACGAACGGCGATCAGACGGATACAATCTATGAGGGAATGCAGTCCAAAGGCCTAACGTTCGAGCAGTCGCTGCGCAGCCGTGAGTTTGAGCCGGACGGACCGAACTATACGCCGCGTATTTCGGGTATTCTTCAGGTGGAAAATGGGCATTTTAATTACGCCATGTCGATTTTGAAAAGCGCGGACGGCAATCCGGACGCATGTGACCGCTATACATTTTCATATGAAAACTGTGTTGCCGGTGAGGGACGGTTTATCCATACGTATATGCGGGACGGCAGCCCTCTGCCGAGCTTTGAAGGCGAGCCGAAACGCGTGACAGTCCCGGATGATATGGAGTCTTGTGTAAAATTGCTTTGGAGTAATCTCAACGAGGATAATAAGGTGTCTCTGTTTGTGCGCTACATCGATATCGCGACGGGTGCGTATGAGACCAGAATTGTGAACAAGAATCAATGAGTATTTACTCCCGCAGATAAATCAACCAGAGGATATTTAAAATAAGCAGAAAAATATATAATAAGGAAAGGAAGGACAAACCATCATGAAAGAATTAGCTTTGAAATATGGCTGCAATCCCAACCAGAAGCCGTCGCGCATTTATATGGCGGACGGAAGTGAGCTGCCTATCCAGGTGCTTTCCGGCCGGCCGGGGTATATTAATTTCCTGGATGCCTTTAATGGCTGGCAGCTGGTACGCGAGCTGAAGGCGGCGACCGGACTTCCGGCGGCGGCTTCGTTTAAACATGTGTCTCCGGCGGGGGCCGCGGTCGGCCTGCCGCTTGATGAGACTCTCGCGAAAATCTACTGGGTAGACGATTATGAGAATCTGTCGCCGCTGGCCTGCGCGTATGCCAGGGCAAGAGGGGCGGATCGTATGTCTTCTTTTGGAGATTTTATTGCGCTCTCAGACATTTGCGACCGGGATACGGCGCTGCTGATCAAACGAGAGGTGTCCGACGGTGTGATTGCGCCGGGGTATACCCAGGAAGCATTGGATATTCTGGCACAGAAGAAAAAAGGCAATTATAACGTGATTCAAATAGACGAGAATTACCGCCCGGATCCGATTGAGCACAAGCAGGTATTTGGCGTGACATTTGAGCAGGGGCGCCAGGAGCTGCCGATCGACAACGCGCTTTTGTCGAATATTGTGACGAAAAACAAAGACATCCCCGCGGAAGCGCTTGCCGATATGAAGATCGCGCTGATTGTGCTGAAATATACACAGTCGAACTCTGTGTGCTTTGTAAAAGACGGACAGGCAATCGGCATCGGCGCCGGGCAGCAGTCGAGAGTGCATTGCACCAGACTTGCGGGACAGAAGGCGGACAACTGGTTCCTGCGCCAGAATCCGAAGGTTCTTGCGCTGCCATTTTCGGATTCAATCACCCGCGCGGAGCGCGATAACGCAATCGACGTTTATATTGGCGCGGAGTACATGGATGTGCTTGCCGACGGGGCCTGGGAGAAGGTCTTCACCGAAAAACCTTCTGTTTTCACCGAGGAGGAGAAACGGGCATGGCTGGATCAGCTGCAGGGTGTGACGCTCGGCTCGGACGCGTTTTTCCCATTCAGCGACAACATCGAGCGCGCGCGTAAATCTGGTGTGCAGTATATCGCTGAGCCGGGCGGCTCCGTGCGGGATGAAGATGTGATCGCAACCTGCGACAAATATGGGATGGCAATGGCATTTACCGGAATCCGGCTGTTCCATCATTAAAAACCACGTAACTGTTCAGTACCTTCACAGTTTGTCCTGAATAGTTACAAAACCATCACAATGCGCGGCTTTGATGTAAGGGAGGTTTTGCGATGATATATGACACAATCATTATCGGCTCTGGCCCGGCGGGGCTGACGGCGGCGATCTACGCAGTGCGGGCGCAGCTTTCGGTGCTGGTGCTGGAAAAGGAATACATGAGCGGCGGTCAGATGCTGAACACTTATGAGGTGGACAATTATCCGGGAATGCCGGGGATCGGCGGCTTTGAGCTGGGAGTAAAATTCCGGGAACACGCAGAGAAGCTGGGCGTAAAGTTTGTCAATATAGAAGTCAGGCATATTGCGGAGGAAGATGGCGGACGCGTAAAAGTGCTGCACACGAACAGCGAGGAATTCCGGGCGCGTACGGTTGTGCTGGCGATGGGCGCGGCGCACAGTGTGCTTGGCGTACCAGGAGAAAAAAAGCTGACGGGTATGGGCGTATCCTATTGCGCGACTTGTGATGGGGCGTTTTTTAAAGGGCAGACGGTGGCAGTGGTCGGCGGCGGGGATGTGGCAGCCGAGGACGCAATGTTTCTGGCTCGCGGCTGTGAGAAGGTTTACCTGATTCACCGCAGAGATGAACTGCGGGCGGCCCGTTTTCTGCAGGAGCAGCTGAAAAAATGTGAGAATATCGAATTTCTCT
>JAJBVE010000219.1 GCA_020859995.1 Clostridiales bacterium
GCCAGTCCCAGTTGAGTTCCCCGTGGAGATCAAGTGCAGAAATCAACGTGTGAAGCTCAAACTGGTTCAAGTACTTGATTTTCTTCTCTGCCGGGCTTTTGCCCTTGATAATAGCCTTGCGAGTGGGGTCTTTCGCAATCAATCCATCATCAACAGCATCACAAATAGCTCCCTTGAGCTGGTGGTGGAAATCCATTGTGGTTTGCTTCTCATGGGAGAGGGCGTACTCGTTCAAGAGTTGCTGGTAAGTCAGCCTGTTCACATCACACAGTCGAAGTGTGGGGGCGAGACGTTCAACCCACTTGTGGGTCATAAGGTACTTGTCCATTGTAACCTTGCGGACAGCTCCTTCTTTATAGACCTTAATCCACTGGGAAAAATAACAGTGGAACAGGTCGGTACTCTGGATGTTTGTCAACATATGTATTCCTCCTATGGTTGTTATACTTACGCTGATGAAGGGCGATAAGGTGGTCGAGGGACTGTAAAAAAGCAGCTATTCTTGTCTGTTCGTCGGGTTTTGGAACAGAAAGAACCGTGTCATGCACGTCGTTCCTATTCAAAGTAGGGACACCGCTGCCGGACTGGAATTTGTCTAATCCAAGGCATTGATACAGATAATAGATAAACAGCGGCACATTGCCTTTGAAATCCGTAACCCATAATGTAGTGTTGTGTGGCCAATAATCTTGCTCTATGTAGTGCAAATGACCGATTGTTCCAGATCGTCCTGTGACAACACCAGGTGCTTTCACTTTATATTTTGAATGAAATCCATTTATACCATTGGACATTACAACAGGATAATCCCCATCTTCCATTTGAGCTTTTGGCAAGTCAAAACCCCTTTGCAATGGAGCAATATCCTTAACCTTACGCTGTTCCCAAGAATGCGAAAGGAGCCAAGGGAATTATCCTTGACTCCTTCTTAGAAATATCCTATCTGACGTTGCTCCGCTGCATTTAATCGTGAGTATTTGGCATCTGAATGTCAAAACCACCGCTGATAATAAAATCTCGAAGCAGCTTATCGATCTTTACCGGCACCTTGGGCGGGATAATTTTGGTTCCCTCAACCGATTCAAAGTAAGATTTAGCCTTTTTCTTATCAACAGTCGCCTTCAAAGTATCAAAACGTCCAAACTCGTTGATATTCGCCTCCGTCACCCTTAGCGCCATCATGTTACGCAGCAGCGATTCATCAAGACCAAGCACGGTGGCAAGACGATGAATCTGGTCATCCTTGGCTCTCGACAGGTATTCTGTAATGTAGTCTCGAAGTGTTTTCCCATCTTCGGGAACAACATCTCCTCGCTGAATGTCGTGCAGGAAGATGTTGGCGTACTTTTGCTCCTCCTGTGAGAGCGTTGCGAATGTTTTATGCAGCTCATCCTCCGCTTGCTGAAGTGCCTCGTCGCTGGCGTTTCCTTGCTGGAACAGTTTGAGATACTTCACAAAGCGGCTGTTCATGTAATCTGTGTCGATTTTTTCTGTGTCAATGGTTGTCAGGTAGCCAACGATGTCATAGGGAACATCCTCCACGCCACCATCCTCACCTTTGCTAAATAACTCTTTATATCGCAGTGCAAGCACCTTATAGGTGCGCTCATCCATTTCCATGTGGACAGAGAACACTTCTCCGGTTTCTGAGTCCGTAAAATCATAGCTGTCCTGCTTCCAGGTAAATCCCTGCACCTTTGCGGCTTCAAGATACTCGTTAAATTCCTTGAACAGATTTGCAAATTTCTTGCGCTCGGTCACATCTTCGGGGAGTTGCCTGAAGCTGTCCACACCGGCCTGCTCGAACAAGTCCCTGATCTCGGTATATATGTCGTTCAGCTTTTCCAGATTTTTATCCAGCCGTTGCACAAACAGGCCGAAGGGTCTGTCTCCAGAATACAGCTTCACCGCTGCTTCGATGTTCTTCTCCATTGTGTGCGGACGGCGATAATATTTAATCGTGCCGAAGGGCTTATCCGGGCCAAAAAGCCGGTTTGTACGGGAAAATGCCTGGATAATGTTCTCATATTGGAGCATTTTGTCCAAATACAGCGTGTTGATCCACTTGGAATCAAACCCGGTCAACATCTGGTCTACAACGATAAGCAGGTCGATTTCCAGCTCTGGAGAGTGTTCAATCCGCTCATAAGGCTTCTTGTGGGCGAGACGGGCGGCAATATCCTTCTTCATCTTGGCAAAGGTGGGAATGGTGAAGTCCTGCCCATAGCGGTCATTATAATCCTGGATGATCTCAGCCAGGCCGTCCTCTTTCCACTTGGCACCGCCGTCGTTGTCTATGTTGGGGTCGAACAATGCAGTTACTTTCAGGTGAGGTGCCTTTTTCTTCAGCATCTGGTAATACTCAATGGCTTCCGGGATGGAGCCGGTGGCCAGGATAGCATGAAACTTCCCGCAATGGCTCAACGTATCCCAATTTTCCAGAATATCGTCTATTACCAGACCCTTATGTTCCTCCGTCTCATACTGAGAGTTGGGGAGGTAGTCTTCAATGCCCTTACAGTAGTTTCCGCTGTCGTCGATCCACCCAGCCATAGGCAGTGCCATGAATTTATAGAATATCTCATTCTTTTTAGGATCGGCCAGTGCCTCCTGCACTGTGTCGGCCTTTGCTTTTTCCAGCGCTACCGCTTCCCGAAGGTCTTTATCCTTGTAGGTCAACACTTTGTAGGGGTCAAAACCAAGCACATTTTTGTCCCGGATACCATCTGCAATGCTGTAACGGTGTAGCTCATTTCCGAAGACAGTGGTGGTGGTACTCATTTTTTTCTGGTTTTCTTCCTGAATCGGGGTGCCAGTAAACCCGAAAAAGAGCGCCCTGGGGAATGTATGCTTGATGGTCAACAGCATATCGCCGAAGGTGGAACGGTGGCACTCGTCCACGATAAACACGATGCGCTTGGAGTTCATAATCTCCAGATCGACGGCTTTCAGACGCCCACCGGCCTCATCCTTGATGTTGCTCATCTTCTGGATGGAAGTGACGATCAGCGTGTCCGCCGGGTCGGTACTTTTCAGCTTGGTAATGAGAACACCAGTGTTCTCGGTTGCCTGCACATCTTCGTTGTCATTGGCAAAGTTCCGGTATTCCTTCAAGCTCTGCGTTCCCAGCTCAATGCGATCCATCAGGAAAATTACCTTATCGGCATCCTTGGAGGCTGCAATCAACTGAGCGGACTTAAAAGAGGTCATCGTTTTGCCGGAGCCGGTGGTGTGCCAGACATAACCGCCCCGCTGAGTGGCTGCATCCCATCTGGTTTTTGACACCTCGTCAGAGATGGCACTGGCAGCGTAATATTGATAACTACGCATGACCTTCAGCACACCATCGGAATCGTCTGCGACAGTATAGAAACCAATCAGCATATGCGCCATAGGGATAGAGAGGAAATCAGAGGCAATCCGCTTCCAGTCATTGATTGGCTCGTTATCAAAATTAGCCCAGTGGAATTGATAATTTGGGTTAAAAGTTCCGTCTGGGCCTGGATTTGCAAAGTAAACCGTCTCTTCTGGGTTCATAGCCACGAAAATCTGAACCAGCGAAAATAGCCCTGTGAAGATACCCTCCTGGGCATATTTTTCGATTTGGTTGCAAGCCTGACTGACCGGAACACCGCTTTTCTTCAGCTCGATATGAATCACAGGCATCCCGTTGATAAGCAGCATCAAATCCCCCCGCCGGTCATTGAGCATCTTTGACTTGGTGGGGAATTTCGGCTGCTGGGCGATCTGATAACGGCTCTGACCGGCGGCAATTTCCCGTCGGTCATAAATTTTCAGGGAGATTTCCTTACCAAAGTGCAGGGTATCTTCCGTGTTGTCACGGGTGATCGTGACATGATTGCCGTTGATAAAGCCATTGAGCCGGTTGGGAGTTCGCAGAGCGCCGATCTGCTCTATAATCTGCTGCATCTCCCCGGAGGTCAGTCGATGGCCGTTCAGCCGGTCGATCCCCATGTTGTTGTCATAGAGGATGTCCGCCCAGTTGTCGATGAGCTGCTGCTCTGTATAATTATGCAAGACTTCCTTCGACCAACCCTTTTCAGACAGAATTTTAATCAATGCGGCCTCAAAATCCACTTCTTTCGTGAATGCCACGACGCACCCTCCTCTCAATTAAACGAACATTTTTTCCAGGCAGGCTTTCTTGATATTTTGCAGCCGTTCCAACTTACGCTGATGAAGGGCGATAAGGTGGTCGAGGTTAAGGAAAAACTGCCCGATTTGTCCCTGCTCGGTTTGGCTCTTAGGCATGGAAAGCACCGTGTCTTGTAATGCACTTTTAGATACCGATGTAACCTTGATTCCCTGCATCAGAGGCCGAAGCTGGTCGTGATATGCTGGCGAGTTCATGAAGTATCCCAGATACGCCGGAGCAAATTTTTCTCTTGGCCTACACGGAATGGTATGCAACCCTGAAATCACGATTTCTCCTTGAACGTCAAGGATTTCTGTGCATTTTCCAACGGTTTCATCTTCTGCTGTGTCAGCAATAATTACGTCACCATTTTGTAGCCTTGCTGATATAAATTTCTGCACAGTCTGATCATCGGCAATGAACGGCAATTCAGATACGTCTCTTAGACACTCTCCGAGTTTTACAAGAATATCCCCATAATGAACATCACGTCCAGCACCCGTGTCCGCAGTCAGTTCGGCTCTGGATAGTGTGTTGTTTGCGACAGTATCAAAGAGGTCAACGAACTTACGCTGTTCCCAAGCGTCAGTAAAACCGGCAAAGCGGATTTCCGGCACATTGGAGCCATTTTGGGGGAACATCTTCTCCAGCATGGATTTTTTAATATTCACCAGCTTTGTATACTTACGCTGATGAAGGGCGATAAGGTGGTCGAGGTTAAGGAAAAACTGCCCGATTTGTCCCTGCTCGGTTTGGCTCTTAGGCATGGAAAGCACCGTGTCTTGTAATGCACTTTTAGATACCGATGTAACCTTGATTCCCTGCATCAGAGGCCGAAGCTGGTCGTGATATGCTGGCGAGTTCATGAAGTATCCCAGATACGCCGGAGCAAATTTTTCTCTTGGCCTACACGGAATGGTATGCAACCCTGAAATCACGATTTCTCCTTGAACGTCAAGGATTTCTGTGCATTTTCCAACGGTTTCATCTTCTGCTGTGTCAGCAATAATTACGTCACCATTTTGTAGCCTTGCTGATATAAATTTCTGCACAGTCTGATCATCGGCAATGAACGGCAATTCAGATACGTCTCTTAGACACTCTCCGAGTTTTACAAGAATATCCCCATAATGAACATCACGTCCAGCACCCGTGTCCGCAGTCAGTTCGGCTCTGGATAGTGTGTTGTTTGCGACAGTATCAAAGAGGTCAACGAACTTACGCTGTTCCCAAGCGTCGTTAAAACCTGCGAATCTGATGGCCGGTTTCTTAGCGTTATCCTGCATAATTATTCACCGCCAAGCAGCGCTTTCAGCTCCGCAAGTCCTTTCATGTCAAATTCGCTGCCTTGCAGCTCGTCCAGCAGCCCAATCAGTGTCTGCTCGGTGCTGGAAATTTCCTGCTCTACCTCCGCAAAGGTGGTGTCGTACTTGGTGCAGAGGGCTTCCAGCTTCGTCACAAAGTCGCTGATGACCGTCTGCGGCAGGTCAAGAATACTGTCCACCAGCGGCGTGATCCACTTCTGGCGGAGAAGGTCAAGTACCTGTTCATCGGTGAGGGCTTCAATGACATCCTTGGTTTTCAGGTGCAATTCGGCTTCGCCAGCCTTGATCTGCCTCTTAAGGTCTTTCTCCTCGGCAAACAGTTTGTCCACCTTGCGAAGAATGGCCAGCGTCTCCGGCTCTACTTCCTTCGCCTTGATTGCTTTCTTTACCTCTGCCGGGACGAAGGCGTCCTCGTTCACAAAGGGCTGTTCCTTGTCCTCCTCGCTCAACTCATCCATCAGGCTTTCTTTCTCACCGGAGATTTCAGCAAGGCGGTCTTCCATCGCACTCAGCGTTTGCCGCTCTTGGGGCAGCAGAGTAGTCTCTACCAGATCGAACGGGAACACATGACCGACCCAGCCTTCCTGCACTTCCTCCTCTTTGTTCCCCTTTTTCTTGAGAACCATGTGGGGATCGACCTGTTTTGTGGCCGCAAACCCCTCCGTCTGAATTACTTCCAAGTCGATGGAGACGGATTGCCAAAGCTGGTCAAGCAACTGATAAGCGCTGTACCGGTCAACCAGAGGGATGGCCTCCATACGGGCGAAAATGTTGTCGCTTAAAGTCGCCTCGGCCTGCGCCGTGTTGACCATCTGCATTTTCCAAATCAGTTCACTGACCAGAAAATCACCAAAGGTGTCAAATGCGGCTGCATAACTGGCAATAAACGCAGTGACATCCGGGTGGCTCTGCACTGCTTCCTTCAAATCAGGCACCTGTAATGCGTAGTAGCCGCTGTTGAGGGGGCGGAAAAGGGCCTCTTTCAAGTGAGGGAACGCTGCCCAATATTCCTGAAGGTCACTCAGTTCGCTTTCCGGGATGCCGCCGAACATAGAGGAATAGATGTCCCAGCTCTCTGCCTTCTCCGAGGAATCCACATAGCGGGGGATGTTCAGGTTGTAGTCATTAGCTCGAATTTCTTCCCTTGTGACCAGCTTGGAGAACTTACTCACCGTTTCACGGGATGTGACAACATCCACGATCTTCTTGATGTCGCAGGCACGAAGGACATTGTTCTTGCCTTTCTTTTCAAAGCCCTTGGAGGCGTCGATGATCAGCACGTCAGTGTTATCCCGCTTCTGCTTGAGAACCATGATAATGGTGGGGATACCGGTGCCAAAGAAGATATTTGCCGGTAGGCCAATGATAGCGTCGATGTTATTATTCTCGATTAGGTTCCGGCGGATGGTCCCTTCCTCACCGCCACGAAACAGAACGCCGTGGGGCAGGACGATGGTCATAATGCCGTCCGGCTTCAAGTGATACAAATCGTGCAGCAGGAACGCATAGTCGGCCTTCCCCTTCGGCGCAACGCCGTAACGGGCGTACCGTGGGTCGCTTTCCTTATCAGTCGGGTTCCACGCCTGGGAATAAGGCGGATTGGAGACAACTGCATCCACATACAGCGGGTCATAGGTGCCAGCAGGGTCATTGTCGTCAAAATAGGGCCAGTCATCTTCCAGAGTATCGCCGTTTCTCGTGACGATGTTGTCCGGCAGGATACCACGCATAACCAGGTTCATACGGGTCAGGTTGTAGGTGTTTTCCTTTAGCTCCTGTGCGTAGTATTTGATATGGTTTCCGCTGCCCATATACCGGGCAACGCTCTTGCCAATATTTATCAGGAGGGAACCAGAACCGCTTGTGGGGTCGTATATTTTGATTTCTGTCCGGTCTTTCAGGTGGTTTGCAACGATCTCAGACATCAGCAGAGAAACCTCATGGGGCGTATAGAACTCGCCCGCCTTTTTGCCTGCATTGGCTGCAAAATTACTGATGAGGTACTCATAGATGAAGCCCAGCACATCGTAGTCCTGCTTGCCGTCCATCGGAATATCTTTGATCAGATAAATCAAATCCCGGATTGCCTTGGTTCTTGCGCCGGAGGTCTCGCCCAGTTTGGAAAGCCCGGTTTCCAGGGTCTTGAAGATGCCTTCAAACACCTTTTTATGGGTGGGATTGATATTCCGGTTAAAGGCAGAAATGGCGTCGGTGACATTGCTGGCTGAAAAGTCGCTGCCCTGTGCCAGCCAGGTGGAGAACAGATTTTCATAGGAGATGAAATAGCCGATGTTCTTCTGGACAGATTCGACGGTCTCTTGGTCGTCCTCCGTCAGTTCCGGCAGATATTCGTCTGTCCAGTCATTTTCCTTGAGGTATTTTACTTCCTTGTCAGAAAGAAATTTATAGAAAATGAAGCCGAGTATGTAGTCTTTGTATTCGTTGGCCTCAATCTTGGAACGCATTTTGTTTGCAGATTCCCAGATTTTAGAGGCCAGTTGCTGCTTGTTCATGTGGTTTCCTCCCCCAAATTTATCTTTATATCATTATTTGTCATCATCTGTGCGGACTGCACTGCATATATCCCCAATGTCGCAATCCAGGTATTTGCAAATCTTCAAGAGAACAGACATGGACACTTCTTCGCCTTTATTCATCTTGCTCATTGTCCCGGTAGAAAACCCCAGGTCTTTTCTCATCTGAGCCTTGGTGATGTCACGCTCGATCAGCATCACCCATAGCTTTTTGTAGCTTACTATCATACAGTCACCTCACACGTTTCATAAAAAATCCTAGTCCTTATTATACAGGGCGGGACTCTCAATTTCAACAAATTATTTCATGAATTGCTATAAATGATGCGACTTCTCGAAGAAACGCTTTGCTTAGCAGCAAAATTATTTTCCTGTTTATTCTAAATCACCTCTGTGGCCTGACTAAATCACCTCTGGATTTCTATTATCTTCTTCTCAACAACAAACGGCGGCCACCCCAAAAGGTCGCCGCCGTTCTCCATTTATCGAATTTGTTATCATGCTGGAACCAAACGATTCACTTCAGAAAATCGCTCCTGTGTTCCAATGTGCGGAGCGGATAGCCAAGTGTTACCAAATGGGAAATTTTCAACGCAACCAGATTGATGTCAATTGACATTGCCCGTGCTATCTGTTCTGCGGTATAACCGTAGTCAAAAATATAATCTAACACTTCGTTGCTGTCAATCAGAATCTCAGACGCAACGATATTTGCCTCATATTCCGGTACGGATTTCATGCTATAGAGTACAAACTCCTGAATTGGTTGATTCTTTGCCATTTGCCGATGAAGCTGGTCATGGCCAAGCTCATGGGCGCAGACAATGCGAAGTGTATTTTCGTCCAAATCCTGGTTCAAAAATATAAAGCGGTTCCGCTTGATAACGCGATACATCCCTTTTAGAGTCCCGAAGTTCTCGCAGAACATAACGTTCACTCCGATTTGTTCGGCAATTTCAAACGGGTCTCTTGTACCACAGCGTTTCACAAGCCGGCTTCCAACACGGGATAATTGCTCTGATCTCGAAAGTCCTTCTGTATTCATCATGCCACCTCTACTCGTTACAGCTATGTTCCATTATTCGCACGAAGAATACAACTCACTTTTTCGTAGACGCTCTCTTTCGCTTTGGAGCGTACTTCTTATTCTTTTCCTTTGCAATCCAGTAGGCGTCGTTCAGCGCCTTCATTGCACCATCAAGTGCGTCCTCGCTCAATTCACCACCAGCAAACAGGCCAGTAACTTCACCAACCAGCTCCTCTATATCCCGTGCAGCTTTTGACCCACCCTTTTCATGTGCCTCAACAACATACGTTTCAGCACCACTTAAAAGATAGTTCGATGTTGTATGAAGCGCATCCGCCAGCTTCTGAACAATCTCCATATTGCCTGGTCTTCTTGTCCCAATTTCATAGTTTTGGATTGTACGGGTGGAGACGCCGATTTTTGCTGCAAGTTTTTCCTGCGTCAAATCTGCTTCCAGTCTTTTTTCTCTTAGCCTATCCTTGAATGCCATCTGAATCCCTCCATTTTAATAACACGAACACTTATTCACGAATAACTGTTGACATACACGGCCTTGCCTGTTATAATGTCCTCGCAGGACGAAATCTTGTTCGTGTTTATATGTTATCACGAACAGCTTTCCATGTCAATAGGTTCATGAAATTCTGTTCGTATTTGAGCACACAACAGAAGGTGTTGAACATGGAACGGGCAGTTTTTCACTACGATATGAATAACTTTTATCAAGTATAAGTGCAGAGCAGTATCTACAAAGGTAGGTGGTTGTGGCATCCAGTATACTGTCATGATTTGCGGACGCGAAACGTACCTCTTTCACGAGGATGACAGGTGGTTTGTAGAAGCAAAAGTATACGAATAAATTTGGAGGTTTTGAAAATGGGAAGCAAAGATGTCAAATGCCCGATGTGCGGGACGATGAACTACAACCTGAATCTGGACGAGACTGGCGGATGGATGGAATGTTCTAAGTGCAAATCAATTACCTGTTCCATGCAGGAATTCAAGAAGCGTTCTGTTAAGGTTCCTATTTTGAATTTGAAGTGGATGAAAGACGAACCCATAAGCCTGGAGGTGCAAACATGATCCTATCATACGGGAAAATCGAAGAAATCGCAGCAGCAGTTACATTGGACTTCGACAGATTCTTCTTCGGTGCAGAGGCGGAACAGAAACAGCGATTTGCCTTGCCTACGCCGATTGACCAGTTGGCAAGGGATTACCTCAAGCTCGATGTGACCTTTGCAACACTGTCCTCCAACGGCAGTATCATGGGGCTGACTGCGTACACAGATACTGCCTACGAAGTTGAGGAGAAAGGACAGCATTACACATTACCCCTGAAACGCAATCAGATCGTATTAGATTCCAGTTTCATGCAGCCAGGAAAGGTTCGCAAGCTGTGTGGAAAGCGCAGGTTCACTCTGGCTCATGAATGTGCGCATCAGATTCTATTCCAGATGGAGGAAGATGAAACGAAAACAGCACTCAGAAGAAAATATGCGGAGCGCAAGGTTCACACGCCACGAACACTAAAAACTCACGAGGATTGGAACGAGTGGCAGGCAAACGCTCTGGGGTCTGCAATCCTTATGCCGCAGGCGGAAGTTGACAGGGCTATGTGGTATATCAATCGAAATTCACCATTGACGTGCTATGGAGACTGGTTTTTCGATGATGACCGTGCTTCTATCGAAACATTTTGTTCTGTCTTTGGGGTGTCCATAACTGCCGCCAGGATACGGCTTGAGAAGCTGGGATATGTACAAAAACGGTCAGCCTTTGAATATCAAAATCCGCTGGATGTGGTGATGTAACTATGAGCCATTATACAAGAACCTCGGAGCCATCTATAGAGATGCAGGATAAGATTAAGCGAGCCAGGAAAGCAATAGCGGAGCAGGAACCACGGGTCATCAAATGCCCGTATTGTCATCACAATTCGATTGTGGTCTTTGGTGATACCAGAGGCCATGTGCAGACGAAGTGTAAAGTCTGCGGGAAGGAAACGGTATTTGATGTCTTAGAGATGCGCAGAGTGCGCCGGTTACAGGCTTACTACTCTGCTCTGATCGGAGAAAACAGGGAAAACCATTAAACAAGTTCATAAATAACTCATAGCTGTGCTGTGGAGCCACCTGATGGTGAAGTCTTCCTAATGCCGCATGAAAGCAGAAATATCTCTTTGGGGATTTCTGTTTCTTCGGCATAGGTTTGTGACCTGACCATCATGCGGCTCATTTCTTTTCCATCCGCTCTACGGGCAGCGGAAAGGAAAAGATTATGGTGTATTTTAATGCTAAAGAGTTCGGTAAGAGGCTCCAGTCCGCAAGAAACCTTCGCAAACTCACACAGGGAGAATTGGCTGAGCGTGTAGGGCTTTCAAATAGCCAGCATATAAGCAGGATTGAGCGAGGAGAAAAGGTTTGCTCTATTGATCTCCTGGTGGAGCTTGCATTTGTACTTGATGTAAGTACCGACTATTTGCTTACAGGGAAACAACCTGGAACAGAGCATATAAAAGACGAACTGCAATCTGTAATTGAGTGCTTGTCAACAATAGCGGAAGGAATTTAATGGTGAAATTAGCCCTATCAGGGCTAATGGTAGCCCCACCAGGGCCACTACAAAGCAACTGAACCCTGCTACAATTTACTTGCGGCCAATAAAAAGACCCAACTTGTACATTGAAAACTGAATAGACAATACACAGGTACGTTCCTGCTATGGTGAGCCATATCAGCGGTACGCCGTGACCCAGCCCCAGGCTGGCAGCGATTATTACCGTCTGTGACAGTCTCTTCGCAACCGATTCGGCCACGACCCACAGCAGGGATAATGATACTTCTGTCCAGCCACAGCCCTGGTCAACAGCCGGGAACACGCAATGGGGGCAGCTCCGTGAGACCCACGGGGAGGTTAGACGCCTATGGCGCTGTGCGAACAGCCGCCTGTGTATTCCCACTAAACTCTGGGGTGTCGTGGACAAATGAGAGTTCGTCATAAAATTCGGGAGGACTGCTGCATCGGCAACGGTTCAGCAGTTCTCTTTTACATCGAAGTGCGATGAATCATATACAAAGTTGAGGTGATGTAGAGACGTTTCAGATTGATCCCGAGTTTGTTGATAAAATCCCGCCTCTGACAGAGGAGGAGTATCAGCAGCTTGAGGAGAACATCGTTTCCGAGGGTGTGGTGTTAAACCCGCTGGTGATCTGGAATAACCTGATTATTGACGGTCATAACCGCTACAAAATCATCCAGAAGCACCCGGAGGTTTCGTATTCTGTCTACGAGAAAGAGTTTCCTGACCGCTATGCAGCTATTGCCTGGATTTGCAGGAACCAGTTGGGGCGCAGGAACCTGACCCCCCAACAGAAGAAGTACCTGATTGGTGAGCGGTATGAAGCAGAGAAAATGACACATGGCGGTGATCGCAAAAGTGAGGGCAGACCGAGAGGTCAAAATGACCTCTTGGCTCCTGAAGAACCCCGTTCCAATGCTACCAGAAAACAGATAGCAGCGGAAACACACACCAGCGACAGCTATGTGAAGCGAGCCGGACAATACGCAAAAGGAGTAAACGCCGCTGAAGAAGCTGTTCCCGGCATTAAGCAGGAAATCTTGACCGGAAGGATCAAGCCCACTGAAGCCGCTGTATCCGCTGTGGCGAAAGTGCCGCCTGCTGTACGTCGTGAAATGGCGGAGCAGCTCAGAAAGCCGAGGGAAAAGCCTTCTGCGCAGGTGCCGGAGGAATCACCCGATGAATCAGATGATGATACATCCGGTTGTGATACCGACATTGACCCGGTTGAATTACCTCCGAAAAGGAACCGGTCACGGGATATAGCGTTTATGAGAAGTATCGGGGATGAAATGGCAACGTCCACCGCTGTTATGACGGTGGAAGATGTTTTGTACGAACTGGAAGATGCAGCGGAAACGCTGATTGACAGATGGGATTTGTGCATGGAGCAAAACCCGTCGCTCATCATAAAGGAGGAATGCCGCACCGGAATACAAAAGCTGATCGCAACAACCATAGAGTATTTGAAAAACGTCAGAGGAGGGCTATCACAATGAGTACCGTAGGCTACGACAAATTTACTTATCGGAAAATGCCGATTAACAGCAAGCTCCTAGAGGTTCCCAGGAACTCGTATCAGCGCCCTTTTAAGCCCCGGCGGGCTGACAAAATCGCCGCCACGTTCGACGAGCGTATCGCCAATGAACCGAAGGTGAGCTTCCGCGAAGGTCACTATTTTGTATTTGATGGGCAGCACACCATCGCCGCCCGGAAGCGCCTGAACGGAGGGAAAGACCTCTTTATCATGTGCAAAGTCTTCTACGGGATGACAGAGGCAGAAGAAGCTGCCCTGTTTGCTCAGCAGACTGGCACATCTGCCCGGCTGACCCCCGGCGAGAAAATCCGTGCCGAAATTATCAGTGGGGACGAGAAGGCTCTCGCTTTCCTGAATGCAACTGAGGAGATCGGCCTCCATTTGGACTACGCACAGTCCAGAGGCAGGAACAGAATCGCCTGCATCGGAACTGCCCGCTCCGAATTTGAGCAGGTCGGTGTCGCTATCTACAAGGAGGCGCTTCTCCTGATTCTGGAGGCATGGGATGGAGACCCGCATTCCCTGCGGGCCGAGATCGTGCAGGGCGTCATCCGTTTCGTCCAGCTTTATCACGAGGAGTACAATCCCCGGCGGTTGGTCAATCACTTCCGGCGCATCGACCCGCTGATGATCTACCGGGAAGGACAGGCTATGGGCAACAACATGGGCGCAGATAAGAAATATATGTATCAGGTCTACCTTGTTTACAACGGGAGCAGCAAGAAATATGCGCTGCCCCTGAAGTTCTAATGGGAGGACAGATATGAGGAAGGATTGGAAATACCGCCGTGGCGACGTGTATCTCGCAGACTGCGGCGAATGGCATGGCTCTATCCAGGGCGGCATCCGCCCTGTTGTGGTCATGCAGAATGACACTGGGAACCGGCACAGCCCCACGCTCTGCGTGGTGAAGCTGACCTCGAAGGTGAAAAAGAAGCCCAACCAGCCCACCCACTATATGCTGAAAAATGTGAGGGGTATCCCGT
>JAJBVE010000148.1 GCA_020859995.1 Clostridiales bacterium
GAATGCTCACAGCCGGAGTGGTCGAATTCCGCTCCGGCTATGAAGGCGCACTGTCTAAAAAGCAGGTGGATATGGCAAAGCAGGCAGAGCAGCTTCTTTCGTCCAATTTAATGAACAGAGAAAAGATTGCCGGTATTGCAAAAGATATGGGCATCAGCGCGACCAGTCTGAAGAATTATTTCAAAGCCGTTTATGGGCAGAATATCTCTGACTATCTAAAAAGGAAGCGGATTGACGAGGCGAAAAGACTGTTGGCAGAAACAAATCTTTCCATATTAGATATCGCGAACAGCGTCGGTTTCGAAAGCCAGTCCAAATTTACGGCGATGTTTCACGCAGCAGCCGGGCTGACACCGACCGCATTCCGGCAAAGCAGCCAAAAAGCAGGGAACGAATGAAGCTGTGATGATGTGAAATTGAAAATATGTTAATAATCGGAACCCCCATGCATGTACCCTGCCTTCTTATTCAAAATACCCCTCCTGCATCAGTAATTGCAATACATACGTATCTCGTTCCAGCATTCCCTGATACTTCTCTTATCAATCCATCACCCCATATCGTTCTTTCTATTTTATCAGGTCTGATATAGCCCCAGCAGAATATCAAGGAATGCCTTCACACTCTGTCTGTTTTCTTCGGCATGGCTACACAGAACGCATCTCATATGTTCCTCGCAATCCACCGGCGTCCAGGCAAACTCCCCGGAAAAATCGTTTAGAAATGCGAAACCCGAGCGGGCTTGTCAGATGATTAACTTTCATGTCATAAATTCTCATATTTGCTCTCCTCGTCATTCCCAATCAACAGCAAGTCTTTGACTTCACAAAAATTGTTATCAGCACATATTTCCAGAGCATTGATCAAACCTCCGGTTACATGCAATTTCCTGGCATCCCGGAGGCATCAAACCGCCCTTCTTCCGGCTCGATCCGCGCCCACTCGGCTGAAAAGCGATACGCATTCAGCCCCACCTGCGCCAGATACCGAATATCTTCCTCATAACGATGATAATGATCGCAGGCGTCCAGAACTTTTCCTTATACAGTTTAACAAATTCTTTTTCCCACAGACTATCGCAAAACCGCGCATTTTTATCAGAAATGCGGGAAAATCACACTTCATCATTCATGCCCGCGGCTGCACTCGAACCGCCGACCGCAAACCATTTCAAAATAATGGCAGCCTCCAGACAGTAGAAGCGCCCGGCTGTCTTTGCGAATATCAAAAAAAGCTGGCAAGCATGCGCATCGCCAGTGTTTTTCCAAAACGTCTGGGACGCGTAATCAGATTCACCTTAAAGGGAACAGACATCATCTCGCTGATCAAGTGAGTTTTGTCAATATAGTAGCACTTCTCTCTCCGTACTTGTTCAAAAAGATCTATACCATAAGGCAGTGGAATCATTGCCATGCATCATCACTCCTTCCGTGCAAAATGTCTGGCTTATGTGTAACTGATAATTCAGCTTCCTGTACATTCGATATGTTTAATGTTATTTTGATTCTAACATACAAAGTCACGAGTTGCAAGAAGCAAGTTCCATTCGACAGTGGCAGTCCTCCTCCGCTGACTACAGTCCTCATTCTATAAGTCCATGCTTTTTCAGTCTGGCGCGTATTGCTCCATTTGTGCGGTCATGAAGTTTTGCGATCTCAGAAACTTTCATGCCGGAGTGATATTCTTCATCAAGCTGCTTATCCTCTTCCTCCGTCCAGGACTTCCCGGCTCCATCCGGTCTGTTCATTTTGCGATTATAGTCCACTCTGCCTTTGTGCGCGCCTTTTTCTTTGGAAACATCTCCGGAAGTGTCTTCCTCAGTCTCTATGCTGGTGACGGCATCCGGGTGTTCCTCCAGATAAGCAGTGATTGCCTCTGTAAACCTGCTGCCGTATTTCTCAAATTTGGCCTCACCTACACCGGATACCTTCAGCATGGCCGCTCTGGTGCGCGGACCTCTGGCACTCATATCGATCAGAGTTTTATCACTGAAGATGATATACGGCGGCACGCCTTGCTCTCTGGCGATCGTAAGCCGCAGCTGTCGAAGTATTTCAAATAGCTCATAGCCTGCCTTTGTGAGGGAATCGGTGCTTTTCCTGCCGCGGGTTTTGGCCTGATGCTCCGGCTGTTCCGGCCTTCCTTCGTCATGGGTTCGGATCAGGATGCGCGTTCCTTCATCCTTAAGAGGCGCTATATTCCCCAGACGAATCACGCTGTATTTATCAGCGGTCTGGCAGAGATATCCGTCCATGATCAGCTGACTGATCAGCAGCCGGAGCTCCGATTCTGAGCGGTTTTTCAGTGCCCCGTAGGTCTTATAACTGGTAGCCCCGACTTCCTTTAATCTGGCTCTGTTTGCACCGAGAAGGGTACCCAGGATGATACTGAGGCCATATCTTCCCCGCGTTTCCCAGACGCAGTTGATGACCTGTTTCGCGTCCTCTGTCCTGTCGATTTCTGTATACTCTCTGTGACAATTGCCGCAGGAATTACAGGGTTCGTTTCTTTTCTCTCCAAAATAGTCAAGAATATAATTGCGCAGGCATCCCGTGGTCCTGCAGTATCCTTCCATGATCTGGAGTCTTCTGGCATCGCGCTGCCGGATGGATTCTATATCTTCTTCCGGAACATCCGTAAAGTCTTTATGCTCCAGCAGAAATTTGTTTATCATAATATCCTGCGGGGAAAACAGCAGAATACACTGGGACGGCTCACCGTCTCTGCCTGCGCGGCCAGCCTCCTGATAGTAATTCTCCATGCTCTGAGGCATATTATAATGAATCACAAACCTGACGTTGGATTTGTCGATGCCCATGCCGAACGCGTTTGTGGCTACGATCACCTGCGATCGGTCATAAATGAAATCATCCTGGCTTTCCTTTCGGTCCTCATTGTCCATTCCGGCGTGATATCTGCTCACCGATACTCCGTCGGCGGATAACCGTTCATATACAGTGTCCACGTTCTTCCTTGTGGCACAGTATACGATGCCGCTTTCGTCAGGATGCTTTCTTATGTATTCGCGTACAAAGTCATCCTTCTTTCCGGTTGTCTCGACCCGGAAGTAAAGATTCTCCCGGTCAAATCCAGTGACTACAATTTTCGGTTCCTGCAGCTTAAGTACGCAGGCGATATCTGTTTTTACCTCTTCGGTGGCGGTTGCCGTAAATGCACTTACAACCGGCCTAAAGCGCAGGCGGTCGATAAACTCTACGATTTTCAGGTAACTGGGTCTGAAATCCTGTCCCCACGACGAAATACAATGCGCTTCGTCGACCGTCACCATGGATATGCTGATCTGCTCCGTGAATTCCACAAAGCTATAGCTTTCGAGCCGCTCCGGCGCAACATACAGGATTTTATACGCGCCTTCCGCTGCTCTCGCATAGACCTTTGCGATCTGAGCGTCTGACAGGGAAGAATTGATGTAGCCTGCATGGATTCCCGCCTCGTTTAGCGCCTTAACCTGATCCTGCATCAGGGAAATCAGCGGTGATATGACAATCGTAATCCCCGGGAAAAGCAGGGCCGGCACCTGATAACAGATTGATTTACCCGCTCCGGTCGGCATGACCGCCAGAACATCTTTTCCGGACAGAACCGCGTCAATGATTTCTTCCTGCCCGGGTTTGAAGGTATCATAGCCAAAATATTTTTTTAATGTCTGTTTTGCGTCCACTTTTTCTGCTGATACCGCCGTGGTTCCGGCGGTGTCTTTTCCTTCCAAATATTTTTCATTCGCCATGAAGCTCATAAACAATTTTGTCCCCGTTTCAGTGTAACCCACTTCCCGCTTTTACGGAAACCAGTATTGCGTCCCTCTGTCAAATGCATTTCCTTCAGGAACTCACCGATACGCCGATTATCACGCAGTGTTTTTCATTTCGCAGCTTTTCTCATTCTATCAGGTTTTTCCATCACTGTCATTATGTAATCTCCAAGATTTTCAGTTCTTATTCTGTAAGCCCACACTTTTTCAGTCTTTTCCATCATGAGCGAAAAATGCTTAAGATATCACCGTCCAGGTTCAAATTGTCCAGAGAGCAGCTGATTGATCAGCTCTGGGGATTTGGCGCATCAAAAAAAGAAGGGCCTGCCTCCATCGGAAACAGACCATTCCTTTTCCTTCGCATTCCTATACAAAATTCATTTAATACATGAAGTCTCCAGGAGGGCACCTATGAGTATTTCACTGTACGTACTTTTCCAGTGTCGCTCGTACCGCGCCCGGTCCGGCGATCAGCTCTTTAAAATAGCTGATCACGGTGTCCGCCAGCCCGATCTCATACAGATCCACGCCAAAGATATCGGTCCGTTTCAGGATTGGCTCCACCTTTGCCTCTATGCCGTCGGTCTCGCCGAACCTGATGTCCTGTACATACGGGCAGACAACGGAAAGCTGCGGGTCGGGGCTCAGCTCAAACGCCTTGCCGGAGTCGTCTACAGCCATCAGATACCGAAGCCATCCGGCCAATACCAGCGGAATCAGCTTCAGCGACTTCACATCGAGGCTGTCAGACGCCGCATACGCCGATATGGTGCCGCCAAAGCGGATGGGCAGCTTCTGGGATGTGTCGGTGGCAATGCGCTGCGGGGTATCCGGCATGAACGGATTCGGCAGGCGCACGTTGATGACTTCGCCAATGAACTGTTCCGGGTCGAGCAGATCCTGCTTTACAACGACCGGAAGGCCTTCCTTGTAACCAATAGTCTCCACCATCTTTTTCAGCACCGGATCCCGCATCTCCTCATAGATGCGCTCATAGCCCAGCAGGCAGCCAAATACGGCCAGCGAGGTGTGCAGCGGGTTCAGGCAGGTGCAGACCTTCATCTTCTCGACGCGGTCTACATTCTCACGGGTTGTATAAATAACACCGCCCGGTGTGAGATTAATCCGCCCGTTCGGGAAGGAGTCCTCGATCACGAGATACTGGCACTCCTCCGCGTTGACAAACGGAGCAACATAGGTCTTCTTCGAGGTGATGACCGGATCCAGCTCCTCCAGCCCGTCGTCCGCGAGAATCTTCTCCACATTCGCATCCGGACGCGGGGTAATCTTGTCGATCATGCTCCACGGGAAGCCGACCTTTTCCTTGTCATTGATGTACTCCAAAAATCCGGCCTCAGCCACGCCGTTCTGTGTCCACTCTTTCGCAAAGGTGTTGATTGCGGTATACAGTTTGTCGCCGTTGTGCGAGCAGTTGTCCATACTCACCATTGCGACCGGCTTCGCTCCGGCCTGGTAGCGCGCATAAAGCAGCGCCGCTACCTTTCCGATGTAGCTCGTCGCCTGCTCCGGACCTTTTTTGAAATCCTCCTCGACTGCCGGAAGCGTCTCGCCCTTTCCATTTACCAGGCTGTAGCCCTTCTCAGTAATCGTAAAGCTTGCCATTTTCAGCGAATCCGCGGTAAAGATCTCTTTCAGTCTGGAAAAGTCCGCGGTATTTTCCGGATCAAGCGTCAGCGACTCCACGATGCTGCCGACCACCGTCTTTTCTACCGTACCGTCGACCTTCAGCGTCGCCAGTACACTGTAGCTGTCGTGCGGAAGATACATCTTCTCAATGATCTCATAATCAAACCCTTCTGCCACGATCAGGCCGGTCTCGCATTCACCGGCATTTAACAGCCCCTGCAGCAAGTTCGCCTGAAAGGCGCGGAAAATATTACCCGCTCCAAAATGAATCCACTCCGGAGTCTCTTTCGTCTTTGCCGTCACCGCTTCCCGGTCAAATTCCGGAAGCTGATACCCTTTGTCCAGCCATTCCTGGCGGTTCTTTAAACCATTTTCACTTAATTGCATTCTTTTTCTCCTTTTTTCATTCTCACACAATGCATGATTTTTTTGTGGTTTTCCACAATTCTCAGTTCACGATCAGCATGAAAGCCATCCGGCGAATCCGGTCATTTTCGCTGCATATCCGAATCCAGATCGGCTCACGAGAATATCAAACTGCATTTCGTTTTTTTATTATAATACGGTTCGTTTCTTCTGCGCAAGAGTGTAAAAAAATTATTTATTCCCGCGAAGCAATGGCATGTGTCATTTTCTTTGGCTTTTCCAATATAATCTGCTATAATTTATCTACACGGTGATTTCCCACAGAATCTTCTCACCGTACCTGCGCTCCTGTACGCCTGTCTTTTTGTTCTTATTAAAACTAAAGGTCAGCATATATCCCTTTTTGATCTTCAGGCGATCCAGGTATCCGTAAAGCTGCTTTTCTCCTTCTTCATTGTATTTCTGACCGTACCAGATTTTTGTCTCAATCAAAAACTGCTCCGCATGATAGTCTACGATGATATCGGTTTTTTTCTCGTCACGGGTCTGCGCTTCGATATAATAATTGCCTGTCCCGTTTATGACTGGTTTCAGATACATCAGGAATATTTTCCTTGCATATTTCTCTATAAACTTCTGATCATTATCCGCATAGACGTATGCATAATGCTCCGCAAATTTTCGCAGCAGTGCCTCCATGTCCAGTCTGCCGTCCACGATGAACTGCCTTTTGTTCAGCTCGGCGTCCTTTTTCGTAATATTCCCGGTCTCATCCTCAGAGAGAAAGTAATCATACAACACTACTTCAAAAATACGATTGGAGACTGCTACCCGTCCGTTCACGGATTTTATATAGTCAAACATCTTTGCAAGGCTCAGTACCTCATCAATCATCAGCACAATGGGGCGCTCGCTGAAACGGCAGAGCTCTGTGATCCGTTTTGCCAGGGTTTGAAACGGTAGATCTGTGTCTATCTCATTTTTCCACTTTTCGATCAGATGCTCTGGCACGGACTCAAACTCCAGCTGTTCCTCAATCAGATCCATCACGCCGCTCACAAATGTATAATCAGACTGGAACATTTCCTCATTGCCTTCAAAGCTGATCTGAACGCAAATGTATTTTTCACGCAGCTTTTCCGCCAGGAGACACAGTGTCGTAGTTTTTCCGTACTGCCTTCCACGATTAATGGCAAAATAATTTCCCGGTTCTACATAATTCTTAATAATGCGCTCTACTCTCTCTGTAAGGTCTACCATATAATGCTTTTTTGGATTACACACGACGGCCGTGTTGAATTTTTTCATGAACAGACTCACCCCGCTTCTGATTTGTTTTCTGTTCTTATCGGACTGTTTTCTTTATCCTATTTTTTAAGTATATCCGAAGATAGTTTTTAAAGCAACCGGAAAATAGCGAACCAAATTGTAAATGTTTTTAATCGGATAGGGGGAGTTCTCTCTCCCTATCCGCTGCGCGGGGCGCGTGTGGCGCATATCCCGTCCGAAGGACGAGGATGCCTCGCGGCGAGCGTAAGCCACAAAACACCCTCGCCGGGCGGCATCCCACGCTTCGCATGGGATATGCCTTACGCGCCCCTGCGCATAAATATAAGAAGCGCCTGACCTGCCGCGGTCAGACGCTTCTGTGAGCCTATATCACAATCATAAGACCAATATTTTTAAAATCATCCCTTAATCTGTGCCCCCAGCACTTCCTTCGCTTTTTCAAGGGCTGCGTCCACGCCTGCGGGATTCTTGCCGCCGGCCTGCGCCATATTCGGGCGTCCGCCGCCGCCGCCGCCCACCAGGGCAGCGATGCCTTTGATGAGGTTGCCCGCGTGAGCGCCCTTCTTCATCGCGCCGTCAGTCACGGCAGCCATCAGGCTGACCTTACCGTCCGTCACAGATGCCAGAAGCACCACACCCTCGCCAAGCTTTTCACGCAGCTGATCGCCCAGGTCACGAAGGCCGTTCATATCGACGCCCTCCAGCTTTGTCGCGAGCAGCTTCACGCCATTCACCTCGCAGACCTGATTCATGACATCGCCGAGCGCGTCCTTGGCCAGCTTACTCTTTAAGGACTCGTTTTCGCTGTACGCCGCTTTCAGTTCGCCTTGCAGCGCCACGATCTTCTCATGAATCCCTGCCGGGGTGGTCTTTAAGAGCTTGGCCGCGTCGGTCAGCTCCTGCTCCATCTTTTTGTAATAAGCGAATACGCCTTCTCCGGTCAGCGCCTCAATACGCCGCACACCGGCTGCCACACCCGCCTCGGAAACGATCTTAAAGGTCGTAATTGCGGAGGTGTTTGCCACATGGGTGCCGCCGCAGAGCTCTTTGGAAAAATCGCCCATGGAGACTACACGTACCTCGCTGCCGTATTTTTCACCGAACAGTGCCATCGCGCCGGTCTTTTTCGCATCCTCGATGCTCATGATCTCGGTCACCACCGGAAGCGCCGCCGCGATCTCGCGGTTCACCAACTCCTCGGTCTGCGCGATCTCTTCTGCTGTCATCGCCTGGAAATGCGCAAAGTCAAAGCGCAGACGGGTCGGCGTCACGAGGGAGCCCTTCTGCTCGACATGAGAGCCGAGCACAGTCTTTAATGCTTTCTGCAGCAGATGCGTCGCACTGTGATTGCGGCAGGTGTTTGCGCGCCCTGCCTCGTCGACCTTCAGTGTCACAGTATCGCCGGTCTTAATCATGCCTTCTGCCATATAACCGACATGGCCATATTTGCCGCCGAGCAGATGAATCGTATCCTCTACCACGAAGCGTCCGGCCGCGCAGGAAATGGTTCCCTTGTCGCCCTCCTGGCCGCCCATGGTGCCGTAGAACGGAGTCTGCTCTGTGATCACAGTGCCGCGCACACCCTCGGTAAGCGCCTCGGTGAGCTCGGTGTCTGTCGTGAGGACGGTAATCTTTGAGTCACAGGTAAGTGTATCATAGCCGACAAATTCGGTTGTCACGGCCGCCGGAATCTGATCGTACACAGTCGCGTCCGCTCCCATGTAGTTCGTCGTCGCGCGGGCCGCGCGGGCCTTCTGGCGCTGCTCTTCCATGCAGGCCTTGAAGCCGTCCTCGTCGATGGTGTAGCCCTTCTCCTCCAGAATCTCTTTGGTCAGATCCAGCGGGAATCCGTAGGTATCATAAAGGACAAACGCGTCCTTTCCTTCCAGTGTCGTTTTGCCTTCTGCGGAAAGCTTCGCTTCCAGATCGTTTAAAATCGAAAGTCCCTGATCGATCGTACGGCTGAATTTCTCTTCCTCCTGAGAGAGAACCTTGAAAATAAACTCTTTCTTCTCTTCCAGTTCCGGATAGCCTGCCTTCGAGCCCTCGATCACGGTCTCAGAAAGCTTCGAGAGGAAGCTGCCCTCGATGCCGAGCATCCGCCCATGTCTCGCCGCGCGGCGGATCAGGCGGCGCAGCACGTAGCCGCGGCCCTCGTTGGAAGGCATAATACCGTCCGAAATCATAAATGTCGAGGAACGGATGTGATCTACAATCAGGCGGATGGAAATATCCTTTTTCTCATCCGTCTTATAAACAGTCTTCGCCACCTCGCAGACCTTATCGCGCAATGCCTGAATCGTGTCCACATCAAAGATGGAATCCACATCCTGCACCACCACCGCCAGACGCTCCAGGCCCATGCCGGTGTCGATATTCTTCTGCTTCAGCGTCTCATAATTGCCGTTGCCGTCATTTTCAAACTGGGTAAAGACATTGTTCCAGATCTCAATATAGCGGTCGCAGTCGCAGCCGACCGTGCAGCCTGGCTTTCCGCAGCCATATTTCGCGCCGCGGTCATAATAAATCTCCGAACACGGACCGCAGGGACCCGCGCCGTGCTCCCAGAAGTTGTCCTCCTTGCCAAAGCGGAAAATCCGCTCCGGAGCAATGCCGATCTGCTCATGCCAGATGTCCCACGCCTCATCATCGTCCTGGTAAACAGAAGGATACAGGCGGTCCGGATCCAGTCCGACCACCTCGGTCAGAAATTCCCAGGACCAGGCAATCGCTTCTTTTTTGAAATAATCGCCAAAGGAAAAGTTGCCAAGCATTTCAAAAAAGGTGCCGTGGCGCGCGGTCTTGCCAACATTTTCAATATCGCCTGTACGGATGCATTTCTGGCAGGTCGCCACCCGCTTTCTCGGCGGAATTTCCGCACCCGTAAAATAAGGCTTCAGCGGCGCCATACCCGCATTAATCAGCAGCAGACTCTTGTCATTGTGCGGCACCAGTGAAAAACTGTTCATTACCAGATGGTCCTTACTTTTGAAAAAGTCCAGGAACATCTGTCTTAATTCGTTAACTCCGTATTTCTCCACAACTACGCCTCCGTTTTTTGCAGCAGTCCAAAAACAGCATGGAAAATTGTTGCCCCGTCTCCACTGTTCCAAATTGCCGCGTTATTTCATAATCCTCTTGATCTTTTTTACGCCGTCATTCCTGCCCTTACACGGTCTTTGCGGCAGCCGCTGTCTTTACGTCAACTGCAGACTTTACGGCAATCTCTGCCGCAAGTATATCGGCAGATTGTCCGCAAATTATTATCGTGAAAGAATGAATTTCTCTGCGCACTGTGAATCATGATAGCACAGTGTTTTTTCTATTTCAATATAAAATCCGGCAAAATCCAGACGTTTTGGCGATTTTTTGCTACATGTCCTGCACAACATCTTCTATCAGACTATCCCCATCCGCCGCGCTCGTCGCCAGAAGATCGCAGCGTTCATTCTCCGGATGACCGTCATGCCCCTTCACCCAGTGCCAGGTGATCTGATGCGGTCTGGCCGCGGCCAGCAGCCGTTTCCAGAGGTCGACGTTTTTAACCGGGTCTGTCTTGCTGCGCATCCAGTTTTTTTTGACCCAGCCGTCCAGCCAGTGCTGATTAAACGCGTTTATAAGGTACTGCGAGTCCGAATACAGCTCCACTTCACAGGGACGATTCAAAGCTTCCAGTCCCACTATCGCTGCCATCAGCTCCATGCGGTTGTTGGTCGTCTTTACATAACCCTGCGAAAGCTCTTTTTCATGCATTGTACCGGCAGCGTCTGTATACTGTAAAACCACCCCGTAGCCGCCTGGACCATCCGGGTTTCCCCGCGCCGCGCCATCCGTAAAAACGCGGATCGTTTTCCTGGTGGGACGCGCGGATTGCGCGTGTTCCTCTGATTGTTCCAAGTCTGATGTTTTCGCGGGATTTGTTGTTTTCGCAGGTTCTGCCGCTTTCACCGTGGCTGCCGTTTTCGCATGATCTGCCGTTTTCGTAATATCTGCCGTTTTCGCAATATCTGCCGCTTTCGTAATATCTGCCGCTTTCACGGAATTCCCTGGCTGCGAAGACAGTTCCGGCTCCGCCGGGTTCTGCAGCATCTCCCGAATCTGTCCTGCGACACGCTTTGAGCCCGCGGCGTCACGCCCTGCGGAGCTCACTCCCGCGACAATCGTATCATTATAGGCGAGTACTGGAAAATAAAAATCGCATCGGGTCTTGTCATTACAGACATTAACCGGGATCCCCGCCTCCTTACAGTCCGCGTAAATCTCCTGATTGAGCCTGTGATCATTTGTCGCGGCAATTACGATCGTGGCATCGCGGAGGTCTTCTTTTTCATATTTTTTCCGCAGAATAGTCAGCCTGCCCGCAGCTTTCAGGTCACGAAGCTCCGGATTGACCTCCGGCGCTATCACAAAAAGATGATCGGTAAAATCGACCAGTGAGCGAATCCGCCGCTTGGCGATTGTACCTGCTCCGACTACTACCACCTTTTTATCTGAAAGATTTACAAATATCGGGAAATATTTTTTATTCTTATTTTCCATGGAAATCCACCATTTACTCTGTTTCATCAATCTGTTTTTGGGCGCAGCGATTTTTAATTGCGCGGCTTTCATTATATGTCCGTACTCGCTTGCGAGTGTGGACGCAGGCCGCGCCAATCGCGCAGCGATTTTTAATTGCGCGGCTTTCATTATACCATGCGCCCTCAAAAATGAAAACAAAAAATTACGATTCTTTCGCCCATCCAAAGGAATACCGTACGGCCTTATCCCAGCCTTTGAGACGGCGGGCAATTTCTTCTGCCGGCATCTGCGGTGTAAAAACATGCCCGATTTTCGCGTTCGCGCGGATCTCTTCCGTACCTTCCCAATATCCGACCGCGAGTCCCGCCAGATAGGCTGCTCCCAACGCGGTAGTCTCAATACACTGCGGACGGCAGACATTCTGACCAATGACATCTGCCTGATATTGCATCAGAAAATTATTCGCGCTGGCACCGCCGTCGACTTTAAGTCCCGCAAGCCCTACGCCGGCATCCTTTTCCATGGCGCGCAGCACGTCGTTTGTCTGGTAGGCAAGGGATTCCAGGGTCGCGCGGACGATATGATATTTATTTACGCCGCGGGTCAGACCGACAATGCAGCCTCTCGCGTAAGGATCCCAGTAGGGGGCTCCAAGGCCGGTGAAAGCCGGAACAACATAGCAGCCGTTAGAGTCAGGGACACGCTCCGCAATCCACTCCGTATCCGGCGCGGAGTCGATCAGGCGCATCTCATCCCGCAGCCATTGAATGGCCGCCCCGGAAACAAAAATAGAACCTTCCAAAGCGTAAGTAACCCTGTCTTTTATGCTCCACGCGATTGTTGTAACAAGGCCGCTCCGGGATTTTACGGGTGTGCTTCCGGTATTCATGAGCAGAAATCCCCCCGTGCCATATGTATTTTTCACCTCTCCGCGTCCGAAACAGGCCTGTCCGAACAGAGCTGCCTGCTGATCGCCCGCGGCTCCTGCAATCGGAATTTCTCCTCCAAAGTACGAGGCGTCCGTCATCCCATAGATCTCGCTGGAATTGGCGACACGCGGCAGCATACATCCGGGAATATCAAGAAGCCGCAGGATATCCTCATCCCATTGCAGCGTGTGAATGTTGAAAAGCATCGTGCGGGAAGCGTTCGAATAATCCGTCACATGGACCCGGCCTTTTGTCAGTTTCCAGATCAGCCAGGTCTCGACCGTGCCAAAAAGGAGCCCGCCAGCCTCTGCTTTTTCACGCGCGCCATCCACATGTTCGAGAATCCAGCGGATTTTGGTCGCGGAAAAATACGCGTCGAGTACCAGACCGGTTTTTTCACGGATCACATCTACCAGTCCGGGAACCGGAGCCGCCTCGCCATGTGCCGCCTGCTCCTCATCAGGCGCGACAGACGCCGCGTCTGTCCGATTGTCCCCAGCCGCGCGTCCCTCCTCCGGCAGGGTACCGCACATATACGCAGGTGTTTCCATTGCCGCCAGCTCATCACAGTACCCGGCAGTCCTGCGGCACTGCCAGACAATCGCTTTGCACACCGGAATACCGGTTTCGCGGTCCCAGACAATCGCGGTCTCCCGCTGGTTTGTAATACCGATCGCGGCGATATTGCTGGCGGTCGCGCCGATTTTAGACATGGCCTCAACTGCCACGCCGAGCAGTGTAGACCAAATCTCGTCCGCGTCCTGCTCCACCCATCCTGGTTTTGGAAAATACTGGGTAAACTCTTTTTGCGCAATACTGCAAATGGTTCCCTCATGGTCAAAGAGAATGCAGCGGTTGCTGGTCGTACCGGCATCCAGCGCCATAATATAACTTACAGGAAGTTCGCCGCGCTTGCGCGAGCGAACTTCGTAAGTTAACGAGCAGCTGGGGTTGCTGCGAGTAATATAAGTCTTCATGGAAAAAGTTCCTCCTCACGGTCGTTTTCATTGAGTATAGCACATTGAACGTCCCCCGTCACGCTCCATCTTGTTTCGCGGGAATGGAACATCAAATCACAGTTACGCGTCATACCCGCGCCACGCAGCGAAATGTGTGGTGCAGGTATAGCGTGTAACAAATGATACCCTATCGAAATCCAAAGCACGCAAAAACGGCAAAAGCCATCTTATCCGCAATGCAGAGTCTCTGAATTCCATTACGGACGCAGATAGCTTTTGCCGCTGTAATTTGCCCGGCGCTTCTTTCAATTGAGCGTTTCGTACGCCAGAGAGGATATTTGCTTGATGATATTCCCCGCGTTTCCGGCGCCCATCACATCGACCCCAGTCGACATGACACAGAGAATATAGTCCGTCTTTTCGCCAAAAATGATGGCTACGTCGTGCGACTCTTCATCGGTTTCACCTGTTTTGTTGGCAACCGAGATCCCGTCAGGCCAGCGCCAAAGAATAAAAAGCTGTGGTTTAACCGAATCCCAGATTTTTTGCCT
>JAJBVE010000053.1 GCA_020859995.1 Clostridiales bacterium
TCATCATCAGCGGTGCATATGCCGTATACTCAACCTTTGCTCCCGGATAGAAAATGATCGCGCTGTCCTCTCCTGCTCCGTCAAAATAAAGTCTCTCATCTATCTCGACAACCTCTACATTGCCGCTGCTTTCCAGATAGTCTGCGACCTCTGCATCTGCCCTGTAGTAATCGCTCGCGTACCAGATCATCAGCACTCCAAGCAAAATACAAAGCTGCGCTGCCAGGTTTACCAGCTGCTCGATCCAGTTTGCTCGTTTACTGTTCTGTTCCTGCAAGAGCAAAAACAGTCCTTCCTCATAGATGTCTTGCTTCTTTCGTTATGCAATACTATCATAAATTCATCCATTCTTCCACAGACAAATACAAATCCATGTGCAATCAACAGCACGCGACAATGGCATTATTTCAAATCGAGTAGGAGGCGGCCTGTCGGCTTCTACTCGCTGCGCCGGCCGCGGGCAGCAAAACTGCCAGAATTCCATGCGCGGCCGTGTGCATAAAAAAGGCTCGCAACCGTCGAAGCAGAAGATTTCGACAAGTGCGGGGTATGCACCGACATTTTCTATTTTCTTCGACATCCTTCCACGCGACGAACTGATGCAAAAGCTCCGGCGACGGAGACTGCAGCTGACTTCTGTTCTTCAAGAAAGCCTCTTCCGTTGACATCGTAGCATAGTAAAGATTCAGACAGGTTTTTCTCAACACCTTCAAAGCACTGTTCAATATATTCCATATAATTCTGCGTAGAATTTATTTGGGGAATTAATTTGGCGGCGCTGAAAACGACTTATTTTCACCGGTACAAAAAGGCAAAAAATACCGGAAACCCTGTATTTATCAGTGTTTCCGGTATTCTTCAACGCCCCTGCCAAGGAGTCGATGCGACAGGATTTGAACCTGCGTCTCCGCTTCGCTCCGGTCGGCTCAAAACCGAGGTCCACTGGATCTCGTGAGCCTCTGCGTCCCGAACGCATTGTGACAGTCTTTACGCATTTGTCCGGATAGGCTTCAAAATGTCCAGAAATGCGCCAAATAAGCGGCTTCCGACGATCCGTTCCTGTAAAGGTCTGCAATTTCCGGCTTTCGTATGTTGGTTTATTTTGCGGAATTTTTGCGGAATTTTTTGATTATGAATGTCTGGCTGGACCGTATAATGCAACTATTCACCACTGGTTATTAACCAATGCCGTTTTTATCTCAGGCTTTTATTCCATATCCGGCTATTCCCTTCCGTTCATTCCACAGAAAGCGAACGCTATAATACTTCAAAGATACAGGTGTGAGCAAGGCGAGAAAAATGCTCTATGTTAAAAATTTATTGTGAAGTCGAAAGAATTATGATAAGATGGTATTGGTTTTAAAGTCTGAAAGGGGGTTTTTTCATGAGTACTATAGAAGCGACGGTATCTATGATGGAATCAATGTCAGAAGACGCAAGAACTCAAGTGCTTCAATACGTGCAGAGACTGTTTTCATCCCAAAAAGCAGAAAATCCTTTTAAAGCGGTCACGACAGAGCAAGTTCTGCTGGATATTGAACAGTCCGAGAAAGATATATCAGAGGGAAATTACCGATCCATGGAAAGTGTAATAGACGATATGGAGAGACGATATGGTTTTGTATGATGTTGTAATGACTAAAAAAAGCTGAGTCTCAGCTTCAGGAGTACGTAGACTATATTGTCTATACACTTTATAATGACGATGCCGCAAAAAGTGTCCTGGCAGATGCCAGAGTGACTCGTGAAGCATTATCTAAAGTTGCATCAAGTCTCCGTTATTGTGAACATCCTGAACTGAGAAAGCGAGAAATTCGTTCCATCTTTTTTAGAAAACATCAATATGTTATGCTTTATCGTATAGAAGGTACGACCGTCTTTGTGGAAGCAGTATATCATCAAAAGCAGGATTACGAGAATATTTTTTCAATTCCTTCCAAAGAAAAAGCAGCCGATTAAATTCCGCTGCTTTTTTACTATGGCGAGATATAAAGGATTGAATCTTCAGAAAATATTCTAAGGTAGATGCTATAATACCTCAATCCTGCACCGATGCACTTTATCCTTCCGGTAATATCCGATGCCAACCAGAATAATCCTTCCTGTTGTCTTCGGTTCTTCTCCAATCTTCCCCTGAAATTTCAGAGCATAATTTTTATCCTTGATCTGCTGCAGCGCAGTCTCCGGGGAATCATCCACTTTGAGTTCTATGATAATTCCATCATCTAAACGATTATGGGGATAAAAGATATAATCCACATAGCCAATACCAGCCTGGTCCTCTCGTTCCATATTGTATTTATTTCTGGCTGCAATATAAGCAAGCTTGACACTTCCAGATAATTCTGCTTCGTCACATGTCCGCGATTTCCAAGGGAAATCGTGGACGCAGGCCGTGCCATCGCGCAAAGCGCGATTCTGCATGGCACGGCTCTCCCGATAGGCTTTCAAAGGAGATTCTGTAGTATGGACAATAGCCAGAACTTTTCCGACTGTTTCCTCGTCCCCGTCATAAGTTGCCTGAAGGATGCGGGCGGATTCCTTTTCCAGTTCACGCATGTAACTGTATTTCGGCTCTTCCTGAATGATTCTGTCAAATTCCTCCCACAGCTCTCTGTTCGGAATCCGCACACAACCATCATAATAATTCAGGTATCCGTATACGGTCATGGCAGAGAGAATCTCATCACGTCTTTTAAGGACAGGCGCTGTCGTAGCGTATTCTGAAATGTTTGCTTTCACTGGCTCACCAGCCGCAAGCAGCATTACCGCCTCCCGCACACCATCAATGTCATTCAGAACGTAATCTTTCAGTTCTTCGTACTCACCAGCTTTTGGCCAATAGTTTCTGATTTTTCCTTGCGTCAACGCAAACACGACTGAATTCGGATTGTATATACTCCCGCCATCATCTGTGCGATATCCATCATACCAGTTTGCAAGATCCTCACGTGAAAAGGAAGGGTGAATACATTTCTTCAGGTATCGCTGATACAGTTCATCAACTTCACCTTCCGTAAATCCAAAATATGCGCTATACATATCACTGTTCGCCATATTATACTCAGCAAAATGATTCATCGTATCACTGGCAGAATACTTTTTTATAGGAAGAACCCCTGTCAGGTACGCCATCTCGACATATGCCCTGCCCTTTGTGATATCACCCAGAAAAGCAGTAAATTTTCCTCTGTCTGATTCTGTAAAATAATCTTTATGAAAGACATAATCCCATTCGTCAAAAATCAGCAGGAACTTTTCATTATGATATTCCAGCGATACAGTGCGCAAAATGGCTCCCATAGAATCTTCATCGTCAATTTCCGCATCCGGATATGTCTTCTTTAGATCACGCGTCAAACGTTTCTTTATTATCGAAATATATTGTTCATAAGAAGTACAGTTTGACACATCCCTGCTGAAATCTATATAGATCAGATTGTGCTGGTTCAAATGCTTCGCATAATCCTCATTCCCGGCAACCTTGAGACGGGCAAAAACCTCGCGGCTGTCCACGCCCTTGCCAAAGAAAGAACCAATCATCGCAGCCACCACGGATTTTCCAAATCTACGCGGTCTTGTGACAGAGATATAACTGCCCTGTTGTTCCACAAGAGGAATTAATTCGTTTAGCATTTCTGTTTTATCCACAAAATATGGTTTCACGTTTTCTCTTCTGTAAATATCAATAATATCTTCTGGATTCAGATAATACCCCATCTGCTCTGCCTCCTTCCATCACGACTGATTTACTTATCTGCCGGTTTACTGGCTGTCCTGATTCTTGTAATCACTTCTAGCTCGCAACAGCGTTGCTCGTTGACCATTGAATTTTCCCGGCGCAAGCGCCGCAAATTTCTTCTGGTCACCTTCCTACTCGCAACTGCGTTGCTCGTTGACCATCGAAATTTCCCGGCGCAAGCGCCGCAAATTTCTTCTGGTCACATTATAACTGTCTGAAAGTAATTTGTCCACGACTATCCGAGAAAATAAGCGCACCATCACACTCACGAATCAAATACACCGCATAGTTCGGAACCGGAGCTGTACACACTATCCCAGTGTGTTTAAAACCCAAACACATTTTTCCTGAGTTTCACATTTGCGACAAGCGCCATATATCTCCGCAGGGTCACCCGCGCGTTGTTCTCACGTTTTTCCTTATCGGTCACACACCAGGAGTATTCCAACCGGTGCCGCGGCTCTTTGCCGGACGAAGAATGGAGTCCTCTGTTTGCATATTCAGGGCCATCCGGGACAAAAATCACCTTCCCCGCCTCCTCTAATTCGTGGTCATACAGCATTCCTTCATAGAGTTTCCAAAGAGCCAGATATCTTTGGTCTGTCAGATGGTTTACAGTCTCCTCGAAAAATTCCGCAAATGTAAAAATATTGTAATACTCCTCCTGCGCATACTGCATCAACTCCAGAATCCATTTCAGCAGATTCTGAACGGAAACCCCACTTTTCATGATTTTGTCATATTTTTTCCTTAACCTTCCGAACCATTTCTTAAGAGAATCAGACAGCTGAAAATCCCCATCCTTTTCCCAGTAGTAAATCATGTCATCCGGCTTACGTTGGAATAATTTTTGTGTAGATATCTTTTCCGCCGGGGGATCCTGCAGCTGCATTGGAAACACTCTTTTTGAATCGCGGAATACATTGCGGAACTCATCCCACAGTTCCCGGAAATCTTTATCGTAGAGTTCCGCGATTGTCTTTAGCGCAATAACCGGAAGATCCATGAGGAACAGACATAAAAACAGAGCTTTTTGCCCGTCATCCAACTCATATTTCTGTTCGAATTCTGAAAGCCCCATTTCCGGCTCCTGATAAAATGCCTTCAGGTTCGCACAAATCCGAATGAACTGCTGGTCTTTCGGAAGGCCGGATTTCGCGCCGTATGAACGGATCCCATTGACAATCAGCCGGGTAATGCTGAAAAAATTAAAGCTATGCTCGTGGTCTGTGAGAGGCACTCCTGCCTGTTTCAAAAGGTCATCATGCCATTGGATCATCGCATCTATGCCGTTTTGGACCGCATAAATCTCCGTACATCCTGCCATACCTTCCGGTGTCCCGGCAAAAGAATTCCAGTCCATATGATTTATATATTCTTCCTGCTCAGGAAGGTGTTCCAGGTCATCAAACAACAGCCATGGATTCCTGTTTTTCGTCCGGAACTCTTCCTCAAACAGATAATTGAGCCACCCTGTATAAATTTCTTCTTCAATAAAATCGCCGTTTACGAACACAGCTGCCGCTCCGTCTGTATAAAGTGTTTCCAATACGTAGGCGGCGGTCACCGTTATATTAAATTCCCTCCAGCCAACCTTATTGCTCCATACGTGATGCTTTTTTGTACTGTACCCGACATTCTCCCAGCAGTCCTCCTCAAAATAATTGTAATAAAAATCCATTCCTTTTTCATGCATTCTGGCTTTCCGAATTGTGCATGTATCAATACCAAGCAAGGATACCTTCTCAATCTCCATCATGCCGCCGGCCTGGAACAGTTTTTCCAGGCGTTTCTCAAATTCTGGTATTTTCTCTTCCGGAATTTTAGAATTCTTTCCTATATAAGTATTCACAAACGTACCCATGTCTTTTCCTCCCTCGTGTTAAGCATCAAATGCTCCTAATGAAAACAGTTACAGGCTTAATGTTATTGTTTGACGACATTTAAAATGCCAGAAATTCATGCGTATGCTCAGCAATTTTTATCTTGCTTAAATTCAATATTAGCACAATATATTTTCTTCGTCAACAATTATTACTTATTCACCATTTATGGAAAGTCCGAGAACCTTCCTAACATGACAAAAAAACGGCAGGGTACTTTCCCCGCCGTAAAATCTGACACTCATATAATCCATTATCCGTGTATTTCCCATAAAATTCTGCTTTCCGTTCATTATACAGAAGGTACGATAATTATACAGAAGATATCGTCTATATTTAGTCCCAAATCAACTCTCTCATTCCCGGATAATGGTATTTCTGTATTCTTCCCTAATTTCTTCCGGCACAAGGCTTCCGCCGGTTGCCCATACGATATGGGCTGCACGCTTCATTTTCTCTTCCAGCGCGTTCTTTTTAATATATTCCTGTATCTCCGGGCTGCGCTCCAGCATCGCCGCTCCCTGAAAAGCCGCACAGGCACTGGGTTCCAGAAAGATCCCTTCTGCCTCCAGCATGTCCCGCAAATAATCATAAAGTTTCCCATCCCGGACAGTAAACTCACCGCTAAGAAGCGGCTCCATCATACTACCGACAAATCCGGAAGGCCGGCCAACGGCAAGTCCATCTGCGTGAGTCAGACCAGTCAGTCCAATGTCCTGCACAGAAATGGCATTATGAAGTCCGGTACTCATACCGAGCAGCATACAGGGAGCCTGTACCGGTTCCACAAAAAAACAGTGTACCGCATCCCCGAATACCTGTTTCAATCCAAAGGTAATGCCGCCCGGAGCTCCGCCGACTCCACAGGGAATATAAACAAACAGCGGATGTTCCACATCCACCCGGATCTGCTTTTCCTCCAGCTGACACATCAGGCGCTTCGCTGCCACTGCGTAGCCAAGAAACAGATCCCTGGATTTCTCGTCATCCACGAAATAACTCACAAGATTTTCATCCGATTGTTTTCTCCCATTCTTTACTGCTTCGCTGTAGTCTGCCCGGTACTCAATCACTGTCACGCCATAGCTCCGAAGCAAATCTTTTTTCCACTGTTTCGCGTCCGCAGACATATGGACAATCGCATGATATCCTACTGCAGCACTCATGATCCCAATACTCATGCCCAGATTTCCGGTAGAACCCACCTGTATCGTATATTGTGCAAAAAAATTCCGGTATTCCGGTTCAGCCAGCTTTGCATAATTATCAGACTTCTTCAGGATTCCATGCGCAATCGCCAGATCCTCCGTGTACTTCAGCACCTCGTAAATACCTCCCCGGGCTTTCACGGAGCCGGCAATCGGCAGATGACTGTCCAGTTTCAAAAGAAGTCGGCCCTGCAAATGACTGTCATACTTTTCATTGAGAAGATCCCGCATGTCCGAAATGTCCGTCAAAGGGGATTCGATCATTCCTCCCCGGGCTTCCGTCTCCGGAAAACATTTCATTATGAATGGAGCAAACCGCAGCAATCTCGCTTCTGCATCATCGATATCCGCCATGGTCAGTTCAGAAGAATCCTGTGCATCCGCAAAGGGAATCTTATCCGGGTTGATCCAGATTACTTCCTCAGCTGCCTGCAGTTTTCTCAACATCGGATCGGACCTCAGCTTTTCTTTGATTAATGTCATCTCCATGATTTTCTCCTTCTGCTACTACCTGTTATATAATGAACATCTCTTGTTGCAATTCAACTTTTGTACTATCCGTCCAATGACATCAGAATATCCTTCAGCTATGATAAACGAAAATACGAACGAGGTAAACGCTTATGAATGATTCTATGAGAGAAGGCAAAGTATGCGTATGCAGTGGAAAAACACGGCAGGACGCCTTAGAGGATGCCCTCGGCTGGATGAATGGCTTTCTTATAGGAGGATCTTACTGGCTTGAGCCTGAGTCAACATCTGTACAGTATGAAAAACTGGCTGAAGAAGATGGATATAATTGTATACTGACATTTATCTACAAGCGCAAGAACAGCTTCTAATGGAGAAACCTTTCACAACATCCATTGCCAGTTTTGCAGCACCCGCTGCCGCCTCTTCTTTCCAAACTGGAAGATATACTTCCCGTGAAAAAATATCCCTGCACACTTTCTGCAAAAGATCGTTATTTCGAATGGCATTTCCACACAAAAAAAGTTTTCCGCCAGTTTGTTCCACTGGCATCTTCTGATATGCTTCATACAGCTCCTCACACACGCCCTTATAGAAACCAAGCGTGAGATTTCCCGGTGTCAGATTCGACATTTTGATATTTCCGATACTGCCGCTGATTCCCGGAAATTTTCGCTTTCCCCGAAACAAAGTGTGTACCTGAAGGTCATCCACATTTTCGCTTTTATAAGCCTGTTCTGCCGCCTCCATCATAAAAGAGAACATCTGCTCCTCTGATACTTCTGCAGAGGCCATGCCGCAGACCTGGCAGAAAAAATCATTCAACAGTTTAAAGGAACTCCCTCCACATAATCCGGCCCCAAGCAAAAGATATTTACCGCCCACATATGGGCGGCATTCCAGGTCAGCTGTCTCTTCCAGTCCAGAACAAATCACGGAAATCTGGCTGGAAGTACCAATGTTTAACACAACATCGTTGTCATCACCAACCACTCCATAAATGCCAGCCTGATTATCCCCAATCGGAACTATAACCGGGATCCCTTCTTCTGTCTGACCAATTACGATTTCGTTCTCTGAAATATCCGGAAGAATTCCCGGGTCTATCCCCGCCCGGGTAAGAGCAGCCAGATCGAAGCAGTTTTCAGATAAATCAAAGCAGCCAAGGCCTGCAGCATTGCTGGCATGCATAACCGGTCTGCTCCGCCCGCATAGCCGCATCGCAACAAAATCCATAACTGTGGCTATTTTACAGGCATCCTGAGGCACTACACCATTGACCTGATTATAAAAATGAGTCGTCAGCCCGAATCCGGTCGACATCGGATAGCCAGTCTTCCCGGAAAGGAATTCCGCATAGTTCATCCCATCAGTGAATTCCAGATCTCCACGCCCATCTTCCCAGGTATACAGCCGGCTTAGCAGATTCCCCATCTCATCCAGATAGACGATTCCGTGCATCTGCCCGGTAATCCCTATCCCAACGATATCATCCCATCTATGTGTATATTCAGCAACCATCCTCTGGCAAATTCTGTAAATCTGCTCTGCGTCCTGCTCACTGCTCCATGGCTGTCCAACTATCTGCGTACTGTTAAGCATTGTCTTTGTATCAAGCTGTTTCCCCGACAAAACATCTATTATTGTTCCACTGATAGATGTGGTTCCTATATCAATGCCTAATGTTTTCATCTGCCTGCTCCCCGTAGTTTATTTCTTCCCTTAGAATACAATTCCATAAAAAATCAGGAGCAATTACAACCCCTGATTTTCCCAAGATGATAAACAGATTAAAGAAAAGGAGCTACAGCCTTGCGGTCGCTTTCAGAGAGTCCCATAATTTCCATGGCCTTCTCCGAGCTCCAGCCCATATTCTTCTTTAAATTATTAATGCTTTCAACCAAAGTTGTGATTCTTTTCCTCTCTGCTTTTTCTACTGCTTCTTCAGCAGCCCTTTGATTTAAAACACAGATCGCTTCACACACGTCAAGAGTCACCTCACCATCCGGAACCCACTTTTGGATATTGTTCATCATTTTGTTCCTCTTCTATTTTTAGGGAAACAACCGTTTTATATTGTTCGCTCTTATCTTTCAGTCCCTCTCATTCGATCACATCCCGCCAGGATTTTAAAGCTCAATCAAGCGCTTTCTTATAGGGATATTTCCGCTGCAGAACCCATCTCTTTACTTCTTCTACATCTGCTGACAAACAGGAGACAGTTGCAGCAACAATCTCTTGACGTGCGAGGCCACGTTCCTTATTTTTAGTTGAACGGAATCTTGTATTAACCATTTCATCACGTTACTCTCCAAAAATCATTCGTACACTACGTGCTTTCGACTGCAATATCAAAGCATCAGGTCTTTATATACTTCTGATTGCGGCTTCTTGGTTTATCAGGTATTGTCATTTTCAGTTTTCCTGAATTAACCAAAGGCATTATATATCCCTTGCTAAAATAGCTCCGATTTGTAAGTCCTAAATATTCCTGCATTTCAGATCGGCTTTTCGGCTCACTACAAAAGTCAAGCAACTTCTGTACTTGTGCTTCATAGCGGGCATCATGTGTGGTTTCATGTATGGTCTCATGTGTGGATACATGTTCACCATCCATGTTCTTATCACCATCGTCGATTTTCGCTACCACCTTTTTGATGAACGATAACGTTAAAATCGTCCTGTCAGGACCGTATTGCTCCTCTACCTCTGGCTCTTTCCACCCCTGTTGTTCCCAGGTAGCAAAAATATCTGGAACACCGCTGCCGGCTCTTTCTCCTATACCAATCAGATTGAGCATCTTTAGTATTGAAGCGTTTCTTGGGTCAGAAATTCCTCCTCGCAACATCTGGGCCTTTCCTGTCCGAATACTGCCCGGATTTTCAAAAACAATCGTCTCGGCATCCTTCTTAATAACAACACCTCTCGAAAGATAAAAATCTGTATTGGCAAGACAATTTGCCAGTGCCTCGCGGATAGACTGATGTACGGGAGTATCGTCAACTCTCATAGCGCCTTCAAGCACGAACGGGATTTTCACATCTTTCACGAGCTTACTGTTGACACGAAAGAAGAAATCAAAAAGATTACCAGACCAATCTCCGGAACTTGATTGAAGCCGATCTGTCCACCTTATCGTCGGGTCCAGCACTTCACGGTAATCAAGGAAATAATGCGGAAACTCACGAACTATATCATACTCATTTCCAAACATCAACAATCCTGAAGCTGTGGGATGCATTTTACCATCTGTTTTTGATTCAGCAGCAGCCCCGATGTTCTTTAGATATTCCTCATCTCCAAGCATTTCCCAAACGTGTCCCGGCCTCCAGCTTCTATGAAGATTACGGTACGCCTGCACCGATTCCTTGTTCAAATCGCTTATTGACCAGTCCTCTAAGATTTTTGCATCCATCGAAATCGACGGCTCATCTCTGAGCATTCCCAAAACTTCTTCGCGGGTGCAGTGATAATCTCCTTCCCAATTTCGGCGAAAAGATCCATTAAACATATCTCCGTTAATGTATACCGGTTTTTGGTCTCTACTCGCTTTGGGAACTTGTATCACCAAGATAACACTTCCATCATCCGTCTTAAATGATTCAATATCACTATCTGTAAGAATATTGTGCGACACTTTACTTTTATTATTGATGGTATCCCAAAAATCTTTCCTGATTTTGGATTCATTCTGAAGACCAGTAGCGTACCAGCTTCCGTCCGCATTCTCTGCAACACCAAGAATAATTATTCCTCCATAGCAATTTGCAAATGATGAGTACGTTTCCCAAAGCGATGCTGGCAGGCCACCTTTTGCTTTTTTTACCTCACGTCTATTATCTTCACGGTAGGAATCAAACTTTCTAATATCAAATTCCATATGCCCACATTTCCTCCAAAATATTATACCCTCGACAACCTGCCATGAAGCCGTTCGCTAATCAAGAGATATTTTGCTATATGAATTACGAACCATAATTGCGAACATCCAATATAGTATATCCTGCCGATGCAGTAATAACATACCATAAAAGAATGGTTTTCACAAGGAAAGCATTTATAAAGATTTTTAACGCATCAGCGTTGATTATACCTTCCCGGATTTTCCAAAGACTGCCTTAATTCTATAGACATATTGTGACAAACAGCCATTTTACCCCGATCTTTCTCCAACCGCACACAGCAGCTCCTTCAGACTCCTCGGCTCATACCTCATATAAGCATGCATACAGCCGACATTGATCGCCATTCCTCTTTTTTCACCCTCACGAATGTACTTTGGGTCATCCAGGAACTCGTTCAGGCACTTCTGAAAATACGCATCCTCCTGGCTGGTATGCGTGTGTCCATACAGCAGAATCGATCCTTTGTGCTGGCCATTCCACATCAAAATCGGGTAATGAGATAACACAAGCTTGTAGTTCTGTCCTTCAAATGAGTCTTGTAACTCTTTATAATCACAGATTTCAGCGAAAATCTGTTTTAGGCGATAGTCCGACAGGTCATCATGGTTTCCCCGGATCAGAGCTTTTCTTCCCTTAAGCGTCGCCATAAGCGCGATCAGGCCTTCGCTTTTCCCTTTCCGGCCGATATCGCCCAGAATATAAACCGTATCGCCATTCGTCACTTTTTTATTCCATTTTTGCCGCATATCCTCGTGCATCTCATCCAATGACTTGTACGGACGGTTGTCGTAATTATAGCCCTTACCATTATCAATCTCTGAATTGCAAAAGAAATGCAGATCGCTGATGTAAAAATTCATATACTCACCTTCCTTCGTATACGTTTCTGTCATGCTGGGAGAGCGTCAAAAGTACTTCCTGTAAAAACAATTACAACAGTAATCCATTACATCCGATCAAATATCATTTATCTGATATTGTCCAGCATGTTTGTCCTGTGGTAATCTATCTCAGGAAATCGCTGTCAACAAAAAGCATACGGCCTGACAAGACGCTGTCCGTCAGCTGATGGGCAGCAGCTACAGACGCAAAGCATTCCTGCGCCGTTCTCTCCGCATTTATGACATCATATGCCGCAATCAGATAAAGCGCATGATCAGAATATGGGAACAGATAATAATCCCCAAATTCTTCGTGCAGCCAATCCAGATATTCGTCCGACAGCATCAGGCTGCATCCGTATGAGGGGACAGCCGCCACATCCTGCATGGCTAACTCGTATACCACTACGGGGATACGCGGATCGGCACAATCGCCCATAAACTTGGTTTCTTTAACAAATAACCGCATACGATTGATGTTCCCGATTGCTGCATCCCTGATTTCTTCTTCAGAAATTCCGTCCCATCTGGCCACCATTTCCCCATCCAGATACTCCCAGAACCCCACCGGAAACACCTCTGATAAATCGATAATGTAAAACCAGGCAAAGCCATACATAATAAACGACGGACAGGACTTCTGCAAATCCCAAATAGTCGCAAGCCGGACGGTATCCGCCTCCAGATGCTCTATCGGATATGGATAAATGTGTTCCTTAATTTCTTCAAATCGTGCCGTCTGCATATAATTATCAATGGCCTTGTTAAGTTCCGGCGTCATGTGCACCGGTACGTCTGCCGGTATGCCTTTCGGCATGTCTTTCTGTATGCCTTTGAGTCCGTCTTTAAGTACGCCTGATGCTTTATTTCTGTTTTGGTATCCCATCATCTGCTTTTCTCCTTCATTCATCAGAAAATTGCTTTTTTAAAATTCAACAAATTTCTTTTTTTCAGTTATTCTCGTCCCGCACAACCAGCAGCTCTTCCATATGTACATGCATTAATACGGATAACATATACAAATGATTAATAGATGGCAGTATGTCTCCCCGATACCATCGATAAATAGGCTGGGGATACGCCAGCTGCAGACAGCACTGGATTTGTCTGACCGATAATCCCGCTCTGTCAGCATATTCTTTGAGCCGCTGCCCCGTTGCGCGCATGTCTATCGCCTGATAGGGCAAAACCTGCTCTACGGATTCTTTTTTCATTTTGTGCCTTTCTCTTTTGAAATTACTCGCAGCAAATTCTACTGCACGTTAACTTGCGAAGTTCGTCTACGTTCCGCTTCGGTCGGCGAATATCCCGCATAAAATGTGGGATGCCCGCATCCACAATCAGAGATTGTGGAATATCCCGCACGAAGTGTGGGAAGCCGCCCGGCGAGGGACATACCCCGGGCAAGGGCCTGCGTCCTCGATTTTCTGCGAAAATCGGGACATGAAACGGACATTCACTGGATGTCCAGCGCCCCGCAAGCGCGGCGAACTTCTTGTAAGTTATATTATGCGAAGAAAACCGCTTCGCATAATCTCCAGAATCTGACGATTCTGTCGCTAACTTATCGGGTGAGAGTACGCAAGCGTCCTCTCCTTCCGATAAGTTAAATTATGAGAAGAAAACCGCTCTCCGTTTTACTTCGGTCGGAATTACATTTTTCCTGTGGTAAAAATCTTTGGTATGATGCGGATGGTTGCAATCAGCCAGCGCATATTATATAATGTGAT
>JAJBVE010000028.1 GCA_020859995.1 Clostridiales bacterium
CAAACAATTTTGACAACGCATTTTTGCAGATGTAAATGCTGTTTGATAGAAAAAATAAAGATGATTCGATATAATCCTTTCAGATGGAGGTCATATATTATGGAGATTTGCGAGAAGCTGAAAAAAGCCAGAGCGGGTGCAGGCATGACGCAAGAGCAGGTTGCAGAGAAAATAGGTGTTTCTCGCCAGACAATTTCAAATTGGGAAAATGGCAAGACTTTACCCGATGTGATGAGTGTCATAAAATTAAGTGATCTTTATCAAGTGACTTTAGACGAGTTGTTGAAAGGAGATAGTAAAATGATGGATAAAATTAAAAAAGACATGGATACTGTGAAAAGCAGCCAATCTCTAATGAAAGTTGCATGGATTTTGATTATAGTTACTTTTCTGTTTTCTGTTTGGTGTAATAGTAGCTATGCCTATGATGGAAGCAATCCGATTTTACAGTTTACCCTTGCAGCTGTACCTTGGGTGTTGATGGGGGTAAGTATTGCTTGCATAGCAGCATCGGTTTCAAACAGGAAGAGAAATTGAAATATTCCAGTTTGTCGATTTATAGAGACCCCAGAAATATTTTCTTGAACTGGCTTGTGATTTATGGTATAGTAAGGCTAAAGAAAGACACCTGCGCTAACAGGTGCCTTCTGGGAGCTACCGATAGACGGTTAGCCACAAATCAATAACGATATTAGAAATGATCGCTTAGTTTGCAGACTCGGGCGGTCATTTCTGTGTCTTGTTTCTATCTTTGCCTAAAGAGTATCCTATTTCAAAACAGGTCAGGCCGAAACCCAACACTGAGATGATTCCCAATAAAATATCCATCGGCTCAGCCCTCCTTTCTTCAGATTCCCTTGCGGGTTTCTATGTAATCAGAGGGTCACAGTCCCTCTGTTGAGGGCTAACCGCCTACCGACCTGGTAGCTCTTGCAAATTATCCTACCATAGTTCGACAGAAATTTCCACAATATTAAATATATTTTTACGGAGACCGGGAATTTCGGTGAAGCTTCCGTATTCAGACCGAGTGCAAATTGTACCCGGTCTTTTTTTGCCCATTTTTTCAAATCACAGAAAGGAGATCATGCTTATGGGACGCAGAAAGACACCAGAGACCAGAGAGGAAATGCAGGCCGAGATTGATTACACCGAGAATAAGATCCGGCAGTTGCACAATCAGGAGACGGCACTGACCGCCGCTTATTCCAAGGAGGAACGCCGGGTGCGGACGAGAAGGCTTTGCACGGAGGCCGGTATCCTGGAACACTATGTGCCGGAGCTGAAGACGATGGACGAGCGAAACACCAGTGATTTCATCCGTCTGATTGCCTGCTCAGAGGTGGCGAAGAAATTTTTACGAATGAGAGGACTGAGGAACGATGAAGTACCGACTGACCCGGATACGGGAATTAACTAATGAATCCGTTGAGGCGCACTTATACATTCTCTTCGAGAATAGTGCGTCCTTCGGAGACTCCTACCGATACCGCTGCTGCGTTATCTGCGGAGCGCTGGCACCTTCGGTGCGGCAAGGGACACTTCGTTTCCCTTACGCCGGTGAGACCGGCTATCCCTTTTCCAACCCACCGCCGCCAAATCTCTATGAGATATTCGCTGCTGTTACGGTGCTGCTCTACTTCTTACAGAAAGCGAGGTGGTGACGATGGCGATTTATCATTGTGCCATGCAGGTGATCGGACGGAGCAGCAACCGGAGAACGAACAGCGCTGTCGCGGCTGCGGCCTATCGGAGCGGTTCCCAGATTTATGATGAATGGCGCGGGAAGAATGAGGACTACAGGAGAAAGAAGGAAGTTGTCTATTCGGAGATCATGCTGCCGGACAATGCGCCGGAGGCATTCAAAGACCGCGCTACCCTCTGGAATTCTGTCGAGCTGTTCGAGACCAGAAAGAACGCCCAGCTTGCCAGGGAGATTGAAGTGTCGCTTCCTGTTGAACTGGATTTAGATGAACACATTAAAATCATCCACGACTACTGCGAGCCGTTCCGTGCTGCCGGTATGTGCGTGGATTTTAATATTCATCAGAAACCGAACAATCCGCACTGCCATATCATGCTGACGCTTCGGCCTCTGAACGAACATGGACAGTGGATGCCGAAAGGAAAACTTGTCTATGACCTTGATGAAAACGGCGAGCGTATCCGTCTCCCCAGCGGGAAATGGAAGTCCCACAAAGAACCGACCGTTGACTGGAGCGAACAGGGCAAGGCCGAGGAATGGAGAGCTGCATGGGCCGATGTTGTGAACCGCCATCTTGAAATGAACGGCTTTACAGAACGCATTGATCACCGCAGCAACGCCGACCGTGGCATTGAAGAAATCCCGACCATTCACATGGGGCCTGCCGCCTGTGCGATGGAGAAGAAAGGTATCCCTACAGAGCGCGGCGATATCAACCGGCAGATTAAAGCAGCCAACAAGCTTATCAAAGAAATCCGGACAAGGATCAACGACTTGAAAGACTGGCTGTCCGCTCTCACCACAGCCATGAAAGAAGTCATTGAGGAAGCGAAGTCTCCGAGCTTGGCTGACCTGATGGTGCAGTATATGGAACTGGAGAGCCAGCGTGTTCAGAAATATTCTCCTCAGTTTCGACTTCAACACACTGTTTCGGTTACTGAAGACATGAGGAAATCACTCGACGAATTGAACGCCGACGGAATTTACACACTGGACGATCTGGAGAAAGCGATTGCCAAAGTGAAGGATAAGTCTCATTCCACTCAGCAGAGTGTCCGCAGCAAGGAACGCCGGATGAAGGAACTGGAGAAGATGATCGACCAGGGCAAACAGTATCAGACGAACCTTCCTGTTCGGAAACAGTACAACGCGATCAAGCGTCAGAAAAAGAAAGACGCTTTCGAGGAAGCAAACCGCGCAGAGATGATTCTCTGGAATACGGCGAACCGTTTTCTTCATGCCAACCACATCGAGCCTGATACTCTGCCGGTTAAGCTGAAAGAATGGAAAGACGAATTGCTTGAGCTGACTATCGCGCACAATGAACAGTATGAGGAATTGAAAGAGATCAGGGAGGAAGTCGATAAGCTGAATGCCGTCCATCGTCAGGTTGAGAAAGTATTGACACCTGAACAGGACAGAAAGAAAGCAAAATCCATCGAGCGATAACAGAATACGAATGAAGGAGCAAGTGCAGGAAGCAAAGTGCGGCTTGCACTTCTCCTAAAGAAATCAGAATGCCATCTATCCAACGAAATCTGGATGATGTATAATGGGCGTGTCGAACAGACAAATCGGAATTGGAGTAGGTGAAAATGAAAAAAATATACTTGATCGGTGGAACCATGGGAGTAGGGAAAACAGCGGTATGCCAAAAATTAAAAATGGAACTGGATGATTGTGTTTTCCTGGATGGAGATTGGTGTTGGGACGCAAACCCGTTTCAAGTCAATGAAGAAACAAAAGAGATGGTTCGGAAGAATATATGCTTTTTGCTGAATCAGTTTATTCATTGTTCTGTATACCAAAATATAGTTTTTTGCTGGGTTATGCATGAACAGGAAATTATAGATTCAATTCTTAGAGAACTTGATAAAACTGATTGTGAAATTAAGGCAGTCTCTCTTTTGTGTAGTGAGCAGGAACTTAGGAAAAGGCTGCTTAGTGATGTACAGAAAGGTATACGTCAGGAGGATATTATTGAGAAAAGCATTAAGAGAATTTCTTTATATTATAATCTGAATACCACGAAAATTGACACAACAGGAAAAACAATAGATCAGGTTGCAAAAGAAATAATAAGCTGTTAGTCATAAGCAATAAAAAATTCAGAAAGTCATCTATCCAACAAAAGATGAATGAAGTATAATGACCGTGTCAGAATAACAGATATAATTCTGTGTAAACGGATCGTAGAGTCCGCTTATTTGGCTGATGTAAAGGATTCATCGGTTGATACGATTGCTGCTATTCTTTATAGTGATGGCGGGAGGTGATGATATGGACGCACAAAAATTCGGTAGCTTTGTTGCCAGGTGTCGTAAAGAAAAAAACATGACGCAGGCAGACCTGGCAGCAAAAATCAACGTGACCGACAAAGCTGTCAGCCGTTGGGAGCGTGGCCTGGGTTTTCCCGATATAAACACGATTGAGCCGTTGGCAGAAGCTTTGGATTTGAGTGTTCTGGAAATCATGAAGTCGGAAAAACTGAATGAAGTATCTGAAACAGAGTCCAGTGTTGTGAGCGATGTTATAGAGATCGCCAAATCACAGCAGGAACGGGAACGGAAACGGATTTTTCTCATTTGCGGTATTGTGGCTGTTCCAGTATTGTACATTTTATATCTTGATTTATGGGCATCCGTTACTGGAATCGGAACAATTCTTATGTCGACTATGGTTTTCTTACCTTGTATTGGTATTGTCGGTGGAATCGTTCTGCTACTTTTCGGAATTTGGAGAAAAATACACCATCAGTCTTGTAAACAGACTTTTTTCGCCGCGGCTTGCTTCTTGATGATACCGGTGATTATAGCAATTATCTTGTTTTTGCTTGTAGTGATCGGCGGAGCATTCCCAGTTCCTAATTAAAGTTTTAAGAAAAAACTGAATATATGATAACCGCAGGAGACCCAGGCACTCAGCAACGAGCGCTTGGGTTTCCTGCTATTATGAGTGTGGCATCTGATAGAAGTCAGGTGCCTTTTTTGTTGGGTTAATGCCGATGAGCATACCAGAAAGGAGGTCTTGGTATGAATGTATTTGAAGCTGTCCGGGATTCGGTCACGGCACGTCAGGCCGCTGAAAGCTACGGTATCAAAGTCAACCGTAATGGTATGGCGGTCTGCCCGTTTCACAACGACAGGAACCCCAGCATGAAACTGGACAAGAGATACCACTGCTTCGGCTGTCAGGCCGACGGTGACGCGATCAACTTCGTGTCCAGATATTTTGAATTAAGACCCGTCGACGCCGCTAAAAAGTTAGCGGAGGACTTCGGTATCTCTTACGATAAACGGACGCACGACCCGCCCAGGCCGAAGCCGAAACCAAAGATTTCTGCACAGTTGGAATTTAAGAAAACGGAAAGCTACTGCTACCGTGTCCTTTGTGATTATCTTCATTTGCTTGAGAAATGGCAGACGGTCTTCGCACCGAGAGCGCCGGATGAAGAATGGCACCCGCTTTTTGTTGAAGCACTTCAAAGGAAAAATTATGTGGAGTATCTGTTGGACGATGTTTTCCTGAACGGGAGCATTACTGACAAGGCAGAATTTATCAAGCTCCATGGAAAGGACGTGACCAGACTTGAAAAACGAATTCGAGAGTTTACCACAGGCCGAACAGGAGGCCGTGATTCAGACAATGAAAGAGATGGAGGAACTGAGAGCCTCACCGCCCCGCTTCGACCCCAACGTCGATCTGCACACAGTCACGATGACCGAACTTTATGACACGGTGTTTCCACCGAGGACGCCGCTTATAGACGGGCTGCTTTACAGCGGCACCTATCTCTTTGCCGGTTCTCCGAAAATCGGAAAATCCTTTTTTATGATGCAGCTTGCCTACCATGTGGCGATGGGCATTCCGTTATGGAACTATCCTGTCCGGCAAGGAACCGTCCTCTATCTCGCCCTGGAGGACGATTACGCCAGACTGCAAGGGAGGCTTGTCCAGATGTTTGGAGTGGAGTCCACGCCGAACCTGATCCTGACCACACAGTCCAGGACACTGACCGGCGGTCTCACTGAGCAGATGGAACGCTTCATGCAGAGAAACACCAATACCCGGCTTATTATCGTGGACACGCTTCAAAAGGTCAGAGAGATCGGGAACGAGGCATACAGCTATGCAGCCGATTATCAGAATATCACAGAGCTGAAATCCTTCACGGACAGGCATAACCTCTGTGTGCTGATCGTCCACCATACCAGAAAGATGGAGGCGAGCGACAGCTTCGATATGATTTCCGGCACCAATGGCCTGCTGGGTGCTGCGGACGGCGCGATTATCCTGCAAAAGAAAAAACGGGTTGAGAACACCGCTAAAATGATGATTGTCGGCAGAGACCAGGAAGATCAGGAACTGAGCCTTGAGTTTGACCGGGAGCATTGCTTCTGGAAACTGACCAAGGCCGAGAAAGAGCTTCTGAAACGAACGCCCGACCCGATTGTTATTACCATTGCCGGATTTATGAAAGACCGACAGGAATGGACAGGGAGTGCCACCGACCTTCTGGAGCTTCTGCCGGATATGCAGCTCAAGCCGCATACCCTGACAAGAAAGCTGAATGTCAACGTGTCGGTACTCTATAACGACTTCGGTATCAGCTACACCCCGAACAGCCGGAGCCGGGAGAAACGTACCTTCACGCTGAAAAAACTGAATACAGACGAGGAAGCCACTGCTTCCGGTGACGCTATTTCCGTGACGCTATCTGGTATATAAAAATAGCGTCACAGCGTCACAAGCGTCACACATCAACCATGCCGAGCCTGCGAAGACAGACCGGCTATTTTTATTTTACGGAGGTTTTGCTTATGGATAATACCAACACCACGACTCAGGAAGTCCCCTATATCAAGCGCACCATCGACGGGCGCACCTACACGGTCAAGATACACTTCAACACCGAGACCAAAGAGACCGCCAAGGACAAGGTGAAGCGGCTGCTGACCAGAGAGCTGCAAAGCCAACGCCACGCCGGATAAAGCATATTACAGGCTCCTGTCTCCTGCCGGATGGGAGCCTGTCTACAATTTTTTTGAGCAAGGTACTAAAAAGTTCTTGACATTTAGTCTCAGGCAAGACCTTAAAATCCATCCTTGTTAGCTGCGGTGCTCGTCTGGCTCCGTTTGATATTGACGAGCTTCGGGAGATTACGTCTTATGACGAGCTGGCACTGGATACAGTCGGTGACAGGAAAACAGCCTTGTTTCTGATCATGTCGGATACGGATGCAACGTTCAATTTTCTGATTTCCATGATCTACACGCAGCTTTTTAATCTGCTGTGTGAGAAAGCTGACGATGTGTACGGCGGCAGGCTGCCGGTTCATGTACGGTGCCTGATTGATGAGGCGGCGAATATCGGTCAGAATGAATGGATGATTCTTTTTTGCCGACAGTTTTTGATTTTGCCCATAAAGATATCTTATATGGTCAATGTCCTGATCCTGCACAATGGTTCCATCGAACATACCGCTGGGAGAATAAATTTCCAAACGGTCATCAAAAATATCAATATGCACTTCGCTGCCGATCTCCATATAATCACGATGAATCAGTGCATTCACAAGGGCTTCGTGGACAGCTTGCTCAATTGTTTTTGACAAATTCTTCTCCGTTTTGGAGCAGAGAAATCAAAGAGCCACCGTATTCTTTATTGTCTAAGGCATCCATAACGTCGGAGGCTTTGTTTAACCCATACCAACGAGTGCAAAACAGGCGAGAATGCCGAATGGGTGAATCATCAGCAAGCAATGCACCGGCATTGGTCAAATTGCCATTTTCATCCAAAAGTTCAAAGGATACAAAATCAGAATCTGTCAATTCATTTCCTGTTTGAATCCGATAGACGGAGCGAAGTTTTGTAAAAGCCAGTTTTTCAAACGAATATCTGGAAGGCAGGCTACGACAACGAGGATTATGAGATTGACGAAGATGATGCAGATGATGAGCCAGTCTGATATGATTCCTCGTGGATAGGCATAGCCTGGGCAGCCTGCGGGCTGCTTACATAGCGAAAATGCGGATATTCTTCTTGTTTGCAGTGAGTGGGGCTGATATAATGGAGACATCAGCGGGAAGAAACAAACCGATGTTACGGAATTTGAAAGGGATACCAGATGACAGAAATAAATCAGGATGATATTATAATTGATATTAGAAGGGTAGCTGCCAAACTAAATCAAAACAAATTGACAAAACAAGAGTATGCTGAAAATGGTGGCCGATATTCGTTTTCATTTTTTGAAGAGCATGAGGATGAAATCGGAAGCTTTGCAAATAATGTTGAACTTGCAGGATTAAAATATATGACGTAGCTTGTTGAAAAAACGGAATATTCTAAAAGATAGTGATATTTGAAGGTGTTTGACTATGGGAAAATTATATGAACGGGCAGATATTTATGATCTGATTGAAAGCAAAGATAGATTCGAAGCGAACAAAAAGCATTGGGCTGCATTATTAGAAGGACGAGATATTAAATCAGTTTTCGATGTCAGTATTGGAACAGGGAGTTCGACTTTACCTCTTCTTGAGTTAGGTGTGAAATTGTCAGGCTCTGACCTCAGTCAGGATATGCTTGATAAATGCAGAGAAAAGTCGGTGAATATGCGAAAGGAAATCGAACTTACACAATGCGATTTTCGAGAATTGTCATCTAAAATCACAGGACAATTTGACTGCGTGGCAAGTACAGGAAATTCGCTTCCCTATGTAACAAATGGAGAAGTGCTGCAGGTTTTAGAACAGATGGATAAGCTGATTCGTCCGGGAGGGTATTTATATTTTGATATCCGGAACTGGGATAAAATTTTACGGGAGCATCAGAGATTTTATTTGTATAATCCGGTGTTCTTAAATGAAAACAGAGTTAATCTGATACAGGTATGGGATTATGAAAATGACGGCTCTATGATATTTAATTTGATATTCACATTTGAGCAGGATAATAAAATCGTCCAAAAAGAACGTTTTGAGGAGCACTATTACCCGATTTTAAAGAACGTGCTCTTAAATAAATTGAAAGAAATGCAATATGCGGACATACAGGTTTTGTGTTATCCGGCATATGCCACGGAAATAAATACTGATGATGTTGATTGGTATACAGTCATTGCACAGAAGGCAAGATGATCGCCTGCATGTGCGGGATCGCTTGCTGGATGGGAACCATTAATTTAATGTTGTAGTTCAGAATCGGAGAGAACAATGTGCGGACGCTATTACGTTGATGATGATACAGCCGATGAAATCCGTCGGATTGCGAAAAACACAGATTTTCTGGTCAGAACCGGCGACATCCGGCCATCGGAGACCACTGCGGTATTCAGTCAGAGAAACGGAATGCTGAGTGTAGAGAATATGGTCTGGGGTTATCCCGGCTATCAGGGCAAAAACCTGTTGATTATGGAAACGCCCCCTCGCTTTGCTCGGCGGCAATGCGCGTCAGCCATGCAAAAAACGCTTCGCGATTGGCGCGGCCTTCATCCATACTCGCTGCGCGAGTACGGACATACAATGCACAAAGGAAATTTGTGATTATCACAACCAGTGCAAACGCTTCGGTCGTTCCAATCCACAGCCGTATGCCGTTGCTTCTGTCGGAAGATGAACTGGAGGGATGGCTGTTAGATGAGGGGGCTATGAAAGCAATACTGCAAAAAGTACCGCAGCTGCTGAACAGGCGGACGGATTATGAGCAGATGTCGTTTTTTTCTTAGATTAAATAAATACAAAGGAGTCCGGAGTGTAATGCTTTCAGAACCGATTATTACAATAGATGTACATGGGATGAATGTTGAAAAAGCATTGGATGCTATTCATAAGAAAGTGGATGGCGCGGGAAGCGCCGTGTATGAGGTTCGGGTCATTCACGGTTTTCATGGCGGTACTCGAATACGCTCTGCTATCAGGGAGGAGTTTGGCTATGGCCTGGAACCGAAAATAAAGCGGATACAGCCGGGGGACAATGAGGGAATTACCAGATTGATTCTGAAAGAATTGTTTTAAACGCTCATAGTAAAATAGATGGAAGACGATAGTACATAGCTCGTGTGAGAGATTTGCTCATGCGGGCTTATTTTTTGCAGGGAGGTGAATTAAAAGGTGGAACAAGGCTCACGATATGGACCGCCGATTGAGCGGAAGGCAGACGGAACATTGTATGAAATGACACCCGTTCAGCAGAAACAGGCAGCGCAGGATCTGGCAAATGTCTGTGAGCAGAGTATACACTGAATAATATCTCTATCAGATTGACAAGTGAACAGAATCGGCTGGGAGAACTGGAGCAGCAGCGGGATGCCGCCCTCAATATGGAGAACAGCAGCGGGGAGGCAAACCGGGATGAATCAGGCCGAGCTGGAACGCATCCGCAGAAAGATGGAGGAACAGGGCATTCACAGCATGAGTGCCTACCTCCGCAAAATGGCGCTCGACGGCTATTGCATCCAGCTCGATTACCAGTACCTGAAGCAGATCACGACCCTGCTTCGGCGCTGTTCGAATAACCTCAATCAGTACGCGAAGCGGGCAAACGAGCAAGGCAGCATCTACGCCGCGGACATTCAGGATCTGCAGGAGAGACTGGAAGAAATTTGGAAGCAGCAGAAAGAGTCACTGCAGATTCTTTCGACGATCTTGTGAGAGAAAAGGCATGGGAGAGAGGCCCATGCCGGTACATAGCAAAAAAGACATGAAAAAGTCAAAAAAATGGACACCATGATAGGTGCCCGTGCCCATTGGCGTACAATCAATATTTTGTCCATCGACGTAATAACTATTCGTCTCTGTTGATTATATTTTACATTCGGTTTGACTGGTTGTCAACAGATTTTTGCAGTTCTTTTATCTGTTGCTCTAATGTATGTATTTTGGATTCTGCAAGTTTTTTTCTTCCATTAACAGATTGAAGTTTTCTTGTAATTCATTATATGCTTGATTGAGATTCTGGTTCGCTGACCATTCTCGGTAAAATAGATGCTTTAAAAGTGTATTTTTAACTTCACGAAAAAGCTGTGTTTCATCATGCAGATCACAAGTCAATTTTCCCATTGGAGAGAGAATGGAAGACTTGGATATGATTTTCGCATTATTAATAATAAGAACACAATCGTGAGCAAATCCATCAACCCGTCCCACTTTCCGATAATACCATTTCCCTTCGGGATTATCCGTTGGGTGATATGCTTGCATTAATTTAGAGGAAGAACTTGTAGCTGGGACAATAAACATAAGATTTTTTCATTCTTCAAGAACAAGTGCGGGATGACCATATGACAATTCTGGTGCATAGGATAGCCCAAGATCAACCATTAATATATCACCAACGGAAACTGATTGGCGATTAAGAAAGGTTTTTTTGTCTTGCCATCTATTCAAGCTGTTCGTTATCATTGCCATTTCTGCCGCTGACCAGTCATCTACATCTGCGTTGAGATTTGACATCATATAAAGATAATTTGCGAGGACATCGCTGGTATCTTTTGTCAATTTACTCCGGTATTCGGGGTCAATGGCAATTTGTCCAAGTTTTTTGTAATCGACCCTCATTTGACACCTCCTAAAATTATATGCAACAGGGTGAGGTAATTATACATATGGGAACAGAAAAATTCAAGCGGAACTATTGAAGTTGCGTTATTGATAAATATCAAAAATCAAGAGACAAGGAAACCTTAGGATGAAGAAATAATTGAGCTTATTTATGACATCCTTGCGAATCTGTGAAGCTTTGATAGAATGGTGTCAAAAGGAGGTGCCGTATATGTGGTTAATCAAATTGCCGTTCAAAATTCTGGCTGGTGTTGCTGTATTCTTGCTGAGTTTCCTGATTGCGATAGGGAGGCTGCTCGGAAATGTATCTTCATGGCTGTTGAGCTTGCTGTTTGTGTTCATCGTTGGGTGCGCCATCTATTGTGTCACGCAGGCCAGATGGAAAGATGTAGGCCTGTTGGCAGGAATGGCACTGGTGGTATTTCTGGTCATATTTCTTGTGGAATGGGTAGTGCTTACAGCAGAACAGTGTCGGGATGCGTTGGGTAATTTTATTCATTCCTGAATAACAAAAGATACGCATTAAAGCGAGGAACGGAGACAGTCATGGACGAAGATTTTATGCTGTCGAAACACCAGTATGAACACAGCACCGGACGGCATCAGAAGAACGATGTGATTGCGTATCAGATTCGCCAGTCCTTTAAGCCGGGGGAAGTCACGCCGGAGGAAGCGAACCGAATCGGTTATGAGCTGGCAATGAGCTTCACAAAAGGGAAACACGCTTTCATCGTAGCCACGCATACAGACAGACCGCACATTCACAACCATATCGTGTTCAATTCCACATCTCTGGACGGCAGCAGGAAGTTTCACTACTTTTACCTGTCCTATATGGCGGTACAGAGAATCAGCGATCGGCTCTGTGTCAAAAATGGTCTTTCTATTATTGAAGCACGGCCTTATCGGGACAGGCAGAAGCGGACAACGTATCCACAAAAAACGACTTACAGAGACGCTATCATTACAGCGATAGACACAGCCCTGCAGCAAAAACCAAAAGATTTTGAAGTATTTCTCAAGCTGCTTTCCGATGCCGGATACGAAATAAAACGTGGGAAGAATACTTCGCTGAAAGGTAAAGGCCAGAAACGTTTTATCCGCCTGCGTTCTTTGGGCGACGGCTATTCCGAGGAAGATCTTCGCGCAGTATTGGCCGGGACAAAGGCACATCAGCCAAGAAAGCGGGCAAAAGGTGCGAAAGAAAAGTCGTTTGCCGATGCACAGCCGAAGCTGCAGTTGCTGATTGATATTCAGGAGAAAATGGAGCAGGGGAAGGGGCGCTGGACGTCCAGTGGACGTCCGTTTAGCGCCGACCGAAGCGGAGCGGAGACTGGATATGCTCGCTGGGCAAAGACTTTTAATCTGAAGCAGATGGCAGAGGCTGTCTGTTTTATTAAGGAACAGGGCGTTGATACCTTTGAGGAGCTGTCTGAAAAAACAGAGGCGGCAGTCACCCGGTTCAATGAGCTGTCCGATTCCATCAAGGCGTCTGAGAGCCGGTTAGCAGAGATTGCTGCGCTGAAAAAGCACATCATCAACTATTCCAGAACCAAAGATGTCTATACCGCTTATCGAAAGGCAGGATACAGCAAAAAGTTTCTGGAGGAACATCGGGAAGAAATTGCCCTGCACAAAGCGGCAAAGGCTGCGTTTGACCAGCTTGATGTGAGTGAAGCAGAAGCATCTTCCCGCTCGAAAAAAGGGTTGGCAAAAAAGAAGATACCCACAATCAAACAGCTCAATCAGGAATACGCACAGGTTCTCGCAGATAAGAAAAAAGCATATGCGGAATATCGCACAGCGAGGAAAACTATGCAGGATCTGCTGATTGCCAGAAAGACCGTGGAGACGATTTTGGAAGTAGACCATACAAAGATGGAGCAGAAGAAAAAAGAACAGACATTGTAAGTGTATACAGCCCGTGGCTTCCGAAAAATGTGTATTATTTAGGTGTCTGTAAAACGGTTTTATTTTATTGGTTCAGACATGATCTTTGCGGTCATGCCTGAATCTTTTTTCTCCTAACATTTGGTAGAACATCCTTCACAGGCAGGGATTTTTTGTTGCTCCGCCATCTGTTCCGTCGCCCATGTGCCAAGTTCAGCCAGAATCGGAACAA
>JAJBVE010000215.1 GCA_020859995.1 Clostridiales bacterium
AAATTCCATGTCCGCCTTTGATGGGATTTAGCCCAAAGTTTAGCCCATTTCACCGCCGAACCTCAGGAAATGGCGGCAAATCACGTCAAGACCCTTGCTATTTGAAAATTTTAAAACCCAAATAACAAGCAAGGATGTTAAACTGCGGTAAGAAAATCTTCGATTTTCGATAAACCACCTGTAATTTCCAGAAGCGTGCGAAGTAAAGTATATGCTCTTGCCCTGCTGCGCGCAGGCAAAAAGCATTTACGGAGGGCACAGGACTTTTTGCGTCTGCGTTATATAAAACTTTTGCGGAAAAATGGTGTGACGCAGCTAAAAGAATCGCTGCCCCGCTGTCGAAAGCGGGCCCACCGGAAAACAAAAGACCACAGCCCTTGAATCGTTGCGATTCAAGGGCTGTGGTTTTGGTGGAGCAAAGGTCGCACTGGTCGAACCCGTCAGATTCTAACAGAGATAGGTCCGACTCAGCAAGTTCGGGCTGATTCTTGTTGATATTATAGTATATCACAAGACGGTCGTCATATAAATAGACTTCGGACACAAAGCACTCAATTATTTCTTTCTTGTATGCTTGCTCGTCCTCGCCCTTATTCATGTACTGCATGAGCATGAATTCTATATGCTCAGGAGTGAGTACAATGTTCTTTGCCTTTGCTTCCGCTAAAGCGTCCTCAAGCTGCAGCTGCTCTACCTCAAGCTCTTTCAGTCTCGCCGGCAGCGACATGGTATCGACGCCGGCCTCTATCGCTTTTAGGGTATTCGCAATCGCCTTTTTGTTATCGGCAAGACGACGCCGATAAAATTCCTCTTCCTCATTCCTTGACTTATCCTTTAACTGAATCTCATAACAAGCGTTCGCGATATAGTTAACGGCGTCGGGCTGAAGAATATGGGACAGCGTTTCCGCGACGACTAAATCCTCAAGCCAGTCTTTCGGGACCTGCTTCTTCGTACAGCCCTTTTTATACCTTGCTGACGGACAGTAGTAATAATAGAATTTACCGCCGCATTTTCCTGTTCCGCTTACGCCAGTCATTTTCTTCTTACAGTGACCGCAGAATAACTTTCCCGATAAAAGATACTCCGCTCGAGGGCGCGCTGCCTGCTTACTGGTACGCCTTCGGGCGTTTTCTTTTTGCGCCATGAGGAAAACCTCTTTCGATACGATAGGCGGCACGGCGTCCTCAAGCCGGATGTTCCCGCATTTGTACACACCTATATATTTTTCGTTCTGAATGATTCTCGGTATCGAGCTCTTCGTGAATAGGTTGCCTCTGCTCGTTCTGAGTCCGAGGCCGTTCAGATATTCGCAAATCTCAGTGTTCGTCTTATGGCGGACAAACATATCGAACGCTATTTTTACAGCCTCGGCAGACTTCTCATCAATCACAAAAGACTTGTCGGGACCGATTTTATAGCCGAGCGCGATATTTCCGCCCGTTGCCTTGCCCTTGAGCGCACTCTCACGAATACCTCTTTTAATCTTTTGGCTTAACTCTGCCGAGTAGTATTCCGCAAGGCCTTCCATAAGGCTCTCAAGAATAATTCCTTCTGGGCCCTCTGGGATAGGCTCAGCGGCGTAGTGAAGCTCGATATTGCATTTCTTCAAATGCCTCTTATATATCGCGCTGTCGTACTTGTTGCGGGCAAAGCGGTCGGTCCTGTATACGATAACCGCCTCAAACATGTGCTTAGTACAGTCCTGCATGAGGCGCTGAAAGTCCGGCCGGTTGTCAGTTCTACCGGAAATAGCGCGGTCGATATACTCGCCTATTATGGTAAGGCCTTTTGCTTTGGCGTACTCGGAGCATACGCGTACCTGACCTTCAATAGACTGTTCTGTTTGGTTGCTCGAAGAGTATCGGGCGTATATAACTGCTCGTTTCATGACTCAAGCTCCTTAGCCTCTAAGTCCATTGCAAAGGTCAGGAGCTTCATTCTGTCCCTCACGCTGAGCTCGCCGTAAATTCTGAGGAGCTCCGTCTCCTCTTTAGACAATCGTACAGGCGTGTTTTCATTATTTATATGCACGGGCGCGTTTGCTTGCCCGATAAGGCCGTTATTGGTGTGGACCTGCTCGACATTTACGCTTTGATTCTCTTCCCAGCCCATAAGGTAGGCGGGCGTGACCTCAAGAGCCGCTGCGACCTTTTGAATTTTATCGCTGCGCATATCTTTAATATAGCCTATTTCCCATTTTCTCACCGTGCTTGCGCCGACGCCGACTTTACCGGCGAGCTCTTCAAGCGTATACCCCAGCGCGACGCGCCGTTCCTTAATTCTTTCGCCCATACTGTCCAGCATAGAAAATTCCTCCTTATTATAGTAAGCGCCTCAGACTGTAGCCCCGGGGCGCCGATTCTCTTTTATCATATTATACCACGCTTTTGTCGCAAATGAAATAGGAAGAAAAGATTTTGATAGATTTTTATCGCAAAGGCTATTTACAAATCCAAAAGGACAGAGTATAATAAAAATGTCCTTTGGGACAGGCGGTACACGGGGCCCCGTTACCGAGTCGAATTTGAATAAGGAGGTAGACAATGAACGGCGTATTGATTAACACGAATTTGCTCAAAGCGCAAATGACGCTTCGCGGTGTTACAGTAAAGGCTTTTGCGGACGCGCAGGGCTGGAGCATGGCCACTGCGTATAGAAAAATCAACGGCAGGGTTGCGTTTACGGCGCCGGAAATTCAGTTAAGCGTCGAGCTGCTTTCCCTCAGTTCCACCGTTGCCAGTCAAATTTTTTTTGCCGGCGAAATGTCCTAAAGGACAAAAATGAGTGAAGTAAAAGACGAAACCCTCGACGCAAACGGCCGCGCTAAGGAGCGCGTAATGATAGAAAGGCTTTTGGCTAACGCAAACGCCTTCTATAAAAATCAAGAAAATCTCCGAGCTTTTGAGGCTTGGAAGAAAAATAAGGAGGACACAACTTATGGCACAAATCACAGTAACGCTTGACCTTACGGCTGAGACTTTGGAAGCCCTGAAGCTTTTAATCCCTCAGGCAAGCGGCAAAAGCACCGCCGTCAAGAGCGACGACGTTCCGGGTCAGATGACCCTTGAAGAATTCATCAAGGACAATCCTGAAGAGGCTGAAACGGCCAGCAAGGACAAAAAGCCGGCAAAACGTGCGGCAGCTAAGGACAAAAAAGCGGCTCCTAAAGAGGCGCCCGCCGAAGAGGAAAAACCTGCTCCCGCTCCTGCGCCTGCCCCTGAGGTTACCCTTACAGACGTTCGTTCGGTAGCTTTGAAGCTCTCTAAAGCCGGCAGGCAGAAAGAGCTCAAGGAAATTTTCGCTAAGTACGGCGCAGACAAGCTCTCTGGTATCGCCGCTGAGAATTATGCTGCTCTCTTGGCAGACTTGGAGGAAAAGGCCAATGGGTAAACACGCTATGCTGTCGGCAAGCGGGTCAGAACGTTGGCTTGCGTGCCCGCCAAGCGCTCAGCTTGAGCTGCAGTTCCCTAAAAAGACGAGCAGCTATGCTGAAGAAGGTACGGCGGCCCACGAGTTATGCGAGCTGACCGCAAGATACTGGCTGTCTGAGATAAGCGAGATGGAATATGAAAATCAGCTTGCCGAGCTTTCAAAAGGACAGTATTACAATGCGGAAATGCAGGAATGCGCCGTTGATTACGGACGCTTTATCAGCGAGACCGTTAAGGCGACAAGAGCCGACTGCCCCGACGCTATCGTTGAGCTTGAGGTTAAAGGCCTTGACTTCTCCGAGTGGGCGCCTGAAGGCTTTGGTACCGGCGACTGTATTATTGTTGCAGACGATAAGCTGGAAATCATTGACTTCAAATACGGCAAGGGCGTTCGTGTTGACGCAGTAGGCAATCCTCAAATGCGTTTGTATGCGCTCGGGGCGATAAGGCTTTACGGCGAGCTCTACGACATTAAAAGGGTCAAGATGTCAATTATCCAGCCCCGAATCAGTCGTGAGCCCAGTACCGACGAAATCACAGTCGAGGAGCTTTTAGACTGGGCTGAGAATTACGTCAAGCCCCGCGCAGCGCTTGCGTTTGAAGGCAAGGGCGAATTCAGCCCGAGCGATAATACTTGCAGGTTTTGCAGGGCAAAGGAACAGTGCAGGGCACGTTATGAGAAAAATCTCGCGCTCTTTGACGAGTCGCCCGACCCGTTGCTTATCACTCCCGACGAGGCCGGCGAGGTCCTTGAAAAGGCGTCTGATATTAAGGCTTGGCTGAAAGACCTTGAAAACCTTGTTATGCAGAAGCTCTTTGAGGGCGAGCCTGTTACCGGCTGGAAGCTTGTTGAAGGACGAAGCAACCGTAAGTATAAGGATGAGACCGAAGTCGCAAAGGCGATGATTAAAGCGGGATATGACGAAGCACTTATTTATGAGCGTTCTCTTCTCGGTATCACCGCTATGGAAAAGGCTTTCGGCAAGAAAGAAATCAAGAACGTTTTAGGCGACCTGATTATTAAGCCCAAAGGCAAGGCAACGCTTGCAGCCGCTACTGACAAGCGGCCTGAGTATAAACCCGAAGAGCTTATTCTTGACGCTTTTGACGACGTTGAGGAGTAAAGCTTGGAGGTGTAGCAAATGCAAAGAGTCAGACGCAAAAGACGCAGGTTAAAGAGGCCTGTCCTCTATGCTGCTACCATACTTATTATTGCTGTCGTCGTTTTTCTTACCGCAGCTTTCTGCAGCAAGGATAAAACCGACGCGATAACAAGCGAGGTAACGGACCCGCAGGAAACAACAGAGACCTCCGAGGTTTTAGCCGCGTCGGTTACAACTGAGGAGACTCTTACAGAGGAAGCTCCGGAGCTCATCAGCCTCGGCGAATTCACTATAACGGCGTATTGTCCTTGTGAAATCTGCTGCGGCATTTAGAGCGAAGAGCACTCATCGAGAATCGGTACCGACTACGTACAAAAGACGGCGTCCGGTACTATTCCCACGGCAGGCAGAACAATCGGCGTTGACCCTGAGGTTATTCCCTACGGTACGACCGTCATTATTGACGGCCACGAGTACATAGCAGAGGACACAGGGTCAGCACTGGAAGGAAACACTATCGATATATTTTTCGACACGCATGAAGAAGCGTTAGAGTACGGCCGGCAGACGGCCGAGGTATTCATTAAGTCAGACGCGGCGTATTAACCGCCGAAGAAAATTATTGCCGAACGGCAAAATATTAAATCATAAAGGAGATTTTATCATGGCAAGTTCAACTCAGATTACTACAGGCAAGGTACGTTTCAGCTACTGCAACCTCTTTACCCCGAGGGCTATCGACAACGGCCCCGCAAAGTACAGCGTAACGCTGCTTATCCCGAAGAAGGATAAGGCGACACTCGCAAAAATCAAGGGCGCTATTGAAGCAGCAAAGACTCTTTACATGCAGCGCAATTCCGGCAAGAAGCTGCCGAGTAACCTCAAGAACACCCTGCACGATGGCGACGGCGAGCGTCCGAACGGCGGCGAGTTTGGTGAGGAGTGCCACGGCTGCTATGTAATGACCGTGAGCTCTAAGAATCCTCCGGTTATTGTCGACGCTGATAAAGTACCGATTACAGACCCACAGGACCTTTACTCCGGCTGCTACGGCAGGGCAATCATTAACTTCTACGTATATGACACGCAGGGCAATAAGGGCGTGTCCGCAGGCCTTAACGGAATTATGAAGCTGTACGACGGCGAGCCTCTTGGCGGCGGCATTGTTACGGACAGTGATTGGGATGATGGCTGGGAAGATACCGACGACGACAATTTTGACGACCTGTTAGGTTAAGCCTATGGAGGTTTGGAAAGATATCCCGGGGTACGAAGGCCAGTATCAAGCCAGTACCCTTGGAAATATCCGAAGTCTTGGCCGAAAAATTACTCAAATTGGCAATGGTGGTCATGAGTTTACCCGTGCTATTAAAGGCAGACTTTTACGCCCGGGCTGCAGTAAGTATGACGCGCATTTGCGAGTAGCTTTAGGCCGAAAAACAAAGAAATACGCAGGCTCTTACCTTGTACACCAGCTTGTCGCTTTAACATTTTTAGGGCCCCGTCCTGAAGGTATGGATATTCGGCACTTAGATGGCAATGTACAAAATAATGCAGTTACAAATCTTTGTTATGGTACACGCACTGAAAATATTCTTGATGTTTACTATACAGGACGCGCGTGGCGAAAGCTGACTTTACAACAAGCGCAAGATATTAAAACTCGAGCGCAAGCTGGCGAAAGCACGCGGGCATTAGCGCAAGAGTACGGTGTAACTCAAGAACATGTTTGTAGTATAAAGGCAGGTGATACATATAGGTGGCTATAAAAGAATTCTTGCTTGCGATATAGAGACCTACTCTTCTGTATCGCTTCAAAAGTGCGGAGTCTATGCTTATGCGGCAAGTCCTGATTTTGAAATCCTGCTCTTTGGTTACGCTTGGGACGACGAGCCCGCGCAGGTGATTGACCTTACCCGCGAGGGCTTGCCCGAAGAGCTGCAGGAAGCGTTATATGACCCTGACGTTATCAAAACGGCGTATAACGCGCAGTTCGAGCGCACTTGTATTTCTGCGTATTTGGGGCAGACGACGCCGCCCGAGCAATGGAGATGTACGGCTGTCCTTTCTCGTGAGCTGGGACTTCCCGCAAGCTTGGAAGCGGTCGGCGAGGTGATAGGTTTACCGGAAGAAAAGCAAAAACTGAAAACCGGCAAAGCACTGATTCGCTACTTCTCTATTCCTTGTAAGCCCACAAAGACAAACGGGCAGAGGACAAGAAACCTGCCGGAGCATGACCCTGAGAAATGGGCGCTTTATATCGACTATAACCGTCAGGACGTCGAGACCGAGCGGGAAATCAGGAAACGCTTGTCTCGCTTCTCGGTTATCGAGACGGAACAGCCCTTGTGGGAAGCAGACCAGCATATAAACGACCGCGGCGTAGGCATTGACGTGACGTTTGCAAAGCGCGCTATCGAGATGGACGAAATTATTAAGGCGAGACTTTACGCCGACGCTCAGGAGCTTACCGGATTAGACAACCCGAAGAGTACCGCCCAGCTAAAGGGCTGGATTGAAGAGACTGCCGGTATTGAGGTAGCAAGCCTTAATAAGAAGGAAGTCGCGGGAGTACGCGAAGCGGCGAATAACGACGACGTGGACAAAATGCTCGACATAAGAGCCGGGCTTTCAAAGACCTCTACTGAAAAATATAACGCCATGCTCCGTACTGTCGGAGACGACGGAAGAATCCGAGGTTTGACGATGTTCTACGGCGCTGCGAGGACAGGACGCTGGGCCGGCCGTCTGGTGCAAATGCAAAATCTGCCCCAGAATAAAATGCCGGAGGAAGACCTTGATATTGCGAGGCAGCTCGTAAGAGCTGGTGACTTGGAGACGCTGGAAGCGTGCTATGACGATGTGTCCGGTACCCTCTCCCAGCTTATCCGTACCGCGTTTATCCCGAGGCCCGGCTGTAAGTTTGTCGTGGCTGACTTCTCGGCGATTGAGGCGAGGGTTATCGCTTGGCTGGCTGGCGAACAATGGCGGCTTGACGTGTTTAACACTCACGGCAAAATCTATGAGGCAAGCGCCGAGCAGATGTTCCATTTACCTCCCGGGTCCGTTAAGAAGGGCGACCCTATGAGGCAAAAGGGAAAAATCGCAGAGCTTGCCCTCGGTTACGGCGGAAGCGTCGGCGCACTCGTTTCTATGGGCGCTTTAGCTATGGGCATACCGGAGAATGAATTGAAACCTCTGGTAACAAGCTGGCGAGCTGCAAATCCTGCTATTACACGATTTTGGTGGGACACCGACTCGGCCGTAAGGGACACAATCAACACCAGAACGCCGAGTTACCTCCCGCACGGTATCGCCCTCAGGCGTCAAGGCTCGCTCTTGAGGCTGAGACTCCCGAACGGGCGTGAGCTGTCGTATGTAAAGCCCATGGTTATCAACGACAATATAACCTATGAGGGTACGCTGCAAAGCTCCGGCCACTGGGGCCGTATCGAGTCATACGGACCGAAATTCGTGGAGAACATTGTACAGGCAACCGCCCGTGACTGCTTGGCTGAGACCATTATGAAGGCTGAGGCTTTAGGTTATCCGGTTGTGTTCCATGTGCATGACGAGCTGATATGCGAGGTACCTGAGGAGAAGGCGGAAAAAGCTTTATCGGATATTTTGGAAATTATGGCGACTCCTATTTCATGGGCGGAAGGACTTCCGCTTAAAGGAGACGGCTATATTTGCGATTATTATAAAAAGGAGTAGACCCTATGAGGATTGAAGATTTTAACACGATAACACAGGAGCAGGTCGAGCGCTGCTTGACCGTGCTCGCGGAAAAGGGAAAAGAATATTCCCTCACAGACGACAGGCTGGACCATTTTAAGACCGCTGCGGCTGAGCAGGAAGTAACGCCGAAGCAGGCGTTATGGGGTATGGCGTCCAAGCATATCGCCTCTTTGAGCGGTATGTGTAAATCAGGTCAAGGCGATATGGACCGCTGGCTTGAGAAGATTACGGACTCTATCAACTACCTGCTTTTGCTCCGCGCCCTTGTTGAGGAGGAAATGAAGGATGGACAAAATTGAGGTTTGCGTACTGAATCCCGAGGCGGTCGGTACGTCTGAAAAGATGATGGTATGCGCTGCCCGGCTGACTCAGAAGGGGCATAAGATTAAGGACCTTGAGGACTTTATCGAGCTTTACAACAAAGCGTATACGGAAAACACCGTCACCGCTATGGCGAAGCTGCCCCACCCCACAATACAGAAATTCGGCGTTATTAACGTCGTAATTGTCGGAGCAAGCAGAAGGTTTTTAGCCCAGATAACAAGGCACCAGAACGAGGTCAAGTTTATGTCGGCGTCGCTGCAGTACAGCGACTACTCCGGTGAGGCTGATTTTGTGGTTCCTTATAAAATGCTAGAAATGCCGGCGCTTGTAAAAAAGATGTACTTATACCAATGCAAAGAGGCTATGGATAATTATCAGGCAGCAATCGCGCAGGGTGTCGACAATGACTCTGCGGGCTATATGGCCCCGCAGGGGCTGAGGAATATCCTCATTATAAGCGCGACGCCCTATCAGTGGAAACACATGATAAGCCAGAGGACTTGCAGACGCAATACAAGCGAGACCCGATACGTTTTGCTCCGCGTTTGGGAAAAGCTCTATAGGCTGTCGCCCGAAATGTTTGCGCCCTCTGTTACCGGTCCATTCTGTATGAAGGGCCGTTGCATGGAAGGAAAAATGTCGTGCAGCAGCGCGTTTGACCCGGCAATGACCCCGGCGGAAATTATCAAGGAGGACTTCCCTCTGCTTGCGGGAGGTGCTTCTGATGATTAACACCAAAGGCGAATGGATTTATACGAATGCCGAAATCGCTTACGAGCTCGGGCTTACGCCCGCTACGGTGAACGCAATCGGCAAAAAGTTATACGGCAACAAGATTCCTCACTGGACGATTGACGAGGTACAGAGAATTATCGAGTATATCAAGTCTATCACGGTTGAGGAGGACGCAAAGAGGCTCGCCCTGCTGCACGACGCAGTTGTTAAGGCCGGGTATGAGAAGCAGGACGACGAGGTTATTAAGGAACGGGCACAGAAAGATTTACATAACGTTCCGTAAGTGAGGTGTGATTATGAGAATTAAGCTGATTGACTTCGGCGGTAAAACGCCGGTAAGGAAACACTATAACGACGCTGGCGCTGATGTGTATAGCCCCAGAGACCAGACGATTTACCCGGGGCAAGTGTACTCTTTCCCACTCGGTTTTGGGCTTGAATTGCCGGACGGCTTTACGGGTTTTATCTTTCCCAGAAGCAGTCTGAGCGCGAAGGGTATTGTCTGCGAGCTGCCTCCTATCGACTCTGGGTACAGAGGTGAAATTCATGCAGTCGTGTCGAACGTCGGCAATGACGGCTACGACATAAAGGAAGGCGACCGTATAGGCCAGCTTGTAATTCTGCCCTGCATGATACCTGAGTTTACTTATGAGGACGCGGCCGAGCGCGGTACCGGCGCATTCGGCAGCAGCGGTAAATAGCTGTGCGCGTGAAGAAGGCTGGCGGTAAGGTTTACGGCGCTGACTTTACCGCTGCCGAGCGCAAGGCAATGAATCTTGAAATCCAAAGACAGCTTGCAGAGTACGACCGCAAGCACGCAAACGAGATTGACGCCATAATACTTTGGCAGCTGCATGTGCAATTCGGGTTTGGAGCGAAGCGGTTAAGACGGTTTTACGACCGTTTCAAAGCTGAATACTTTGACCTCGTTGACCGGTACGAGATGGACGAGGCTGACAACATTTGGCTAAACACCTACAAGCTGAAGGAAATCGGCGTCGACATAGAAGCTTGGAATGAAGGCGGTGATAGTAATGCGAATAGACAAAGATAGCTATTATCTGAATATAGCGAAGGCGGTCGCCGCAAGGTCTACCTGCTTACATAGGCAGTACGGCGCGGTAATCGTAGCGGGCGACGAAATTATAGCCACGGGCTACAATGGGTCGCCCAGAGGCGAAGTGAATTGCTGCGACGCGGGCGAGTGCTATTGTGAAAAGCACTCCGCTCCTATCGACAAGAACGCAGCGAAACACGGAGACCAGTACGGGACCTGCGTCGCCGTTCACGCGGAGCAAAACGCAATAATCAGTGCGGCCAGACGGGATATGCGAGGAGCGGTTTTATACCTCGTCTGCCTTGACGAGTCTGTAGACCCGACGCCGTGCAATTACTGCGACCGCATGATTAAAAACGCAGGAATTATTAAGGTCGTAACAGGAGGAGGAACATAATGGGACTGCCAGCAATGAAACTGAATTATGACGGTCCCATCACGATTGCGATCGCAGGCTCACGTAAAAGCGCGAGCTGGAAAAATCAAGAAACGACATGGGGCCAGCTCGCCCAGAGGCTGTCTATCACTCAGAGGACGGCCGAAACACAGGACGAGTATAGTACCATGCGTAAATCTCAAAAGGACGATATAAAGGACGTCGGGGGCTTCGTAGGAGGTTCTTTGAGAAACGGAAGGCGTAAAGCTGAGTCGATTATTACCCGTCAGCTCTTGACCCTCGATATTGACTCTGTGCCTTACGGCGAGGACCCTTGGCCGACAGTCGAGCTCGTTATCGGCTGCGCAGCGATTCTCTACAGCACGCATTCGCACACGGCAAGAGCCCCGAGGCTGAGGCTGGTTATGCCTCTTTCCCGGAAGGTAACGCCGGACGAGTACGCAGCGCTCTCCCGCAGAATTGCGGGTGATATAGGAATCGACATGTGCGACGATACTACATACGAGGCGCACCGTTTGATGTACTGGCCGTCAACCTCTATCGACGCGGACTACCGTTTTGAAATCTCAGACAGTCAGTGGCTGGATGTAGACGAGCAGCTCGCGAGGTATAAGGACTGGCGGGACTCAAGCGAGTGGCCGGTATCAAGCAGGAAGACCGAAATCATGCGGCGTTTGGCGAAGAAGCAGGGAGACCCGCTTGAAAAGCCCGGCGTCGTAGGCGCGTTTTGCAGGGTGTACTCTATTGAGGACGCCATTGAGCAATTTCTGCCTGAGGTATACGAGCCGAGCGCGACAGAAAACCGGTACGATTATATCCCGGCCGACTCAAGCGCCGGCCTCGTCGTATATGACGATGGGAAATTTGCCTACTCGCACCATGCGACCGACCCTATATGCGGTAAGCTGTGTAACGCATTTGATTTAGTCCGCCTGCACTTATTCGGCGACCAAGACGACGCGGCTTCTCCGGGTACCCCGGTCAACAGGCTTCCATCTTATACGGCCATGAGCGAGCTCGCTATCGGGGACGAGGCCGTCAGGAAGAGCCTTGCGGAATATAAGCTGAAAGAAATCTCTGCGGCGTTCGATGAAGAGGAAGATACTGAATGGCTGAAGCAGCTGTCAATGACCCCGAAGGGCAAAGTTGAGGCTACTATCGACAACGCGTTTATCATTATTACTCACGACCCCGAGCTCAGAGGGAAATATTACTACGATGAATTCCGTGAGCGCCCGGTCGTATGCGGCGACCTGCCGTGGATTAACTTAGGCGACCGCCAGAGTGATATATGGACGGACTCCGACGACGCCGGCGTCAGAAGGCTTGTTGAGAAGAAATACGATATTGACAACCTCTCTAAAATCCGCGACGCCGTAGACCTCGCCATGCTGAAGCTGAAACGGCACCCCGTGAGGGAATACCTGAACGGCCTCGTATGGGACGGCGTGAAGCGGGCGGACACGCTCTTTATCGATTACCTTGACGCCGAGGACACGGAGTACACAAGAGAGGTTACGCGCCGGGCTTTAATCGGCGCCGTAGCAAGAATTATGGCACCCGGCTGCAAGCACGACCACATTCTTGTGCTTGTCGGTCCTCAAGGCTGCCGGAAGTCGACGACCCTCGCGAAACTGGGCAAAGCCTGGTTCTCCGACTCGCTCTATACTCTTACCGGCAAGGACGCTTACGAGCAGCTTCAAGGCTACTGGATTATAGAAATGGGAGAAATGGCGGCGACGAGAAAAGCCGAGCTTGAACAGATGAAGCAATTTATCTCGAAGCAGTCAGACAACTTCCGTGCGGCGTATGCTCGACGGACGCAGGAGCACCCGAGGCAATGCGCCTTTTTCGGCAGTACGAACGACGAGGAATTTTTAAGAGACTCTACGGGCAATAGGCGCTTTTGGCCGGTGGCCGTTACGGCGGAGGGCAAAAAGCGCGCGGACAGGCTGACGGAGGATATTGTCGACCAGATATGGGCGGAGTCCGTCGTCAGGTATAAATCCGGTGAGCAGTGGTATTTGAGCGATATAGCAGAGGCAAAGGCGAAGGAAGTACAGTCTGAGCATACAGAGCAGAACGGCAAGCAAGGCGTCGTCGAGAATTTCCTTGAAAGTCTGGTACCGAAAAACTGGGATGAGCGGGAGCTGGATGGACGGCTTATGTTCTATAACGGCGGATTTTCGGGTGAGGAAAAAGGTACGGAACGAAGGGACCGCGTATGCGCTTTGGAAATCTGGGCTGAGCTGTTTAAGGGTGACATTAAGGCTTATACGCAGGCGCAGGCCAGAGAAATCACGGGAATGCTCCGGCAGGTAAAGGGCTGGAAATTCTACGGGTCAACCTACTGCGGCAAGCCATACGGAAAGCAGCGGGCTTTTGTGCGGGAAGGTGGTTTTTGTGCAATCCCCACAAAAAGCCAATTTTCCAAAAAATGAGTCGAAAACGAAAACAGAACATACGTTTTCAACCGAAACAACCGAAACAACCGAGCTCGGTTGTTGAAAAAGTCCTTTGTTTTC
>JAJBVE010000115.1 GCA_020859995.1 Clostridiales bacterium
GTGGGAAAATACAAGCATTTTTATCGCGAAAAGTTTTTATTCTTTAGCGCTGTTATAGAATGAAAAAGAACCGCCGCAAAACAATACCATGTGATGGTTTATTTTACGGCGGCCCGGACAATCAAAACAGGATAATCAGTCTCCCATTGCGATAATCTCTTTTTTATTGTACGTTCCACAGGCCTTGCACATTCTGTGTGGGAGCACCAGCTCGCCACATTTGCTGCACTTTACGAGATTCGGAGCGGACATTTTCCAGGTCGCCCTTCTTTTATCTCTTCTCGCCTTAGAGTGTTTGTTCTTCGGACAGATCGACATTCTTTCACACCTCCTTATAATTACTGAAAATATCAAGGATTTTCGCCATCCGCGGATCTGAGGGGGCATCTGCGCAGTTGCATGGTCCTTCATTCAGATCCCTGCCGCACTTAGGGCATAAGCCCTTGCAGTCGTCCTGGCAAAGCACTCGCTCCGGCCAGACAAGCAATGCCTCATCGTGAATCAGCTGATCCACATCGAGGATATATCCTTCAATATAATCATTTTCTTTCAAATCAAGCTCCAGCTCCGGCCTGATCTCCAGTCTGCGGCTGACGCTCTTCAAACAACGCGCACAGGGGAATTCTACGTCAAGGTCAAACGCGCCGGAAATGACAAGCTTTTGCTCGTCTTTCTTCTCTATCTCCAACGTACCTGGCTGCTTCTGTATAATTCTGAAATCGCCAAAGCGGTAAGACAATACCTCAAGTTCAATCAGAACCTCATACTGTATTACTTTTCCTTCATTTAAAATCACTTCCGTCAAGTCCAGCAAAACAGTACCTCCTTGCGCACTTTTAAGATTATAACTGCCAGATATTGTTTTGTCAACATGATTTTTAACAAATTATGGGCACACGCAATATGCGTTCAATATGTGCTCAATACACTTCTTTACAGACCACACCAGAACCTGTTTGCGTTATTTCCATTATTACTGACTGACTCACATTTACCGACTGCTACTTCACTGTAAAAGTCTTTTTGATGCGGTTATCTCCTGTCATATTAATATGCAGCTCATATTTATATTTTGAGATCAGTTTTGCTTTTTTAGTATGATCATAATCCTGATACAGGGTAACCGTCATTTTTTTACTGTTCTTAGTCACCTTGCATTTCCCGTAATATAAATAATCCGTATTTTCTTCGTCCCAGGCTGTAATACTGGTTGCCCCGAAGGTTACCGTCGTGGGAGATGTTTTCCATTTTGATTCGTAGTCGCCCTTATCAAACTGGAGAAAATAAACCTGTTCAGCAGTAAGCGCTTTTTTTAGTGTCACCTCAAACGTCTTATTTCCCGCGGACGCACTGACCGATGATACTTTAATGGAATCCAAAACATCTTTAGCGTAAGTCTCTAAAGCACTGACAACCCGATATGCCCGTGCGCCAGATGGATTAATCAGTTTCCAGACATTTTCAGAACTGGATGAAAAACAATACACATAATTTGAGCTGCTTGCAATTTTCAAGCTTACCTGAGCATTATGTATAGTGATATACTTTTTCATGATCGCAGTCGAGTTTTTAGAAGTGATACTGACACCATAATACTTCGCCAGTTCTTTTGAAGCCTTATTTAGAGTTTTATATTTTCCTGTAGTTCCAAGGGAACCCTTGCTGACAACTTTGAGTGTGCAGATATACTCTGTTCCTTTATATTTCAGAGTAAGATTTGATGTACCTTTTTTCAGTGCTTTCACGTATCCGGTCTTACTGTTGATGGTAGCCACAGAAGTTTTAGAACTTTTATATGTTGCATTCAAATCCGAGCCATAGGTATAGCTCTCACTCGTATACCGTCCGAAATAATCTCCCAGATAAAAATTCTGACCTACTTCCACTTTAATAGTTACTGAATCCAGATAAGAACCAACTGCTGCGTACGGACTATAATGCCACCCTGTTGCGATGACATTAGCGGCATTCGCGTAGCTTGCGGAAGCAAGCGCCATGGCAAATGATAACAGCGCAAAAATAAAAACGCGTTTTAATTTCGTAACTCTCTCTCCCAAAACCTTCACTTTTCTTCCTCCCGATAGAAATCCTCGCTTAAATTTCGTAAACAGTATAATTATCTACGCGGGAAATCGCATTGCGTTTCCGTGAAAAAACGCCTTTTTTTACCAGGCGCGTTCTCTTAAAACAGGGAACAACGCAGAGAATTTCCCGCTCAGATATTAAATATATTTTTTATAAAAGCGCCACAGTTTCTCTGCAGATCGCAAGCTCCTCGTTGGTCGGGATAACAGCAACCTTAACCTTAGAATCCGCTGTAGAGATCACGTTGTCCTCTCCGCGCAGCTTGTTTGCCTCCGCGTCAAGCGTGATCCCGAGATAGCCAAGATAGCCCATGACCTTCTCACGCACGATCGGCGCGTTCTCACCGATGCCTGCTGTAAAGGCGATAGCGTCCACACCGTTCATGGCTGCCACATAAGAGCCTATGTATTTCGCGACGCGGTAGCTGAATACTTCGATCGCGTTTTCTGCCTTTTTGTTGCCTTCATTCATGGCCTGCTCCAGGTCGCGGAAATCGCTGGAGAGTCCGCCGGAGATGCCGAAGACACCGGATTTCTTGTTCAGGACGTTCATGATACCGGCGATATCCAGATTTTCCTTCTTGGCGATGAATTCCATGATAGCCGGATCGATATCGCCGGAGCGGGTACCCATCACAAGACCCTCGAGCGGAGTCAGGCCCATGGATGTATCCACACACTTGCCGTTTAAGACTGCGGAAATGGACGCGCCGTTGCCCAGATGCGCAACGATGATCTTGCTGTTTTCCAGATCCAGTCCAAGGAACTCAGCCGCATGCTTTGATACGAAGCTGTGGCTGGTGCCGTGGAAGCCGTATCTTCTGACTTTGTATTTCTCATAATACTCATACGGAAGTCCGTACAGGTAGGCCTTCTCCGGCATGGTCTGATGGAACGCGGTATCAAACACGCCTACCATCGGCACGCCCGGCATCAGTTCTTTGCAGGCATTGATGCCGATCAGGTTTGCCGGATTATGGAGCGGAGCCAGGTCATTGCACTCTTCCACTGCAGCAAGCATCTCATCTGTGATAACAGCGGAGCAGGCAAACTTTTCGCCGCCATGCACGACTCTGTGGCCAACCGCGTTGACTTCAGAAAGGCTCGCGATCGCGCCAGTCTTCTCATTTACAAGGGCGTCCAGCACCATCTGGATGGCTTCCTTGTGCGTCGGCATCGGCGCTTCCGTAATCTCTTTATCGCAGCCGGCCTTCTGATAGGTCAGTCTGCCGTCGATACCAATCCTCTCGCAGAGTCCCTTCGCCAGTACCTGCTCAGAATCTGAATTGATCAGCTGATACTTCAGGGATGAGCTACCGCAGTTAATTACCAGTACATTCATTTTACATATCCTCCGGTTTGTTTTTTTATCAGCGGCCTTATGCCGCTGATGGGAAACGATATTTGTCGTTTTGCTTTTGAAGGGCAGAGTCCCATCCGGGAAAGTCTGTCACTTCTAAACGTTACTGGTAATTATAAACTAATTTTTTCCCATGTACAAGATGGAAAATGGCAATTCGCGAAGAAATAATGACAAATCCGAAAGCGTGTGGTATGATCTCACCTGAATCTGAAAGAGGGAAGGGGAAAAACAGCCATGCGCACAGTCGGCATTATTGCGGAATACAACCCATTTCATACTGGACATGAATATCATCTGAAGCAGGCGAAGAAAATCACGGGCGCGGACTATGCCATAGTCGTGATGAGTCCCGATTTTGTCCAGAGAGGGGAGCCTGCTATTTTTGATAAATATACACGCGCGGAAATGGCTCTGCTCTCCGGAGCGGATGCGGTGGTCGAGCTCCCCGTCTGCTATGCAGCCGGAAGCGCGGAATATTTTGCGGAAGGCGCGGTGCGTATGCTGGACGCACTCGGCGTGGTTGACGCGCTGTGCTTTGGTGTGGAAGCAGCCATGGAGGGCATGTCCGGAGAAGCCAATCTTCTCATCACAGAAAAGGAATGGTGCTCTGTATTGCAGAGTGTAGCATCCATCCTCCTTGACGAACCAGAGGAATTCCGGGAAACCCTGCAGGAAGGGCTGCGCAGCGGGCTGACTTTTCCGCAGGCCCGGCATCAGGCGCTGAAAGAATACTGCATTCGCTGCAATCCGGCCGTGCTGGCTGCTGCTCTCGATTCAATTCTCTCCTCTCCGAATAACATCCTTGGAGTCGAATACTGTAAGGCTTTGCAAAAACTCAATTCATCCATCTCCCCGGTTCTCCTGAGTCGAAAGGGAAGCCAGTATTCGGATCTTTCCTTAAAGGGGGAATATTGCTCTGCCAGCGCAATCCGGCATATGATCCGTACAGTGTGGGAGTCCCGGAATCCGGGTGCATTGCAGGACTTTTTATCGCCCTATATTCCAGCTGTCTGCGCCGAACATTTTGCGGCTGCCTGCCAGACTCCTGTCTTTGCTGATGATCTGCTGCCGATGCTGACGCAGAAGCTGATCTATGCAGAGTGCCCCTCCAGATCGGCATGTATTTGCTTTGATGAGATTCTGGACATTTCGCCGGATCTCTCTGAGAGAATTCAAAATCTTCGTTTTTCCTGCATCGGAAAAAGCTTTGACGAGATCGTCTCACTGATCAAGACGAAGCAAATCACGGAAACACATGTGCGCCGCGCACTTTTGCATCTGATTCTGGATATTCGCAGGGAAGATATCGAATCATACCGCAAAAACGGAACTCTCTTTTACGCGCGTCTGCTGGGATTTCGCCGGGAAGCCGCTCCTTTGCTGCACGAAATCAAAAAAAGAAGCGCGCTGCCGCTTCTTTCCAAAACAGCGCACGCTTCGAAATTGCTCTCTGATGTCGGACTGGCCATGTGGAATCAGGATGCCGCGGCGTCACATCTGTATCGCATTATAATGACAGCACGGTACGGAATTCCGTTTCAGACGGAATATGAGATCAGTCCGATGATTCTATAAGAACACACCTCTCCGTTCCGCGCAGGCAGAGCCTAGTCGGAGCGGCAGCAGAAAGCAAATGCAGACGTCCGCAAGATGGCCAGGCAGAGCGCAAGGCGTCTGATTACTAATTTTTAAAACTATGGATCGGTGCCGGGATGCGACCCCTTCGGCTGACGAACGCCTCGCAGGAGAAAGAATTGACCGGCATGATCGGTGCGTAGCCCAACAGGCCGCCGAATTCTACCATGTCGCCCACATCCTTGCCAATCACAGGGATCAGGCGGACAGCGGTCGTCTTCTGATTTACCATACCGATGGCCATCTCATCAGCGATAATGCCGGAGATCGTGGACGCGCTGGTGCTGCCGGGGATCGCGATCATGTCAAGTCCCACCGAGCAGACACAAGTCATTGCTTCCAGCTTTTCCAGGGTCAGTGCCCCCGCCTGCACCGCGTCAATCATGCCCTGATCCTCGCTGACCGGGATGAACGCGCCGCTTAAGCCGCCGACATAGGAGGACGCCATGACGCCGCCCTTTTTGACCTGGTCGTTCAAAAGAGCCAGCGCGGTTGTCGTACCGGGCGCTCCGGCGTGCTCCAGACCGATCTCACAGAGAATATCCGCTACACTGTCGCCAACCGCCGGGGTCGGTGCCAGGGAAAGATCAATAATGCCAAACGGAATGCCCAGACGCCGGGACGCTTCCTGCGCCACCAGCTGTCCGACGCGCGTCACCTTGAACGCTGTCTTTTTAATCGTCTCGCAGAGAGTCTCAAAATCCGCGCCGCGCACTTCCTCCAGGGCGTGCTTGACAACGCCGGGGCCGCTGACGCCGACATTGATCACCGCGTCGCCCTCCGTGACGCCGTGAAACGCGCCTGCCATAAAAGGATTATCATCCGGTGCGTTGCAAAAAACCACCAATTTAGCGCATCCGAGAGAATCCTGCTCTTTCGTAAGCTCAGCTGTCTGCAAAATCATCTCTCCAAGCAGCCGCACCGCGTCCATATCGATGCCGCACTTAGTAGAGCCGACATTAATAGAACTGCACACGCGCTCGGTCTGGGAAAGTGCCTGCGGAATGGAGCGGATCAGGAATTCGTCCGCCTGCGTCATCCCCTTGGAAACCAGGGCGGAATAACCTCCGAGGAAGTTGACTCCAACCTCTTTAGCCGCACGGTCCAGCGTCCGGGCGATCGTCACAAAATCCTCAGACGAGTGGCAGGCGCTGCCGCCCACCAGGGCAATCGGGGTCACGGAAATCCGCTTATTCACAATCGGAATGCCGTATTCCCGCTCGATCTCGGCTCCCGTCGAGACAAGGTCCTTCGCTACTGTCGTGATTTTACGGTAAATCGCTTCATTCAGTTTATCCAGGTCATCGGTAATGCAGTCCAGCAGGCTGATACCCAGCGTGATCGTCCGCACATCCAGATTCTCCTGCGTGATCATTTTATTCGTCTCACTGACTTCAAATATATTAATCATCAATCTTCCTCTGTATTATCTCTGTTCGCAATCTTTCATCCTCAGCTGCCCAAGATATCTTAGTTCACTGAAATATCCGGCCTGTATCAGGGCTACGGGTGAATTTCCTGCTTTTATCAAAAGATCCGGGCAGTAAAAAAGATATCCTCAGATCCGGTGCATCATGTTGAAAATATCCTCGTGCTGGCAACGGATCGATACGCCGATCTGCTCTCCGAGTTTTTCCAGCTCTTCCGCGATCTCGGCCCCGCTCTTAGGTGACTGTGTCGCGTCTGTCACCATCATCATATTAAAATACCCCTGAACAATCGTCTGCGAGATATCCAGAATGTTGACGTTATTCTCTGCAAGGTACGTGCAAACCTTCGCAATAATTCCGACGGTATCTTTTCCTACCACTGTAATAATTGTTTTTTTCATCTGTTTTTCCTCGTCTGCCCTTTGCGTGTGTCCGGCCAGGTACAATCCTGTCACATACGCAAAGGATTTCTACTATCGCATTTTCTTCCCGAGTGCAGGTATCAATGCCACCGCTTTTCCTTCTCGGATTCAAATGACAGAATTACTGCCCATTCCATGGTTATGTGCCGCTGCATTTCATACCGCAATCATCGGTGAAGGATGGTCGCGTTTCGCGATCTGAATCGGAAAATCACTGCCCTTAAACGGATTTTCCCCGGCGGTAATCTCCTCGCTTACCGTCATCAGTGCCAGCTCTTCCAGATTGTTTTCCTTACTCAGATGTCCGAGGAGGACGCTCTTCATATTGTCATGAAGAATTTCGCCGAGCAGCCGCCCCGCATTGTCGTTGGAGAGATGTCCCTTTAATCCCAGAATCCGCTGTTTCAGAAAATAGGGATATTTACCAACCTGGAGCATATGAATGTCGTGATTAGACTCAATCAGCACTGCGTCCAGATTCCGCAGATGATCAATGATGTAATCGTCATAATATCCCAGGTCTGTCGCGACCGCCACGCTTTTTTCTTCATGAGAAAGTCTGTAGGCAACCGGCTGGGCGGCATCATGGGAAACATTAAAAGGAAGTACATCCAAATCATGGATGAAAAGATGCTCATCCGGTGTGATGTCATGAAAAAGAGTCTCGTCCACCTCTCCCAGCATATGGCCGGAAAGCATGGCCTCCCTGGTGCCTGCCGAGCAATATACGGGCACCTCGTACTTTCTGGCAAGTACGCCAAGTCCTTTGATATGGTCGGAATGTTCATGAGTGATCAGAATCGCGTCCAGCTCCTCCGGTTTTCGGTCCAGTTCCTTTAGGCCTTCCACCACTTTTTTCCCGGTAATGCCGGCATCGATCAGCACACTGGTGTGATCCGTTCCGACAAAAATACAGTTCCCACTGCTGCCGCTCGCTATGCTGCAAAAATCCATTGCTGTTCATCCTTATGTATCGTAAATCCCCCATCCTGCGCTCCCGCGCATGTCCCGAGAGTCTGTTTCAGAAACCTGAATCCGGTATCCGGATGCCTGCATGGAAAGAGAATTTCACGTGTTATTTATATTTACTGCGTACAAAAAACAACAATTGCAGTTTCCTGTAAAATCCTGCCTGTTGCATACTATCATAAAATACAAAACCTGACAAGTATCTGTTTATGGCCGTGCGGCGATTCTCGCCTGCCATGCGGCACAACCGCCGCACAGTCAGTTGGCATTTTGTCAGCCGACATCCTGTCAATCAGCATCCTGTCAGGCATTTATCCGCGCGGCCGAATGAATCAATAATACCCGATCAATCTGGGCATAAGTATCCGCCAGATGATCCCCGCTATTATCAATCACAACCGGGCAGCGGCGGCGGAATTCTTCCTCGCTCATCTGATTGGACAGAATCTGGCGCACCTTTTCCCGCGTATATCCGCGTGACTGCATCAGGCGCTTTTCTCTGGTCTGCTCATCCGCGTAAATATACCAGATCTCATCGCAGATTTCATCGTAATGATCCTCCAGCAAAAGAGCCGCTTCGATTACAATGAGTATAAAAGACGAAGAGGCAATCTCAGCACGTATTTTTTTCTTGACCGCCGGATGCACGATCTGGTTCAGCAAGGCCATCTTTTCGCGGTCCGCGTAGACAATCGCGCCCAGCTTTCCGCGGTCAATCGTTCCGTCCTGACGCAGGATTTTTTTCCCGAACACCTCCACGATCTGCTCATAGCAGGCTTCCCCGGGCTGCTGCATTTGATGGCCGATCCGGTCCGCTTCCAGAAGATACGCGCCATAGCGCTCTTTTAAATAAGAAAGAACCGTGCTTTTCCCGGCTCCGACTCCGCCGGTAATGCCGAGGATTCTGCATTCACTGCCAGTGACACCCGAGTTCCCGCTTTCACTGCCAGTAAAGTCTGGTTTCCTGCATTCACCTCCAGCGGCATCAGGATTCACTCTTTCACCGCCAATGACGTCGGGAATTTTGCACCCACCGCCATCATTTCGCCTCATACCAGTTTTTCCCGTCATGGACGTCTACCTCCAGCTTGACGCGCAGATCAGCCGCGTTCTGCATTTCGCGCACCAGAATTTCGCGCACCTCCGCCAGCTCCTCCTCGGCAGTCTCTACCAGCAGCTCATCGTGCACCTGCAGGATCAGCCTGGAGCGCAGATTCCGGCTTTGCAGAGCCGCATTGACGCGGTTCATCGCGATTTTGATAATATCAGCAGCGGTACCCTGGATCGGCGCATTCATCGCGACCCGTTCTCCAAATGAGCGCTGCATAAAATTGGAGGATTTCAGCTCCGGCATCGGACGGCGGCGGCCAAAGAGGGTCGTCACATACCCGTTTTGTTTCGCGTCCTCGACGGACTGATCCTGAAACCGCTTAATTCCGGGATAGGTTTTAAAGTACTGTTCAATATAAGTCTTCGCCTCACGCTGCGTGATGCTCAGGTTCTGACTGAGGCCAAAAGTGCTGATCCCATAGACAATGCCGAAGTTCACTGCCTTGGCATTGCGGCGCAGCTGCGGAGTGACCTCTTCCGGCGGGACATGAAAGACCTTGGAAGCGGTAGCCGTATGGATATCCTGCGCTTCCTGATAAGCCTGAATCAGATCCTCATCGTTGGAAAAATGAGCCAGCACGCGCAGCTCGATCTGGGAGTAATCCGCATCCAGAAAAACAAAGCCGTCGTCCGGTACAAAGACCTTCCGGATCAGTCTGCCCAGCTCCATGCGGATGGGGATGTTCTGCAGATTCGGGTCAGTACTGCTGATGCGCCCGGTCGCCGTGATGGTCTGGTGAAACTTCCCGTGGATACGCCCGTCCTCTGAGATAAAATTCGCCAGACCGTCCGCGTAGGTCGACTTTAGCTTTGTCAGCTGGCGGTATTCCAGAATATCCGAAACAATCGGATACTCAGGCGCAAGCTTTTCCAGCACGTCTGCGGCCGTAGAATATCCGCTTTTCGTCTTTTTCCCATGGGGAAGCTGCAGTTTTTCAAATAAAATCGTCCCCAGCTGCTTCGGGGAGTTGATATTAAACGTCTCTCCGGCCTGTTCACAAATGGAAGCTTCCAGTTCTCCAATCCGGCCGGTCAGCTGTTCTCCATAGGCTTTCAGCTCGTCCGCCTTCACCCGGATGCCCTCCCGCTCCATATCCGCAAGGGTATAGACAAGCGGCATCTCAATCTCATCAAACAGCTGTTTCATCCCCATGGAGGTAAGCCGCTCCTCCATCACCGGCTGTGCCCGGTAAAGAATCAGAGCCTGACGGCAGGCCCAAGAGGTAAACTCCTCCGTTTTTTCCTCCAAAGCCTCCTCCAGCTTCTTTTTCCCAAACAGTTCCGTACGGGATGGTATGGAGGCGCCCAGATATTCCTTCGCGATGTCCTGGGCATCATAGCTGTCTTTGAGCGGATTCACCAGATAAGCTGCGATCGCCGCGTCAAAAAGCCGCTCCCGGATCGTTACCGGAATAGAAAGAGACGCCAGCTGTTCTTTCAGATGCAAAGTAGCCGCGCCCGGACACGTTTGCAGAAGCTCCAGCAGCTTTGTACACAAATGTTCCTTCGTCAGAAAGCCGCCGCTCTGGATGAAAAAAGATTCCTCCGCAGATTTGCAGAGCGCGATTCCGGCAAAGAAATCTCCCTCCTCAATCAGAGAAAATGCAATCCTCTCGCCTCTCAGGCCTGCAAACACCTCGTCCGCCTCATTAAAGTCTGTGACCAGATGAAAAGTCTCGCTCTCCGCCCGGGGCTCTTCTTCCACATGGAAACGGCTCAGCAAATTTTTAAACTCCAGCCGGCGGCAGAGCTGCAGCGCTTCCGGCGTATAGAGGTTCCCCAGCTTCGCGTCTTCTTTGCGCAGTTCAAACGGAGCGTTCAGGTCAATGGTGGCAAGCGTCTTGCTCAGCTGCGCCATGTCATAATGCTCCCGCAGGGCATTGCGCGCGCGCGTCGGCGTGATCTCTTCTATATGCGCATAGGCATCCTCAATCGTACCAAACTGCACAATGATTTTGGTAGCCGTCTTTTCCCCGATACTCGGAACCCCCGGAATATTATCCGACTGGTCGCCCATCAGCGCCTTCACATCGATAAACTCTGTCGGTGTCACCTGATAGCGTTCCTTCACATCCTTCGCGTAATAATTCTCCACCTCCGTGCCGGTCGCCCGGGTCTTAGGGATGCGGATCAGAATATCATCCGTGGCCAGCTGCAGCAGATCCCGGTCACCAGACAGGATCGTCACCGAAAGGCCCTCTTTTTGCATCTGCCTGGACACCGTCCCCAGAATGTCGTCCGCCTCATATCCTTCCAGCTGCATGGTGGGGATTCCCATCGCCTGGAGCATCTCTTTCATCAGCGGCACCTGCTCATGCAGCTCCTGCGGCATCGGCTTTCGCGTACCCTTGTACGCCTCATACATCTTATGGCGAAAGGTCGGCGCCTTCAGATCAAACGCCACCGCCGCGTAAGAAGCATGCTCCTCCTCAAACACCTTCAGAATAATATTTAAAAATCCATAGACCGCATTCGTATGCAGTCCCTCCGAATTCGTCAGATCCGGCAGCCCGTAAAAAGCACGGTTTAAAATGCTGTGACCATCAATCAGTACGATTTTCTCTTTACTTTCTTTGCTTTCTGACATCTTGATTCCTTTCCTGTGCTCCATGTAAACTGGCAGCACCAGATGATTCGCTTCAAATCTATTCGAAACTGTCTTATCCCGAATTCTGCTTCAATCTCACTCTTTGTCTATCTTACGCTCTGTCTATGTTTCACTCTCTGTCCCGGACTTCGTCTGTGGCTTTGTCTGAATCTCGCTTTCCGACTCAGTCATTATCTGCGCCTCAGTGTCGTTCTTTGCCTCGTTTTCGTTGTTTATTACGCTTTCATTATTTGCTTCGTGCTCGTTCTTTGTTTCGAGCTCATTCGTTGTTCTGCTCTCCGTCTCCTCAGCGAGCTCATCTTCCAGCTCTTCCGCGGTATTGTCACGCTGCTGCATATACATGCGCAGGATCGCCCGCTCAAATATCGTGTCGCCATCAAGCCCCTGCTTCATTCGCACACCCGTAATCAGAGAAAAAGCCAACAAAAACTCCGCAAGCAAAATCAGAACCACATGAGAAACCTTTGCAATTTTGTGTTTAATAATGTTTCGCCTGGCTGAGCGGATTTCCTCATGCAGCATCTTCTTAAAATCATACTCGTGGTGCGTCCCCTGGTCCATGGCATTCAGCGCATGGTAAGCGATAAAATAAATATCCAGCTCGTCCATGCAGTCCTCGCACGTCTCAATATGCGCGAGAAAAGCTTCCGTATCCCGCTCCGGCAATTCTTTTTTTACAAACGGCACAACCATCCGTCTGGCCTCATTGCACTTCATCGCGCACCTTCTTCCTGCTCAGTCTCTTTTTCTCTGGTAGAATAGCATAATCCAGAAAAATATTCAACGCTGATTCGATTTTTCGCTGTACGTGCCAGGAAAAATCTGATAGACTACCAGTAAATAACAGATTACGGCAGTAAGCAGCATCTGCCATTCCCTCTGCAAAAAGAATAATCAGAAAGAGGTACGATTATGAAAGAGCAATTATACACCATCCCCCTCAATGACGCCATAAATGAAAATGACGAATGCCCCTTCTGCTTTATCGAGCGCAAGCTGGAGCAGGACGCTATCGACTTTACCATCGGCAGCAGTTCCTCCTACATGGAGAGCGATATCCGCGAGCAGACCGACAAGATCGGCTTCTGCCGCGAGCATCTGAAAAAAATGTACGACTATGGCAACACACTGGGCAATTCCCTGATCATGAAAACGCATTATCAGAAAATCATGAAAGAAATGCACCAGCAGTTCGAATCCTTTAAGCCAGGCAAATCGCAGAAATTCAGCCTGATCCGCCATTCAAACACAGGCAGTGAAAAAAATGCCATCCAGACCTGGACAGAGTCAAAGGACTGCAGCTGCTACATCTGCCAGATGATCCGCCCGACCTTCGACCGCTATATCGAGACCTTCTTCTATCTATACAAACAGGATAAAGCTTTTAAAGAAAAAGTCCTGCACGGCAAGGGATTCTGCCTGCATCACTTTGGCATCCTCTGCGGCAGCGCGGACCATTATCTGAATGACCGGGAGCGCGAGGAATTCTATCCCGCGATATTCGACGTAATGGAAAAGAATTTTGCGCGCGTGGAGGAAGACCTCTCGTGGCTGGTGGACAAATTCGACTACCGCAACCGCGATGCCGACTGGAAAAATTCCCGCGACGCCCTGACACGCGGCATGCAGAAGCTGCGGGGCGGGTATCCGATCGATCCGCCGCATAAGGCAAAATAAA
>JAJBVE010000071.1 GCA_020859995.1 Clostridiales bacterium
ATTTTACACCCTTCTATTTAAATTTGTCAAGTTTTTCATTTCTTTTAATGTTTTTTTCAAAATGAAAAACCGCCGACGTAAATTCTTTTGATATACAAACCAAAACAATTTATTCTGGCGGTTTTCCAAATTTGTATAATGGAATTTGTTAATGCTGTTTTTAATTTATTTAATAGTTATTTCGCAGGTCGCCTCATTCACAAGATTTAAAGTCTCCGCGGAATCATAATAGGATACATGAATCACAGTTTCTCCGCTCTGACCAAATACCAATTCGAAGGTATTAATGCTCTCAGTGAAAGTGATATAATTTTCTTCCGGTAAAGTTTCTGTACCGTCAACTATCACGCTGTCAATCACTGCATAGGATGCTTCTGCGATGTCCATGTATAGACTGCCGGTCACAGTATCACCGACTGCCACGCCATCTACTGTTTCATCCAGAGCGATTCCATAGCTGAGGGTGTTAAAATACCAGCTGATCTGGCTGTCAAGCGATGTTACCAGTGTAGCTGTTCCATCTGCGGTGGTAAACGCATCATCACTGAGGATGACATAGAAGGAAGTATCCGGGGAAAGCGGATTTTCCAAATATATGAAGAAACGAATGCCTTCCTGCCAGTCTCCAAGCTCAGCAAGCTCTTCTGCATCAGTAATCTGCTCAGAAATTACTTTGGCAGTATCCGCGAGTTCAACGCTTTCCACCAACGAACCGTCGGCAGCATTGTATACTGTTAAGGTCCCGGTACCTGCAATGAGGTCTGTTCGCTGGGAAGAAACTGTCAGGCAGTTCAGTCCTGCTTCAATGGAAGCTGTTTCAGCCGCGTCAGAATCCGTATTAGGTTCAAGTACCAGCTCTGTGATTGAAAGAGCTTCCGTTTCTGTAATATCGGCTTCTGTGTCATCCGCAACTGTTTCGGACTCCATCTCGGAATCATACGATACTTCGATGTCTGCGCCGCTTTCTTCAGCTTCTGGGATGTCGCTGCTTACGTCAGAAGAAGACTCACTTCCATCTGAATCCGATGAAGATGCAGCCGTTTCACTCTCATCTGAGGCGGTATCACTATAGGAATCTGAAATCGTAATGTCAAAACCAATGCTGTCATCAGATGCCTCTGTGGCGGCCTCTTCTGTCTGCGCAGCTTCTGTTTCTATGAAGATATCAGTATCTGTCTCTGCCAGGGATTCTGTCTGCACGGGCTCGGTTTCTATGGTAATGTCAGCTTCAGTTTCCGCTGCGGCTTCTGTATCGGACGTACTTTCCGATTCAGAAAGAGCGGAATCATCCGTCGCGTCAAATAAGACATCCGATCCAAGTACGGAATCATCCGTATTCAACAGAATACTGTCTTCGGATAAGGACGAGGAGTCCGAGCTTGTATCTGCGTCAGAAGTAGAATCTGAACTCGAATCTGCATCGGATGAGGAATCGGAACTTGCATTTGCATCAGAGCTGGAATCTGAACTTGATGAAGAATCAGCATTAATCTCAATATTGATATCAACAGAAGTGGATCCAGAATCGGAAGATGCATCTGAACCCTGTGATTCTTTGAGCTCTTCCAGATTTTCCTCGACACGCTCCAGTGTTTCACTCATCTCTTCGTATTCATAATCCTGTTCAGCAATCTTTTCGAGCAACTCTACAAGAAGCGCGCGATCTTCGTCAGAAAGAGTCACGTTCTCCTCTTCTGCTACTGTGTCAACGATCACCTCGATGTCTCCAGTACTTACCACATCTCCTTCAATCACCTGTATCTTGGTTTCGTTAACAATCTGTGTGGCTTCCACCTGTCCGACGCTTTCAGAGATCGTTGTTGTCGTAACAAGCTCCTGTGTCGCTGTCTCCTTTTTCGTCTCATCCAGAGTTTCACCGGAGGCTGTCTCATACGCCATCAGAATGCCTGTGAGCGCGCCAGTTCCTGAAACGGCGAATGGAGCGGCAGCAAGGACTTCACAGTTCACTACCCCTGAGGTAGATAAAGTTGATGCAATCATATTGCTTGTAACATAAGTGAGATTCGCGGTCTTGACCTGTATACCTCCAGATGTAGTGGGACTCACCAGCGCGCAGCTGAATGTTTTAGTGCCAATCTGTTCCAGCGGAATATAAGATCCAAGATGTTCTCTTTCATCTGCGTTTGTAATCGTCAGAGTCTCGATATTAGACTCGCCGTACACGCCGAAATATTGAAGAATCATTGTCTTCTGCTCTTCCGACAAATCAGCGCCAAGAGTAACTACCTTCTGGCTGTCGGCCATCGCGGGAATTGCAGGAATCGCCGCAGTAAGGCAGATGGCACTCATTATAACAGCAGCAAGTTTCTTTTTCATCATACTGTCATTTCTCTCCTTTTCTTGATTTTTTGTTATAGAATTTCCGTCGCAAGGGAACCTGCAACCGGTTTTTGGCGCAGAGACAACTCATCGATGAGCTTTATGCTATAAACAATGAGATGCGGTTTTCTCTGTGCCATGCTTGTTAACAGTATAGCATTACCTCTTCCGGAAAACAAGAAAGCTTTTGCGATAGATTTATTAAGGTTTCATAAATAAAAAGTTTAAATCTTTCCTCGCAAGGGAAACATTTGTTTGCTTTTTTTGTGTATGTGTGCTATACTTAAGAAAACATATGTACGGGAGGTTCTAAATCATGCCTGGAACTATTACAGCGAAACAGCAGGAAATACTTGATTATATAAAAAGTGAGATTCTGAAACGTGGATTTCCACCAGCGGTTCGGGAGATCTGTGAGGCGGTTCACCTGAAATCCACTTCTTCAGTTCATTCCCATCTGGAGTCGCTTGAGAAAAACGGCTACATCCGAAGGGATCCTACCAAGCCGCGTGCGATTGAGATTCTGGATGATTCTTTTCAGATGGTACGCAGAGAGATGGTAAATGTCCCGATTGTCGGTACGGTAGCAGCGGGGGTGCCGATTCTCGCGGAACAAAATATTGACAGTTATTTTCCGATCCCATCTGAATATATGCCGAATGAGCAATCCTTTATATTGCGTGTGAAAGGCGAGAGCATGATCAACGCGGGCATCCTTGATGGTGACTGCGTATTGGTTCGCCAGCAGCAGACAGCTGAGAATGGTGATATTATTGTCGCGCTGATAGATGACTCCGCAACTGTTAAAACCTTTTATAAAGAAAATGGACATTTCCGCCTTCAGCCGGAGAATGATACAATGGATCCGATTATTGTTACGGATCTGCTTATTCTTGGAAAGGTCTTTGGAGTATTTCGTTTCTTTTAGAATGACGAATGAGCAGCCGTAAAATTCTATAATTGACCGTGTGCACTCAAAAACGGGTCAGACAAGGTGAGATAAATCCACTTTGTCCGACCCGTTTTCCTTTCTTTCCGCCTGTACTATTTCATTACAATCTTATCTTGCACAACTTCAGATTCCTATAACTCAAATCGTTCTTTCAAACCATCCAGTAATTCCTTAGGCATTGCCAGATGAAATCCTCCCGGATTCAGCAGAAATCCTTTCGCATTCTTGATCAACAATCCTGAGAGATGATCAAATGGTATTACAACCGCCCGGAATTTATTCTCCTTATTAAACTTCATAAATTCCGTAGAATCTGTAAACAGCGGCTGCAGGATATCACCATTCTTATTTTTTAAAATGGGAAGTCGATATTTGTGCTGTTTCACTTTTTCCGCGTCGTTTTCGGGTCCTTCCAGAAGCTCGATCGGTACAATATAACGGGCTTTCATGAGATTTACCGAAAGCTCCTCCTCCAACTCAGGAAGCTGCGTTTTTTGCTCGTTGGGTATCGGGCGAGACGCCTCCTGCATAAAATACAGGCCTGTTAGCTGCAGCTGAGGATTCTGTATTGGCTGCTGCTCTTTGGGAAGTTTTGAAAAATCAGGCTGTTTTACCATATCCTCAAGCGCCAATGTTTCTCTTCCTGTACTGTTCACAAAAACCATCTCATTGATTCCAATCATAAAAAGGGAGCCGAAAAAGCTTAAAAACTTCTTATTTGGATATTTAATCCCCTTCAGAGCTATTTTCCGCTCTGTATAAGGCTTTGCAAACTCCTGCAGCTGCTCTTCTGTATCGAACAGCCACACCTGGTCATTATAAGTGTCCGGATCACATACAACAAACGGCATATTGGTAAATGCGCAATATGCTACAATCAGACTTTGCTTTTTTTGAATGCTTCTTGCAAGAAATTTTTTATCTACAGCCATCTTACTACTCTCCTGCCTGTTCTTATAAATACTTCTTTATCTCCCGCGAATGGATTTACGCAAGATCTTCTATCGAGGTTTCTGTACCATCTCTCCATATCCGTTCCAGATCATAAAAGAGACGATTTTCCGAGTCAAATACGTGCACAATGATGTCGCCATAATCAATCAATATCCAGTTTGCGGTACGGTAGCCTTCTGTCTGTCTGGGCTGATATCCAGCCTTATACAGGACTTCTTCTACATTATCTGCCATAGCCTGCACCTGGTTGCTGTTCGTTCCAGAGGCAATTATAAAATAATCCGCAATCACAGAAACTTTCTCAATATTAATAATTTTAATGTCTTCCGCTTTTTTATCCGCAAGGGCCTGATATGCCAGCTTTACCATCTCTTTTGCAGCGAACTCTGCCATGAAAATCAATCCTCCGTTTCACCAATGAATTTTTTGTAATAATTATAAGCGATCAGCGACTGATTATCAAGAGGCGCTTTTTTTTCTTTCAAATAAGCCAGTGTATCCCTGAGTGTCATATAAACTGCCAGATCCAAATCAGAAAATGCAAGGTGACGAATGCGGGTCAAATTGGGGGCTTTTGCGCGCCCTGGTTCTATATAATCCGCCACAAAAATAATTTTTTCCAGAAGAGTCATATCAGGCTTTCCGGTTGTATGACAGCTGATCGCGCTAAGTATTTCAGAATCCTCTACACCATATTTATCTTTCGCTATGCAGGCTCCAAGTTTTGCGTGCAGAAGATGCGGAGCATCCCGTTCGATCGGTGAAATTGGAATTTTGTAGCTTTCACTAAGCCGGATTTTCTGCGCGTTCGAATAACACTTTGCGCAGTCATGCAAAAGACCGGCCACGCAAGCCCGCTCCATATCTTCATTATGGCACATGGCCAGAGCTGCCGCGGTATACATGACACCTTCTGTATGAATAAAACGCTCTTCATCCAATTCTTTTTTTAATTTCTTCTGCATTTTCGGGATATTATAGCTGCTCATTTTGTCCATGGCCTCCATAGATATCATTTTCTTCAATATAATCGGCAACAGCTGCAGGTACGTATGGACGAATGGATTTTCCATGTTTACGAAAATCCCGCAGTCTGGTAGAGGAAATATCCATCTTGGGAATATCCAGCAGAAAAACAGATGCCTGAAAACGAGTTCTTAATTCTTCTGCTTTCCTTTGGAGAATTTTAAGAGGAATGTCGTCACGTATGGCTGCCACAAGATGACAGCAGCTGCAAATAATTTCCGGATGATACCAGGTATCAAAAGACATCAGGGAATCTGCGCCAATGATAAAAAAGAACTCTGTTTCCGGCTCACTATTTTTCAAACGAAGAAGTGTGTCTTTTGTATAAGACACGCCATCACGATTCATTTCTTCCTGATCCAGCGAAAAATACGGATAATCAGAAATCGCAAGTCTTGTCATATGCAGCCTCTGGGACGATGTCGCCCCTTCCGGGCGATTCTGTTTATGCGGCGGGATCCTTGCCGGGAGAAACAGTATCTGATCTAATTTCAGCTGATAATAGGCGTTATCAGCCAGAGCAAGATGACCATTATGAATGGGATCGAACGTTCCCCCCATAATACCGGTTTTGTGAACACCTGGTTTCCAAATTGCGTCCATCTGCGGCACCCCTGTCTGTTGGATCTCTGTTGCTGTCTGTTTTAATTCGCATCTGTCTGTTTGGCTGTTCTATACGCTTTGAACTGGTTTTTATGCTCCCAACGTGTTGCCATTAGGTTTTGGTGTAATTCAGTTTTTAATTGTTTTTGCTCAATTTCCTTTATGAAATCGTTCTATCCTGGAAGCTCTATTTTTTTCTTCTCGTCTTTCCCTGGACGGTAAAGTACAATTTTTTTGCCGATTACCTGTACGACCTGAGAGTGAGTTCTCTCTGCCACAATCTGAGCAAGTTCATGAGGATCATCCGCGCAATTACGCAAAACGCTCAGTTTAATTAATTCTCTTGCGGCAAGAGCTTCGTCTATCGCTGTTGTCATCTCTGGCGTCAATGAAGATTTTCCAATCTGAAAGATTGCTTCCATGGTCATAGCAAGGCTTTTCAGATATGCCCTTTGTTTACTGGTCATCTGTCAATTACTCCTTATAATAGTCAAACTGAAGGCCATACATGCGTACAGTATCGCCATCCTGGATCCCCAGTGCTTCCAGCTGCTTTAGTATGCCATTTTCACGCAAAAACTTTTGAAAGAATTGAAATCCTTTTTCAGAATCGAGGTTTGTATACCCCAGCATTCGCTCAATACGCGGACCCTCTACAAGAAAAGTCTTCGCTTCTTCCGCGGATTTTGTAACTGTAAAAGGAAGATTCTTGCCTGCAAAGGTTGTTTCCGGATCATACTCCGGTTCAAACACCGTAGTTTCCCGGGGAATCTCCTTTAACATAAGCTGTACCTGACGTAAAAGGTCTTTTACTCCCTGTCCGCTGACAGCGGATATGCCAAATACAGGGATGCCCTTTGGCTCAAACTCTTTTTTCAATCTGGCAAGAGGATCCCCTTTTTCGTCCTCATTATCCGCGACAAAAGCATCCAGCTTATTAGCCGCAATCACCTGCGGTCTGTCAGCAAGATCCTCACGATAAGCCTTCAGCTCACGATTAATCGCATAGATATCCTCTATCGGGTCACGTCCTTCGGTTGAAGCGGCGTCAACTACATGGATAAAAACCTTTGTCCTTTCCACATGCCGGAGAAACTCGTGTCCCAGTCCGGCACCTTCGGAAGCGCCTTCTATCAGGCCAGGAATATCCGCGATCACAAATCCGCCTCCATCAAGATCTACCACTCCAAGATTCGGAGAAAGTGTCGTAAAGGGATAATTGGCGATCTTAGGATTGGCATTGGTGACACGGGATAAAAAAGTGGACTTGCCGACATTGGGAAAACCAATCAGCCCTACATCAGCGATCACCTTCAGCTCAAGCAGTACTTCCAGTTCCTTTGCCTCCTGCCCCGGCTGTGCGTATTTCGGTGCCTGCATGGTCGGAGTCGCGTAATGCATGTTACCAAAACCGCCCCGGCCTCCGCGCAAAATCATCTGAGAACGGTTTTCACCAGACATATCCGCGATTACTTCTCCCGTATCCGCTTTCTTAATCACAGTTCCCGCGGGGACCTTCAAAATCAGACTGGCCCCATTAGAACCATGGCAGCGTCTTTTTCCGCCGGGCTGTCCGTCTTGTGCAGAAAATTTTCTCCTGTGACGAAACTGAATCAGGGTTGTCTCCCCATCATCAATTTCAAAAATAACATCCCCGCCTTTACCGCCGTCCCCACCATCCGGGCCACCGTCCGGAATATATTTCTCTCTGCGAAAACTGACGTGTCCGTCTCCACCCTTACCGGAACGAATCACAATCTTTGCTCTGTCTGCAAACATAAAAATCCTTTCAATCTCCTTACGCGCCCCTGTGCATAAAAAGGCTTCAAACCAAATTCTGATTTGAAGCCTTCCGTAAACTATTTTGCTGCAACCGGATGAACGGAAACCTGTTTCTTATCACGACCAAGTCTCTCAAAACGTACGACTCCATCCGCCGTCGCAAACAGCGTATCGTCACCGCCGCGGCCTACATTCAGACCTGGATGAATTTTAGTACCACGCTGTCTGTAAAGAATATTTCCGGCTTTTACAAACTGTCCATCCGCTCTCTTCGCCCCGAGTCTTTTGGCTTCAGAGTCTCTGCCGTTCTTAGTAGAACCAACTCCCTTTTTGTGAGCGAAGAACTGAAGGTTCATTTTTAACATTCATTACACCTCCTTATATGTCAGGGTAATATATTCGTTTCCATATTCTGCCTGGATGTTTGATATCCCAAGCAAAAGGCTGTCCACCAGCAAAGAAGTCTTATCAGAAACATTTTCAGGAAAATCCATTCGAAGATAACCGCCGTCTGCAGAGGACTCCTGTTCAAAGAAATCGTCTGTGAACGCCTCAATCGAATTCACTGCATTCAGCGCAAGTGCGGAGACTGCCGCACAGATGATATCTTCTCCTTCAGGCGCATAGCCGGCATGTCCCTGAAAAGAAAAACCTCTATACTGATTTTTTGCTTTCCACACAGTAAAAATAATCATTCTGCTGACCTAATGATTAAGCGTTAATCTTTTCGATCTTTACCTGCGTATACTGCTGTCTGTGACCGTTTTTCTTGTGGTAACCGGTTTTTCTCTTATACTTGTAAACGATTACTTTTTTCGCTTTTGCATTGCGAAGTACGGTAGCAGTCACATTTGCGCTGGCAGCATCATCGCCGACCTTCAGTCCGTTGTCATCGCTTACCGCGAGAACCTGGTCGAACGTTACAGACTCGCCTTCTTCTACGCCAAGCTTCTCAACTCTAATGATATCGCCCTCGGCTACTTTGTACTGTTTACCACCTGTTGCAATCACTGCGTACATATGGCACACCTCCTGTCTATCATTACTCGCCAAATACGGTGACCGACGTTACGCGGTTCTTATACCTCTTTGTGCGGCATACTTTGACATAATAGCACATGCGAATGCATGAGTCAAATGTTTTTTGATGATTTCGTTAATTTTAGTTCTATTCGCGCGAGGACGTGGAATTACGGAATACGCGCATTTCTGAAAAGCATACAAAACGTTTGCTTTTCTTACCAGAAGCAATTCATCAGAGCGGACTCACCAGTGAAACCTGTTCTTTTAGCGGCCGTTCTTTTTTCATGCGGGTAATTTCTACCAGCGACAGTTTTGTCATATCCACAAGCGTTGTCCGCACTGGATCCTGACGGAGCAGCTTATCCAGATTTTCCAACAGTTCCGCTTCATCCTTTCCGGATTCCATATTAATAAAATCAATCAGAATAATTCCGCTCAGATTGCGCAAACGAATCTGCCTGGCTGCTTCCAGCGCGGCTTCTTTATTAATTTTGCAAAAGGTCTTTTGTCTGTTTCTGGCGTTTTCTTCATATTTGCCTGTGTTCACATCTATCACTGTGAGCGCTTCCGTAGGCTGAATCACCAGGTATCCGCCGGATTTTAGCCAGACACGTTCAGTTAACGCGTCTTCAAGCTGTTTTTCCAGTGAAAAGCACTTATACAGCGGCTGCATGTCATCGTGCATAAGAGTGAGCTTTGCAAGGTCTTCTGGCTGGTAAAGAGATAAAAATTCCCTGGCATCTTCCCAGATTTTCTGATCATCGGTAAGGAACTGTTCCGCTGCCTGTTCATACAAATCAGACAGGCGTGAAATCCATGTATGCGGTCCGGAAAAAAGACAGCTGTAGCATACCCGGTGTGTTCCATCTGTAACCAGAGAACAATACTGTGTATATAAGCGGTTCATATCTTTTAGCAATGTCCGCCGGTCTGCACCTTCCGCATTGGTGCGAATCAGCCATCCAAATGCGCGTGCATCCGGGGTCTGCCACTCATTTTCGGCCTCAATTTTTTTTGCCAGCTCAATCAGACGCTGTTTTTCTTCGTGATTCAGTTTGGCGGACGCGCTGATCTGTTTCTTTCCAATAGTTAACAGGATATATTTCCCGTGAAGTGTCAGATTGGTTGTAACAGAAGGATATTTGGTCTTTATAGCTTCTCTTGATACCTGCACCAGCAGCTCGTCCCCCTGCTGAGGTTTTGAGGAACTGCCCTTTTTTGTGTAAATGGCATTGTTCAGCTCGGCAATTGGAATATAGCAGACAGATTTGGGTGCGATTTCGATAAAAGCCGCGCCGATTGTCCCCGAAATATCGCGTATTCTTCCTATATAGATATTTCCGAGAATCGATTCCCTGTTTTCATTATCACAATGAATTTCTACCGCACGGCCATTTTCCAGCAAAAAAGAAAAAATGGCTCCACGCATTTTACTGATGATATATTGGTTCATAAAGCTGCTCCAGACTCTTAACTGCTAAAAATTCATTCTGGCTGTGTACAAAAAACCGGTCTTATTTTCTGAAAGTGTAAGCCACAAAACACCTTCGCCGGGTTATGTCCATAATCTCCGATTGTGCGCGCGGGCATCCCATGCTTCGCATGGGGTATTCCTTCGCCGGGTTATGTCCACAATCTCTGATTGTGGACGCGGGCATCCCATGCTTCGCATGGGATATACCTTCGCCAGGTGGCATCCCATGCTTCGCATGGGATATACCTTACGCGCTCCTGTGCATTATAAAATGATTTCTCCAAGAGCATACAAAGATTTCAGGTCTCGAACTCCATCTGAACCGACATCGGCATAAATCTCACAACGATTGATTTCATATGCGAATGGATCACAGGAAACGCTTTGAGTATTCAGGTAAGTATCCATTACCAGTTCCGGTTTCAGGTTTGCGACGCTTCCAGCGGCGAGCTTTAGAAACAGAGTATCTTCTTTGAGACCCCATTTATAAACCAATGGACGGATATCTACTTCCTTTTCAGACCGTTTTGTTTTTTTCATGACCAGAATCTGTTCCTGAGCAAAGAAGGAGGGAAGACCACTTTTCCAGTCAGCATCCGGTTCATGCCCTTTGCGAAAACGAAGGGAATAATCTGCTGCCGCGACAAGCGTCATGGCTTTATTTGCCTTTCCTTCGGGAACGCATACAAATCCGGTCACCGACATTTCCTCTGTACCGACCTGGTTCAGCCGTTCAATGGCTTCCTGCGATGAAATGGGGGTCTTTAGTTCAATATCCATATACTCCGCATCGCTGGTCAATCCGATGCCCAAAGGAGACGCGAAGGACATGATCATATGAGGGTTAAATCCTTCTGTATAAGCGACGTCAATCTCCGCCCGGCGCAATGCCTTCTGAAAGTAGCGCATGACATCCAGATGTCCGATAAATTTCATGCTTCCCTTTTTGGAAAATCTAACCCTTACTTTCAACACAGACACCTCCTCCATAGCAGATAGCTCCACAGCCGGAACACTTCTGGCGGCAGTTAGGCGTAATGGAAGCTTCTTTTGCCTTACGCCACTCGGTTTTCAGGAACTGTTTGGTCACACCTATGTGAATAAAGTCCCATGGGAAAATCTCATCCTCTTTGCGTTCCCTGGTTGTATAGAAATCCATGTCAACTCCTGTATGCGCAAACGCTGCCAGATAACGGTCGTAATTCCAGCATTCCGTCCACGCGTCAAATAATGCCCCGTTTCGGTACGCGTCTAGAATCACTTCCGCTACTCTCCGATCTCCTCTGGCAAACACGCCTTCCAAGAGAGTAACATCCGCCTGATGCCAGTTGTAGCGGATGCTCTTGTGATTAAGCATTTCTTTGATTTCGTGATTTACTGTTTTTGCAAAGCCAAGGTAATCGCCCACGGGATGCATGGAGGCCCATTGGAACGGCGTAAACGGCTTTGGGACAAAGAAAGATGTGCTCACGGTAATCTGACATTTGCCATTTCGTTCTTCTTTGGGAATTTCATAGTAACAACGGGCAATCTGATCCGCCAGGTGGGCGATCGCCTGTCTGTCAACATCCGTCTCATAAGGAAGACCAAGCATAAAATAAAGCTTAACCTTATTCCATCCGCCGCGAAAGGCTTCCCTGGCTCCCTGCAAAATCACATCTTCCGTCAATCCTTTGTTGATGACGTCGCGCATGCGCTGCGTTCCAGCTTCCGGGGCAAAAGTCAGGCTGCTTTTGCGGACATCCTGAACCTTGCTCATAATATCCAGAGAGAAAGAGTCAATGCGCAGCGACGGCAGCGAAATATTCACTTTCCTCTCCTGACACTCATCAATCAGATAGGTTACGATTCCATTCAGATCACTGTAATCACTGGAGCTAAGAGAGCTTAAAGAAATTTCTTCCTGACCGGATGTTGTCAGCATCCGCGAAGCATGTTCTTTTAGAAAATCCAGAGACCGCTCCCTGGTGGGACGGTAAATCATCCCAGCCTGACAGAAACGGCAGCCCCGGATGCAGCCGCGCTGAATTTCCAGCACAACCCGATCCTGTGTTACTTTCATATAAGGTACAATTGGCTTTTCCGGATAGGGAACGTGATTCAAATCCATAACGACCTGTTTTTCAATGACTGCCGGGATATCCGGCTCCTTTGGAAGGAAAGAAGCTATCGTCCCATCCTCTTTATAAGTCACTTCGTAAAGCGAAGGAACATAAATGCCAGGTATTTGGGCTGCTCTGTGTAAAAACACCTCCCGCGAAACTCCTCCGGCGCGGCATTCCTTGTACAAATCAAATAACTTGTCATAAACGGTCTCTCCCTCGCCAATATAAAACATATCAAAAAACGGCGCAAGAGGTTCTGGATTGTAAGCACATGGGCCTCCGCCGATCACGAAAGGATCCGAATCGGAACGTTCAGCTGCGAAAAGCGGAATCTGTGCCAGATCGAGGATCTGCAGAACGTTGGCGTAGCACATTTCATATTGAAGAGTGATGCCTATAAAGTCGAAATTTCGAATCGCGTCCTGTGATTCCAAAGCAAACAGCGGGATTTTCTGTTCCCGCATAATCTTATCCAGATCTGTCCATGGTGAAAAAACGCGCTCGCACCAGATATCCGGGCGGCGGTTAAACATGTCATAAAGAATATGCAGCCCCGTATGCGACATCCCTACTTCATAAAGGTCGCAAAAGGTCATAGCGAAGCGGATATCCACGGTATTCGCGTCTTTTATTACTGAATTAATCTCTCCGCCAATATACCGGGCTGGTTTTTCAACGGAAAGTAAAATCTCGTCACTAAGTGCCAGTTTTCTCATTCTGTAGCCTGCCTTTATACAATCTTATCCCACGAGATTTCCTGCCTTCACATACAGGATTTATCAAAAAACGTGAAAACAGGAAGAATCATGTTCTTACAAAATACCTACGTGAATCTTATCATATCATCCGGAAAAAGCAAGCGTTATTTACCGTAACCAGCGCTAAAGAATAAAAAGGCTGAAGTGAAAAAGTAAATTCCACTCTGAAGGGGGGACAAGTTGAATTTAGTC
>JAJBVE010000068.1 GCA_020859995.1 Clostridiales bacterium
TTGTGGGAAAATACAAGTATTTTTATTGCGAAAAGTTTTTATTCTTTAGCGCTGTCGTGAAAAAAACTCGATATTCATTGATTTTTTTCGCTGAATCTACTATACTCTTTGAGAGGCACTCCACCGCGAAGCAATTTCGCCAGAGGCTCCTGTCTGCTCTCGCCGGGCAAAAGATTCCTCGAGCGCGGGCGAGGTGCTTTTCTATATTTGTCAGGAAACTGCTTTACCAATAGTCAAAGACAGACCATCCTGCCATAGAAGGGAGGTGTACCTATGCCAGCGTTACAACCGCAATTAAAAAACATGACCCTTGAAGAATATGAGGCACTGCCAGAAGATAGCCGAGTCGAAATCTTTGACGGAATCCCTTACAGCATGGCAGGACCAGCAGACGACCACCAGACCATCTCCACGGAACTGGTCACCACATTAAATAACTATATCAAAAGTAAAAAAGGAACTTGCAGAGTCTATCACGCCCCATTTGACGTGAAGCTCTCTGACATACCTCTTACAATTGTGCAGCCTGATATCATGGTCATCTGTGACAGAAGTAAGCTGGACGGAAAACGATGTAATGGAGCACCGGATTTTATTGTTGAGATTGTCTCTCCGGGTAATCCATCCGATGATTATATCCGCAAAGCTTACTACTACAAAAAATATGGAGTGCGAGAATACTGGATTGTAGATCCCAGACGAAAAATCGTTACAGTCAGCCTCTTTGAAAAAGATATAGTGAATGTGCAATACTCTTTCGACTCTATCATCAAGGTTGGCATATTTGAGGACTTGTTCCTGAATTTTTCAGATATCGCAAGCCTTCTTATTACATGATTTGAATGGCTAAGCAGTATGATCATTGTATCATTCACAGCGCAGCCATGTAAAGCAACTGATCATCATAAACACCAACAGACAGCACCTTGACAATTAAAAACGGACACCCAACGATTCAATGATCCGGCAGATTTTCATCCGCCTGCGGCTTTTCTCCAGCAAAGGAATTTAAAGAAATTTCCCATCCGGACAAAAAACCGGGAAACGTACACTCAGCAGATCGATCAGGAATTGTGGCGTCCAATCCTATAAAAAAAGAAAGAGTGATAGAATTGAGCGGTTTATTTAACATGGAAAACCCCTTCTGGCAGGCCTTAGGCAAGCTCGCGGATCTGATGATCCTGAATCTGTGCTTCCTGCTCTGCTGCATTCCGGTCTTCACGATCGGAGCCGCATTGACCGGCCTGAATTATGTGACATTGAAAATGCACGATGGAGAGGAAGGCTACATCATCAAAAGCTTTTTCAGATCCTTCCGCCAGAATTTTAAACAGGCAACTGCCATGTGGCTGATCACGATTCTCGTCGCGGCAATTCTTGTCGGTGATCTCCTGATCCTGAGAGACATGACAGGTATGTTTTACACTGTACTGCGAGTGATCATCATCATCATCTGCATCGCCTGCGTCATGGTATTTCTTTATCAGTACGCAATCCTGGCACGTTTTGACAACACGATAAGGAATACCTTCCGGAACTCCTTCATCATGGCCATTGCGGATTTTCCGCGGACAATTGCCATGATCGCCATCGTAGCAGCTGCCATCGTTGTCACCTTTTTCAACAACACGACCCTGACCTGGGCAATCCTGGTCTGGATCCTTGGAGGATTTTCAATTATATCCTATTGCAACACGAGCTTCCTTTCCAAAATATTTCAAAAATATATGCCGAAGGAAGAAGGGAATGAGAATCCGGATTTCTGGGATGTAGACCAGACCATGGGCGTGACGCCGGAAGATGCCGCAGCGGAAGCAGACGCAGCAGAAGCAGACACCACTGGCGGCAGAAACGCAGTAGAAGACAACACTTCGGAGGCTGCCCAAATCCCGGATCATGCCGGCAATACCAAAAAGGACACCGAAGACAGCACAGAATAGCAAAAAACGGAGCCATATCGGCTCCGCTTTTTCTTTTCATTTCAAATGTCTAAAAACATTTTTGTAAAATCTTGATATTCTTTATATTCGTCTTAGTTCCACACTGCTGAGTATACAGTAGCGATCTTTGTGATCTGCGCGGTCGTGATCTTGTTCAGCGCCGCCTCGATCGCTGCGTAAGTCTTAGGTCTCGAAGCCTTCAATGTCGCTGCGTCCAGTGTGTATTCCTTGAAGGACTCCGCGAAATACTCGGAACTGCTCTGTGTCACATAAGCTTTATTATACGAAGTAACCAGATCTTTTTCCTCATTGTAAACTGAGACGAAAGCAGAGGAAAGATCTACATTGCCGGCTACAAACGCTACAAAGTGTCCTAACTCATGATATACTGTATCGTCTACCGTCTTCAACGTAATCGTCTGAGTCTTAGCGTCAAACAGTCCTGAATATGCAACGCCGGAGTTGATCACGAAACTGAATCCCAGCTGATTCCACGCTGTCACCACTCTGCTGTCCACCTTCGGTGCAAGCGCTTCGATCGTCTTAGCCGTTGTTGTGCTCGCGGTCGAGGCTGTGGAAGCTGTGGATGCGGTTGATGTGCTGTTGCTGCTTGTTGCCGTAGTCGTTGTTACGACTGTCTTTGTCACGGTTGTCTGTGTCGTGGTAGTCTTCTTATACTTCTTAGATCCCTTGGTGTACTTGCTTGTCGTCTGTGTCTTCACCTGCGTCTTGGTCGTGGTCTTCTTAGTGGTAGATGAAGTCTTCGAAGTAGAAGTCTTGGTCGTGGTCTTCGTCGTCGCCTTGCCGGTCGAGGAATAGGTCTTCGTCGCTTTCTTATTTGCCGTCGCGGTGGTCGTCTTCTTGGTTGTCTTGGTGGATGTTGTCACCTTTGTATCAGTAAGCGGTACCGTCTCCTCCGTAACCGTCACAACCTCTTCGGTGTCGATGTTCGTCACCAGTTCCGGTACGGAGGTTGCCTGATAATTTGCTGCCCAGATGCTCCCAACAGCGATCGTCGCAGCAAGTACAATGCCTGTCACTCTTACAGATGTCTTTTTGAAGAATTCCTTTACTTGCTCACTTTTCATACAAAATCCCTCCTGTCTTTTCATTGCCCTTATTAATAAATATATTTGCCGAAAAAGTAATTATCGAACAAAAAAACCGCCTGATTAATAACTAATCAGCGGTCGCCTGTAACATTTTATAAAGATACTTATCTAAAAGTGATATTCCAAATTGGAATATCCAGATGAATATCTTTACTATGTACCATTTACCCTGTCTGCCTGAATCCCTGTCTGCTGTCCATTTTTCTACAAAGTAAATGGAAATGCGGCAACCGGCTGTCATAGTCTTCTGTTGAATAATAGACCTTAGACCCTTGGCTTTGCGTCCCCGCCTTTCGACGAGTTTGCCTTTATCGAAATTATCCTTTTCTGTTGTCTTTACAATACTCCTATATTTTTCAATTGTCAACCACTTTTTTCCTGTTTTTTCAGGTTTTTTTCAGTTTCATTATTTCTGTTTAAGGCTTTTTCTTTTTCTGTTTCTTCTCCAGTGATTTCTCACGGGGGTTCTGTATTTTTTTGCAAATTTTTTCACCACTTTTCCCTTTTCTTTTTTTAATGATCTGTTATACTGTTCTATATCTGAGAACATTGAGGTGATTATTATATATAGGAAACAATGCATCCGCCCCCAGATGTTGCTGTTGTTCTGTGCGATATTTATCTGCGGACTGTTCTGCTCCGGATGCGGTGCAGGAGAATCCGGCGGTTCGGATGGCGACTCCTCTTCTTCGACTGCCATCCGCTACGAGGCAGGAAAAACTACCGTCCTGGTTCCCGAGTTCGAGATGACAGATAGCTACAAGGATCTGCTGGACGTGGATTTTTCCCATATTGATCAGGGATATTTTACCTGTGTGCTGAAGGAAGATGACGCAAAGGTCAATCTACAGATTTCCGGACCGGATGGCGTGAATTATAAATATTTTATTGAAACGGCGGACGAAATCACGGCTTTTCCGCTGACAGCGGGGGACGGCACGTATGCAGTCGTCGGCTATGAAAATATCGGTGACGACCAGTACACGGCTCTTTTTGCCTGTACACTGGACGTAGAGCTGGAAAATGAATTCCTGCCCTTCCTTTATCCAAACCAGTACGTGAATTTCACAGAAGACAGTGAGGCTGTCAAACTGGCCGCCGAGCTCACCGCGGACGCCGAGACGGATCTGGACGCGCTGAACGCTATTTATGACTATATCATCAACCATATTACCTACGATTATGAAAAGGCCGCGACGGTAGAGACCGGCTATCTTCCGGATATTGATGAGACACTTGCCACCGGTACAGGCATCTGCTTTGATTACGCGTCCCTGACCTCCGCCATGCTGCGGTCAGTATCCATCCCGGCCAGGCTTGTGATCGGCTATGTGGAAGACGTGCGGCATGCCTGGATTGACGTGTACATAGAGTCACGAGGCTGGGTGGAGAGCGCCATCCAGTTCAACGGAGAAAACTGGACTCTGCTGGATCCGACTCTTGGATCCTCCGGCAGCGACGAGGAGGCCGCTGCGGAGTATATGAGTGACAATGACAATTATACGGTACTGTATGTAAGATAACTCCTTCGCGACTGACCTTCTGTTTTGCAGCTTTGCGAGAGAAAAGACACCGATACGTTAGAATTCATGCAGCTGTGAAGGTGCCAAATAGTTACAAATTCGTAATAATAAAGCCGCGGCGAGTGCTTGTAAACCAACTTACTGCAAAGCGCCACGCAGCGATGATTTTAGAAAGGATTGTTTATGAGACAGGTTTTAAATGATGGTGAGCTTGCCTTTTTGTCCGGGCAGCTCGCGATGATTCTGCACTCCGGCATTTCTACGCTGGAGGGTATCTCTATCTTAAAGGAAGATTCTCCTCCCGGCGAAGGTCAGGAGATTCTTGGAGAAGTCTATGATTCGCTTGAAGAGACCGGTGAATTTGCCGAATCTCTGCGCGGCACCGGCTGTTTCCCGGAATATTTTGTCCGAATGACCGAAATCGGTGAACGCTCAGGTGAACTTGAAGAAGTCATGCGCTCTCTTTCTTCCTATTATGACAGACAGCGTGCGCTGACCGGCAGTATCCGGGACGCGCTCACCTGGCCGCTGATTCTGCTGGCCATGCTGTTTGCGGTGCTGGCCGTCCTGATGACTCAGGTCATGCCCGTCTTTGAAGATGTCTTCGAGCAGCTCGGCATGGAAATTTCAGGCGTCACATCGGTCGTTTTCCGAATCGGCAACGTGATGCAGCGTGCTTCGGCCGTCATTCTTATCCTGTTTGTCGCGGCCGTGGTTCTGGTACTGGTATCTCTCAAAACGTCAAAACTGCGCGTAAGGGTACTCGGTCTTCTGAACCATCTGCCTTTTATGCGGACAGTCAATGATCTGCTGACCTGCTCCCGTTTTTCTCATACCCTGTCCCTGGCTTTGCACAGCGGGCTGGATATGGGCGAGGGATTTTCTCTGGCAGCCGGTCTCACGGATGATCCGGAAGCGCAGCAAAGGCTGGAACTGGCCTCGCAGAAAATGGACGAGGGCCTGGACTTTGGCGAAGCACTGCATGATTCCGGCGTTTTCACAGGGCTGAACGCGCGCATGGTCTCTATCGGCTTCCGCACCGGTTCCGCTGAAACCGCTCTGGAAGAGGTTTCCGTGCGCTGTCAGGAGGATGCGGACGCCCGCATCCAGTCAGCCGTAGGGGCACTCGAGCCAGCCATCACTGCCGTCCTCTCTATCCTGACCGGCCTGATCCTGGTCTCTGTCATGCTTCCCCTGTTGGGTGTCATGTCAAACATTGGGTAACCGTTTCGCGTTTCGCGCAGTCGGTCTGCAGCCTGCGGCTCGAAACACGCTACACAGCAGCAAAATGGTAACAGAGGTGTTCCATGAATCGTTTTGTGAAAGAAAAAAAATCCCATTCCCTGCTCCGCCAGATCCTGACAACCGCCATGATCTTCGTTTGCGCGGCGTTTCTTTTGATATACGGAGCCGGACAGCTCAGCCAGACAGCGACTACTGAGCAGGCCAAAAGCCTGCAGACTGCCATCACGCGCAGCGCGGTGCAGTGCTACGCGACGGAAGGTGCTTATCCGGAGAGTCTGGATTATCTGCGCGAGCATTATGGCATCAGCTGGGATTCTGATAAATATGTCGTAGATTATGAGATACTGGGGGCGAATCTGATGCCATCTGTTACGGTCATACCATTGACGTAGGCTTGCGAACTGCTTCCCCCGCAGCCCCATATAAATCGTCCTAATCGTCCTTCTCTGACAGAGGTCAGAAATAACCTTCTATCTTTATGTGAGTGAATCAGTATCAGGACGCATTCATGAGCGGTGAATTTCCAAAATCTCCTGAGTATTTTAAGATTTGAGGTGTAACTATGTACCGCAAAAAACAGCACAGTACCGATTTTCTGTTTACCTTTCTTCTGCTGATCACCTTCGCGCTGTTTGCGCTGATCCTGGCGGGCACCGGTGCGCTGGTCTATCAGAACAGCGTGTCCAGCCTGGAGGAAAATTATACCTCGCGCACCGCAGTTGCCTATGTCGCGGAAAAAGTACGCCAGTATGATTCAGAAGGACTGATCTCTTTTTCGTCCGTAGAAGGGATTCCGGCGCTCGCCTTGCGTTCTGACGACAGCGCCAAAACAGCAACCTGCACTTATATATACTACTATGACGGCTCACTCTGCGAACTTTTCGTGCGCGAAGAAACTACGCCGACCGCGTCCATGGGGACCGCGCTGGTCGAGCTTTCTGATTTCACAATTGAGCAGGATGAGAGCCTGCTGCGCGTAACCGCCGTCAGCGCAGACGGCGAAGAGCTTTCCATGCTGATCCATGCGGTGGGAAGCCTGTCCTCATGACCACCGTCTGGTCATAAAGCTCCATACGTCTGCAGCGTATAAACTTTTTCAAGCATTTTCTCAAACCGGATCTGACAGTCCCCTTGGAAAATCTGTACCGGAATCGGCTGATTCATTCCATATATGGCTGGACGGCTTTTGTGTTCAAAATCATAAACTACAACTCTTTCCTGTCTGAAATCGATCATCCAGTATTCTCGTACCCCTGCTTTCCTGTACTTTTCCAGTTTTATGGTTTCATCCTTCCTTTTCGTAGAAGGAGAGAGAACCTCCATCACCAGATCCGGCGCGCCATAAATACATCGTTTCTTCAGCTTATTCGTATCGCAGAGAACCACTACATCTGGCTGCACCATCGTCCGCTCATCACAGTCCAGCTGCACATCCACCGGAGACATAAATGGCAGGCAGGAGCCGCCATGCGAATCGATAAATTCATTCAACTGCACGAATAGATGTGCTGCAACCGTCTGATGCCCAAATCCGGGCGCCGCCATGTCATAGATCACTCCGTCGATCAGCTCCACCCTCTGTTCATCTGGAAGCGCATAGTAATCATCTATCGTGTAGTCCCCCTGCCGTCTGCATGCGTACTGTACTGCCGAATCATGAAGCTGGTCGTCTTCCGTCCGGTAGTTCTTCTGTTCCTCGTATAGCTTCGTTTTCTCTTCGGTACCATTTGACTTTCCACATTTTCTCACTGAACACTGTCTCCTTTCCACAGTTCACAAAAACAATTTGATTCTCAGCGAGAATATCACATAATCATTATTAAATCAATACTATTTATGTAGTTTATTTTATTTTAATATATTTCTTCTTTATCTTCTCTTTTATTAATACACGTTTTTATGCATTTCACAACATCCCCTCACGCCAGCAGATTCCGCACCCCCTGCGCGTCGAATACAACGGAGGGCACATGATTCACCTCGATCTGATAGAGCGCGTTGGCGGCAATGTGCTCCGCTGCCTGCTCCAGGTCGCGGATGCCGGTCGTATTGGCGTATTTTTCAATCACAGCGTCGACTGCTGCCGGAGGCAGGATGCACTCGTCCTCACGGATGCTCATACGCCGCAAGACCTTGGGCAGCGCAAATTGTGAAAAGATGATTTTTTTCTCCTCCGGTGTATAATCCGGGAGCTCGATAACAGCGAAACGGGACATCAGCGGCGCGCTGATCTGGCTTAAATCATTTGCGGTCGCGATCGGATAGACGCCGACCGTCGGCACCATACATTCGATATAGTTATCCGTAAAGCCCAGATTGTCCAAAAGTGTCAGCAGCACATCCGCCGGATTGCCATTGCCCTTTCCGGCTGCTGCCTTGTCCAGCTCGTTGATGATAAAGACCAGATTCGACTCGCCGGCCGCGGAAAATGCTTCCATAATAATACCCGGCTTCGCGTTGGAATAAATGCGGGAGCTGCCGGTGAGCTGCTCCGGATCGTTGATCGAGCTCATGTCCAGTGTCGTCCACGGCAGCTTCAGGATACGCGCCACTGCATAGGCAATCTGTGATTTTCCCGTACCGGCCGGACCCACGAGCAGCATCCCGTAGGCCGGAAGGGTATGGGTGCGGTTGATCTGGATAATGGTCTCAATAATTCTCTGTTTTACCCGCTCCATCCCATAAAGCTCCTCATCGAGGATCCTTCTGGCCTCCTGCGGGTCGATCGACTCAAAATAATTGCTCTTCCAATGGATGTTCAGCATGATGGAAAGCGCCCTCTGCGCGTGCCGCCGTTCCTCCGCAGTCACCTCATGAGAACGCGCCACCGCCAGATTCCGCCGCGCCCACAGCCGGATATTGTCCGGCAGCGTCCTTCCGGCGCAGTTCAGAAAATCCGTGATGCTCTGCAGACTGGTCAGCTTCATCTCATCGCCGGTCTCTTCCTGCTCATCTTCCTCCAGTTCCTTCCCGGGAGCGTCGCTCGCGAGCAGCCGCTCAATCATAAACTGGAGAAATCCATCCTCTGCGGAAAGCTTCGTCGCGCCGCCGTACGCAATCTCCCGGATGCGGTAAACCGCATATCCGTCCTCGCGGTTGGCTCCGGAGAGGCGCACCCGGATATGGCTTTCCCCCAGCCAGCGCAGCAGGCTGACAAAGCGTGCGTCAATCTGCAGAATATCCGCAGACTCAGTGCCGCCCTCCTCATCAAATTCAAACGCCGTCCGCTGATCCGGCTTCGAAAAAATACCGTTCGAGTGGTGCTTCCACTGTCTCCGGCTATTGTCCAGGACCAGAATCGGCCGCTCAGCCGAAGCCGACGGCGCATTCGAACGAAAAATTGTATAAGTACTCTCCGCAGCCTGCTCCCGCTTCTGCGGGGCGCTGCTGAAATCAAAAACTGGCATGTCTGTCCGCCTCCCTGTCACCTGCGCACCTTTTTCGCTCCGACCGGTGCCTGCGTCCTCGATTTTCTGAGAAAATCGGGACATAAAACCGTCCTGCGTGCCACTGGCACTCAGTGCCCTTATGCCTCCGGCTACCTGGCTCGCTGTTTTGCGGGAATGAAGTGCTGGCGTCACTGGCGTCCGCACCGCCAAAAGCGATATTCATACAGGTGCTTTATATTCTGTCGTTACTCACGTTCGCAGTATACAAGAAAGCTGATTAAAACTCAATCCATTTTTTATGATTCATTTGCGGCAGATGGCCGACATCTGTCTCTGCCTGATCGGATTTCCAGATAAGCCGCCGTACAATCTCCCCAAAAACGCCGTCAAAAGTATCTGGATTTATCGTATTTTTTCCTGAATTATTTCAGATTTCGCCTCAGCTTCCTTCAACTTGCTGAAATTGTTTTTTTGATAAAATTTTGACACACAACCTGGAAAATGAGGCGTATAATGAAACCCGCGCAACGAAAGAACTCATTTTTCTACACTTACGAAGGGAAAAAGGTATGGAAAAAGTAAAAGCATTTCTTAAAAGAAAAGACATCGAAATTTCTCTGAAGCGCTACGGCATCGACGCGCTCGGGGCGATGGCGCAGGGACTGTTCTGCTCGCTTCTGATCGGCACGATCATCAACACACTCGGCACACAGTTCCAGATCGGATTCCTGACACAGACAGTCGCCACCGTCAGCGGCGTAGACTATACGGTCGGTTCGCTGGCGACCGCCATGAGCGGACCGGCGATGGCAGTTGCGATCGGCTACGCTCTGCACTGCCCGCCGCTGGTGCTGTTTTCACTGATCACGGTCGGCTTCGCGGCCAACGCGCTCGGCGGCGCCGGCGGACCACTGGCCGTCCTTTTTATCGCAATCCTCGCGTCCGAAATCGGCAAAGCCGTCTCCAAAGAAACCAAAATCGATATTCTCGTGACGCCGCTTGTCACCATCGGCGTCGGCATCGCGCTCTCCGCCTGGTGGGCACCCGCGCTGGGCTCTGCCGCGATGAAAATCGGCAATCTGATCATGTGGGCGACCAATTTGCAGCCATTCTTGATGGGCATTCTGGTGTCCGTTGTCGTCGGCATCGCTCTGACTCTGCCGATTTCGTCCGCCGCGATCTGTGCCGCGCTCGGTCTGACCGGCCTGGCCGGAGGCGCAGCGGTTGCCGGCTGCTGCGCGCAGATGGTCGGCTTCGCGGTCATGTCCTTCCCCGAAAACGGCTGGGGCGGACTTGTCTCTCAGGGAGTCGGCACCTCCATGCTGCAGATGGGCAACATCGTCAAAAATCCCCGCGTCTGGATCGCCCCCATCCTGACCTCCGCCATCACAGGCCCCATCGCCACCTGTGTCTTTCATATGGAAATGAACGGCACCGCTGTATCCTCCGGCATGGGTACCTGCGGCTTCGTCGGCCCGATCGGCGTCTACACCGGGTGGATGAGCGACATCGCTGATGGCGTCAAAGCAGCTGTCACCGCCTCCGACTGGATCGGCCTGGCTCTCATCTGTTTTATACTGCCCGCCATCCTCTGCCCGCTGATCAATCTGGTAGTCAGAAAGCTTGGATGGGTGAAAGATGGAGATATGAAGCTTAACTAAGATAACCAGGACATTTTACGCGGGACGAAAGAGGGTTTTAACATTCAAACATCCGTGCAAGCTATGTCATAAGGTGTCGGCTTGCCGACGAATCTGGCTACCTGGCTCGTTGCTTTGCGGGAATAACCCGGTCTATTCTGCAATCATATGAACCGCCGCATCTGATTTTTCTCAGTGCAGCGGTTCTTTCATATACATAAATGTCAGGAAAAACGAGGCGCTTGCGGCAATGAAATTCACATGTTATCGAGCATCTGTATTACAGCGAATATTATTCTTATAATCATTTTTTAAGTTCAATAACAGACTATGATGTTACGCTTGACACCATCTCTGCCCAAATGATATACTTCACAAAAAAAGGGAGGAACATGAGTATGAAAGTTACAAAATCAACAAAAAGTCAGCTGTTGTGTGTTTTTGCAGTCCTGTTTTTTGCTATAACACTATCTGTTTTGTTTGCGGTTCCCGCGCGCGCAGCCGATGCCAAAGCGATTGGATGGGTATTTAACTGCGACGGATATGGCCCCTACAACACCACAGATACCCTGAAGGTAGAGGCAGGGCAGACTTTTTATGCCGGTGATTTGTTTGGTCAGCTGATGAGCGGTGATGGCAGCTATGCATTTACTTCCGGTTCGGATCTGAGTATTACCTACAAGAGCAGCAATACTTCGGTGGCAACGGTAGGTAAATCATCCGGCTATGTGAAGGCACTGAAAAAGGGCACTACAAAAATTACTGCAAAATACAAAGGAGTAACCTATACTCTCACACTCAAAGTGGTAAACGCGGGTACTATTGGAACGACCGGTAAATTTGCCACACTGGCCAAAACATCAAAAGCTCTGGCAAAATATTATGATGTAAAGATTACTTCTAAAAACTTTACAACCATCATGAAAAAGGTAATTGCTTTCTACAACGCGGAGCTTGAGTGGAATGAAAAGTATGATTTTAACTATGGAGTTCTCACTTCCTATACAACGGGTGCTTCCACTGGTAAATTGGCGATTCCGTACTATCAGAGAGCATACAGCGTGTACACGGCTATGTACTCCTACGCGGAGAATAAATCAGTCCTGCAGAACCTGAAGCTTTCCTCGATTAAAGCATCTGCCGGCGGTACAACCATTACCATCAATCTGAAAAAAGCCGTTACAGCGCAGCAGGTTTACATCATTCAGATGCTGTATGGATATGGGAAAAAATGGAGTACATCTCCATCATCCGCGACCTTTGAAGCGAATCAGGTGTCCCGCTCTACCTCCGTCACAGACGTAGAATACTCTGGTTATCCCATTTATTACGGCGTATGTAAGGTGAAGAAAAACAGTAAAGTGCTTACGATTACGGTTTATAAAGAGTATGGAAGCACGAAAAAAGTAAAGCTTTCTTCAGATTTTGAATATATTGTAAACCTGGGATATAAATCCATCAGTACAACGGTAGTTCCGAAATAGTATGAAATATTGAAATCAGACGGTTTCATCGTTTTATAAATTATGAGAAGAAAACCACTTCTCATAATGCATGTACACTCCGATAGTGGACAGGCGCGGATGGATATCCTGATCTGTCCACTTTTTTCATATTTCTTACAAACACATCGCCATGTAGACTGGTAAATGCCAGATTCCATTTTTCATCTGAACATCTTTCGTATACAAAATATACGCCTCACCGATTTGAGAAGAAAACTTTCTGCGGAATTTATCCAGAGACGCATGAGAACGATAATTTCCCGATTTCACTTCCAGCGGAACAACCTTTTTCTTCTGCGTGATCAGAAAGTCAATTTCCATATGATTCTCTCTGTGTACCGAATCACTGCGGGAATAAAAATACAGCATATGCCCATTTTTTCGAAGCATCTGCGCCACGATATTTTCCATGATCATGCCCTGGTTGATATTCAGCCTGTCAAACAAAACCGCTTTATACAACTCATTCTCAGCATATGGACGATCCATAAAGGTCTGTGTAATCAGCAAGCCGGTATCCCCCATATAACATTTACGCGTCGCATTATCAGCGCTAAGCGCCAATCCCACACCCGGATCTGTAGAATTGTAGCAGTTGTTTACAATCATGGCTTCTCCGAGCCAGTTGAAAGAGTCCTCATAGTTTCTGGTGCGCGCCGATTTACGAATCGTCGAAAGCCTGTATTTTTTCTCTTTTCTTGTAAGCTGGGCAGGAATGCCATCAAAAACAGCGAATACTTTATCCTCATTTCCGCTGGCAAATTTTGAAATATCATCCCGATAGAGACGCAGGATCCGGCGTTTTACGATATCCACCGCTTCAAAATCCTTCGTCTCCACATACTTTACGACTGCCTGCGGCATTCCGCCGACCAGAAGATATTGTCGGAAATCATTCATCACCTTCCGATGAAGAGCCGGACCCAGCGGAGCTCTTGCCTCAAAGCACTGTCGGATCAGGGATGCCGTGCTCTCATCCTGCATCGCCCACAGAAATTCTTCAAAATCCAGCGGATACAATTCCAGATGATCTTCCTCTGAGGGAATAATGATATCCTTCACATTTTTCTTCAGCCGGATCAGAGATCCTGTCTCAATAAAATCATATCTTCCGTCCGCTACCAGATATTTAATTAGCTGCCTGGCTTTCGGAAATTGCTGCACTTCATCAAAAATAATCAGAGATTTCCGCAAATGCAAAGATTTTCCATAAAATGCAGAAAGCTTGGCAAAAAAAAGATCCAGGTTGGATGTTTCGTTCTCAAATAAATCCAGAATCTCCTTTGAGACATTTCCGAAGTCCACCAGGATATAGCTGTCATACTCATTCTTTCCAAATTCTTCTACGATGAAACTTTTTCCAACACGCCTCGCTCCTTCGATCAGTAACGCTGAAGAACCTGCAGCGGTATTCTTCCAGTTCATAAGATTGTCATAAATTTTTCGTCTCAGACGCATGCACGATACCTGCCTTTCCGGCCGCCACTTGTGTACCTGCCCCCTCTGCGCTCTGCTTTGATCAGCGCAGCCGAAGGCAATTTAGTTGCAGGTGCTCCATTTCCTGGATTATATCATTGTTAGCACGAAAAAGCAACCTCGTTTAAGCTTGTTTTTGCACGAAAAAGCAGCCTCGTATATCATGATTTTGACACGAAAAAGCAATATCATTGCTAAGTCAATGCTTTTTCATTCTGGAATACTCCTTGATTTTCTAAAGACACATCGTCATACAGATCGGTGCCGAGTCCTGTCCGTTACAAGTCACACATTGACCAGATTTACAGTATTTCCCAATCTACGGGTGTGACATGTAACTCCTGTACTCATTCTTTCCAAATTCTTCCACGAATCTACTTGCGCCCCCCCAGTTTGTGATATAAAAGTATCAGCAATTCGGACAGAAGCGGTATTTTTGATCAGGAAGGAGAGAAACAAAATGAAAAAGTTTAAAAAATTGGCGGAATTCGTATTCGCTGTCGTAATGGCATTTTCAATCCTGTGCACCAGTATGACAGCCTTCGCCGAAGAAATATCGGCAGAGACAGAAACGGAAGCAATGACTGAATCCGGCACTTCTGAGGAAACAATAACATTCGATAGCTTTAAATGGCTGTCTTCTATGGTGCTGACTTTTACCGATGAAAACAACCCCGGCGTCTCTTACGAAATTTATTGTGATGATATTGAACAAATATGGCTCCGTAAACTTGTTGACGGTGAGGTCGACGGTGTTGAGGTAAATATTTGTACACAAGGTTTAGAAGATACCTATGATGAATACGCGAATTTACTCTTTGACACTGTTGAATATTATTTCAGCACCATCCCTCAGATGCTGGAAATTCAGGGATTATGGTAATTGCAATATAGTTAAAATTATAACTGTAGTGTTTCTGTCCGGATTGTACAGGGAAATTAGCACTCTCGATCCATAGAAGCTTCGTAACTGTTCAGTACCTTCACAGTTACGGAGCTTCTTCTATAGCGAAATAGCTGCGCATAAAATAGTGGATTTCGCTCTGAATCTGCTCATCATGCGGCAGCTCCCTTTTTCCGTCCAGGAACTCCAGAATCTCCCCCGGGCACCCTTCCACTCTACGCTTATAAACGATTCCCTGATACTTTTTCTTAATCTCCGCATATATGTAATCGTCGCTTCCAGGCACACCGTAGCTCCGCAGCCGGAACTTTTCCTTATACACCGGAGCCTCGATCGACGCTCGAGCCAGCGCATAGGTCGGCGTATCATAATAAACACTGCAGACCGTATGCAATCCATAGATTTCCTCATCCATCCGCTCCTGCAAAACCGGCAGAAGCTTCTCATACTGCTCTGGTGTCAGAATAAATTTTTTCTCAAATCTCTGAAAAGAGTGTTGTATCTCTGCCATGGCAGATCACCTCCCATCGGCCATTCGAAGCGCATTTTCGCGAAATTCTTTCTGGAAAATTAATAATCGAAGATTTATCGGAGATTCTTCCTCAAAAGTCTTTTACGGAAGTTTTTCAAAAGCATTCACATACGGAAGAATATAAGGAACATATGTAAGATTTCTGTAAAAGATTTGTGAAAAGTATGTGAAAGTGTGAAAAACAGAGGCTTTCCACGAGCAGTGTGTACCCTTTTGGTGGTTCATACCCTTTTTTTACCCTTTTTGGATATATCCTCGCCGGGTGGCATCCCACGCTTCGCATGGGATATACTTTGCCCGGCCTTGTGCATCAAAAAAACGCCCCGACGTTTGAGGGTTGGACTTAGGAATTTTCTGAAACAAGCTAATTTTTGAGGACGACCTTTAATCGCCCCCGATCAGCATATCTTTACAGACGAAGAAATGCGCACCAGAGTGGATCTGCACCAGTTCAGACGTACAATTGCCAAGGAAGCCCTTGCTTTCTATGCCAGTTTTTCTCCAGAAGAACGAGAATACTAAAAGAAGAACTAATAGCAATGTATATCGCAGAAAAGAAAGGCGTGACACCGGAAAAAATAGAGCGTTTTCGAAGAGAAATCAATAACCCCAAGCCTTATATCCTGCGTGGTACTAACGCAGAAAAAGCCCGCCGCGAGGGACGGCCTTTGAAGTACGATCGTTTATGCCTCTTTGCAATTTCAATCCGTCATCTTGCGCATTGGCGGATAGATGTTACAGTGAATTCGTATTTACAATGATATTATCTGCGTACGATAGCAACATTGTTTAAACCTTACCTGAATCTTACCTAAAATCAAACTCTACAACAATGCGAAGAGGCCTGAAAATCAAAGCTTCTTCGCATTTGCTCATCTAAAACCTTACCTAAAAGCTTACCTAAGCTTACCTAAATCCATCTTAATTATTATTTTTGTTTTTTAGTACCCAATTTGCCCTTTGTCTATTACTTGTATCTGTTTCTATAATGCCTTTCCCTTTTAATGACATGAGCATATTCGTTATTTTTTTATTTTTCTGATCATCTGTAAGTATATCCGGCAGTTTATCCCATAAAAGCTTGCGGAAATCTTCTTTCTTTGCCTTTTTAAAGGTTTCAAGATAACTTACAATCAAGTCTTTATAGTATTGATCATCAAATGCTTTATTCCTGATATACTGTGCTTCATCCTTTGTCGTGCTGGAAACAGCTGCTGAAGGATAAATCTTGGGATATCTCCCTTCAATCATCTTCTGTTTTCGAAGGTAATCCGCTGCATCCTTTGAAATTTCCCGTCCTTTTTGCACTCGATCCAGCAAAAAGACCGTCTCAAGCGGCAATTCCGGATGGCCAAACAAAATATGCATATAGGCTTCATTCAGGCTCTTTCCATAGACCGTCACGCCAACCTGCATTTCCGTCGAAAAGTCATAATCCGGCATCGGAAAATATTTATCCCGCTGAATTCGATACACCTTCTGAATTCCAGAAGACTGCGTGTCAATCATGTTAAAATTAACCATACTCGCTGCCAGCAGCTGATTTCTGTAAAAGGGAGGATTATATCCCGGACGCAACACTTTTTCTACCTTCTCCGGCAAAAAATCACCCGGATTTGTAATCGTAATCTGTTCGTCGAATTCATTCAAATAAATTCGTCCGCCAAGCTGATAATTGGAATGCGCAATACAATTATTCAGCAATTCACGCAGCATCCATAAATCATATTGCTTCGTCTCCATTGGAAACAATGTCATTTGATTCGGCATATAACGATAGGTCAGATTCCGGAGCTTCATCATGACCTTATCAACAACTGAAATAAACGGAATTGTAAAAATCGCATAATCCCGATTAGAGCCATCTGCTCCATACAAACGCCACATCATTGTTGGCGGGGTTGAAAACAGATAGTCAAAATCAGGATTTCCCAACAATACCATTGCAGCATTTGTGACTTTTCCATCTATCATCAGCTTTATTTTTGTTAAAAACTGTTCGTCCGTCATCCCCAATACTTCCTCGGCAATGTGAGGACGATTCATTTTTTCCAGATATTTTTCTCTCGCAAGCTTTATTGCCTCCGGATCCAGATGTTCCAGACGCGCCCCTTCCAGAAGCTGCCTCGACCAGTCCATCCGCTCCTGACTTCGTATGATATCAATTTTAGTCTGCGAAAGCGGTACAATACTTTCTCCGGCTCGAGCATAATAATGATTTTTCCACGCTGTCGGCATTCCAGTCGCCGCGGCAGGTATTTTAAACATCAGCACACGACGTGTTTTTCCCTTGTAAATCGGGCCAATTTCTATGATATCCAGATATGTCGCGCCATCAGTCATGTTTTGGGAAATCTCATACTTAAACTTTTCCAGAAGCGACGACGCTCCACTTTTAAAATTTGTACCAACGGGATACTTCTCATGGCTCTCACTTACCCCAAGGACAAACCAGCCATATTGCTGATGCTTCAGGTTCGCCTCATTGCTAATCGCAGAGAAATACTGACCTGCACGATCCGTATTATAATTCCCTTTTGCCTCTTTAAATTCCACAATTTCATATTCCCAGCGTTCAATTAAATCACCAAGAACCTCATAATACTGCGCATCTGGAGCCGATTTATCATATTCAAAATTTACCATGGCACTATGCTCCCTCCCAAGTAAAAACATTATATGCAATAAAAAAAATATACGCAAGTAAGATTTTCCATAAATAAGGTCTGAGAGTATCATTAGATTCCGATTCCCATACCTTTTTTTACACAGCTTCTGACAGACTCTGATAAATTTTCAAAGTCTTGAAAACCCTTTGTTTCAGCGGCTTCCGAGACTTTGACGAATGACGATAACCCTTGATAAATCTGTGTTTATATCCGTAAGATTTCTGTAAAAGATTTGTGAAAAGTATGTGAAAAAGCCGGGATGTTCCTGTCCGGCTTAACACACACTCTCTATTTTTCCCAATCCGTTCTGCCGGAGCCTTCACGTCTTATTCCCGGCAAACTGCGCCATGTAGAGTCCATAATAGGCGCCTTGCTTTTTCAGCAGCTCCTCATGGGTCCCGGTCTCGACCACCTGACCTTTGTCCATAACCACAATCACGTCTGCGTCCTGAATGGTAGAAAGACGATGGGCAATGATGAGGCTGGTGCGGTTTTTCATCAGCTGCACCAACGCGTCCTGGATCCCCTGCTCGGTGCGGGTATCCACAGAAGAGGTGGCCTCGTCCAGGATCAGGATCTTCGGGCCGGCAATGAGGGCGCGCGCGATGTTCAGCAGCTGCCTCTGGCCGTGGGAAAGACTGGCGCCTGCCTGCTTCAGAACGGTCTGATAGCCGTCCTTCATGCGGCGGATAAAGGCAGCGCAATTGCTCGTCTCGGCGGCGTCTGCCATGGCAGCGTCGTCCGCGTCCGGATTGCCGTAGCGGATATTGTTCTCGATCGTATCGGAAAAAAGCACTGTGTCCTGCAAAACGATAGCCGTATTGTGCCGCAGCCAGTCCCGTTTCAGATCCATGATATTTTTCCCGTCAATGAGAATTTCTCCCGAGTCGACCGGGTAAAAGCGCATCAGCAGATTTACGACTGTCGTCTTCCCGCTGCCGGTCGCGCCGACCAGCGCAATTTTCTGGCCGGATTTTACTTCCAGATTAAAATCATGCAGCACCTGCTTACCGGGCAGATAGGAAAAATTGACATGGCGAAAGGAAATATTTCCCTGCAGCTGGTCGATTGTCTCCGTGCCGCTGTTGTCCTCATCCGGCTGATCCATCAGGTCAAAAACGCGCTCTGCGCCAGCCACTGCGGTCTGCACGGAGCCGTAAAGCTGCGCAATCTCGTTGATTGGCCGCGAAAATTGCTTTGCGTAAATGATGAAAGCAGAGATTACACCGATGGTAATCATCCCTTTCAGGGCAAAATATCCTCCGCACGCGGCCACGATGACAAACCCAAGGCTGGAAATTGCGTTCATCAGCGGGCCCATACTCCCGCCGAGGATTTCCGCACGAATGCCTTCCTTTGTCAGACGATCGGAGAGTTCTCTGAATTCCTCCTTGGTGCGCTCCTGCCGGTTGTAGGCAAGCACCGTGCGGTAGCCGGAGATCATTTCCTCAGAATGCCCGTTCAGCCGTCCGAGCGCATTGGCACGTTTCCGATAAACGACGCGCATCTTTTTGGACATAAAGGTCGTCACCAGTACAGTAAGAATCACCGTCACCATGGTGATCAGCGTCAGCTGGGGACAATACCAGAACATGATCGCAACGGTTCCGATAATTGTCAGCACGCCCGAAATCAGCGAGCCAAGGCTCTGCGATACTGTATTCGAGATATTCTCGATATCGTTTGTCATGCGGCTCATCACATCCCCGTTGGAATGCTGATCCAGATAAGCAATCGGCAGATGATCAATTTTGCGGAACAGATCGTAGCGCATGTGGCGCACAATACTCTGGCTTAAGCGTGCGGCAAGAAGGGTCTGCGCCAGACTGAACAGGCTGTTTGCCACGAAGGTAATCAACAGTAAAATCAGCAATATACGAAATTTCTGCCAGGAGCGCTCCGTGATCGCGTCAATCACCTGCCCCTGAAGGGAAGGTGCGATCAGAGAGGCGATGGTCACTGCCACAACCGCAATAATCAGCCCGATCAGCAGATTTTTTGACTGGGTAAAGTAGCGCACCAGCCGTCCAAGGGTTTCCCGCATGTTTTTGGGCTTCTCCACCTGCTGACCCATCGGCGCGCGGCGGCGCAGATCCACCTTTGGCGCGGATCCAGCTGTGTCTGCATTCCCTGCATTTCCCGAGTTTCTACTATTTTCCGCCATTACGCTGACACCTCCTCTTCTTTCCGGCCAACTTCCTGCCTGCCAGGCAAAATGCCTTTCCGGCAAAATTTCTCTCTGCCGGGCAGAATGCCATCTATATAATTGTCTGCAAATCCCCTGTACGGTCTCATCAGTGAGGACTGCCATTTACCCTTTTCTGTCATCATGCCCCGATCTCCCCCTTCTTCAGCTGGGAACGACAAATCTCCCGGTATACATCCGAGCTTTGCAGCAGCTCCTCGTGCGTACCGGACGCACAGATACGCCCATTGTCCAGCACGAGAATCCGATCCGCATCTTTGACGGAAAAAATCCGCTGTGCCACGATGATTCGTGTCGTATCTGCAAATTCCCGGTTCAGCGCTTCATAAAGTGCCGCCTCTGTCTTCAGATCCAGCGCACTGCCAGAATCGTCGAAAATCAGGATTTCCGGGTCTTTAATGACTGCGCGGGCAATAGATATCCTCTGCTTTTGCCCGCCGGAGAGTGAATGACCGCCCTCGGTCACCTGAGTCTCATAGCCGTCCGACGTGCGCAGGATGAACTCCTCTGCCTGCGCAATCCTGGCCGCGCGGCTGACCGGATCCGGCTGATTATCCGAATTATTTTCAGCCTCCGGTGTCTTCCGGGCAGCATGATGAGTCGGTTCTGAAATTTTTCCTGCCTTTGCCGCCTGACGCACAGCTCGGTTTTCGCCCGCCCCGGCACTTACAGCCTTCTGCTCTTCGCCGCTTTCTGTATTCGGTTCGCTATAGCTGCGACCCGTGGGAGAATTTTCAGCTCTTTCCGCAGATGGTGCAGCCATAATTTCCTCATATCGGTCTTCACTGCCCCAGAGAATATTTCCGCGAATACTCCTGGAAAATAGCTCCGTCTTCTGCTGTACGATCCCGATCTTATCCCGGAGTGTCTGCATCGAATACGTGCGCACATCCTGCCCGTCCACCAGGACCTCCCCCTCTGTCGCGTCATAAAAGCGCGGGATCAGCTGCACCAGACTGGTCTTTCCGCTGCCGGTCGAACCGATGACCGCAATGGTCTCTCCCTGTTTTACACGGAAGGAAATGTGATCCAGCACCAGATTCTCCGGCGCGTCTGGAAACGCAAACGAGACATCCCGGAACTCGATTTCGCCGCTTTGACGCGCAGCGGACATATGCACACGCGCTGTCCCGGCTGCCGCACTCTCTGCTGCAATACTTCCCGCCTGTGTATGTACATAACCGAAGTTTCCGGCTGCATGCGTAAACCTGCCGTCAGATAATTCGTCTGCATGCGCAGGCTCACCATCGGAAGATCTGTCCGCTTGCGTCTGCCTGCCATCAGAACCTCCGTCTGCCTGCATTCCCGCCTGTGTTTGTACAACCGGTGTATCCAACACCTCACGGATGCGCTTCCAGGACGCGGACGCACGTGTAAAGGTCTGAAAAATATTCGCAAAAAATACAATACGCATCAGAATCAGCGACAGATACGTAAGTGCAGCCATCGTCTGCCCCGGTGTAATGCCGCCGTCCTGCTGCACCGTATAACCGCCGACATAGAGAACACCGACCACGCACAGATTCAGAATAATATTGACCGCGGGATTCATAAATGCAAGGATCGTCTGCGCCTGCAGATTCGTGTCGCACAGAGAATCATTTGCCCCGGAAAAATGCTCCAGCTCATAGTCCTCCTTGACATAAGCCTTTACCACCCTGGCTCCGGCAATGTTTTCCTGCATACAGGAATTTACCCGGTCCAGCTTCTGCTGAATGATCGTGTAGAGCGGCGACACCTTTTTCAGAGTAACCACCACAATCACCGCCACAAACGGCAGGCCGCAGGCTGCCACCAGTGCAAACCGCGGCGACTGGCGGTACAGCATATAAATACCTCCCACAAACATGAACACACAACGCACCAGAGAGCGCACAGACATCATCACCATCTGCTCCACCTGCGTCACATCATTCGTGATCCTCGTCACAAGCGATCCCGTCGTAAAACGGTCGGTCTGTTCAAAGGAAAAATCCATAATTCTCGAAAACAAAGCCTTTCGGACATCATTGCCAAACTCCTGCGCGGCAATGTTCGCAAAAACACCGCACAGCACCCCGCAGGTGCCTCCGAACACCACCAACAGCACCATACGGACACCCTCCGTCAGAATCACTTCCATATTTGACGCGAGGACTCCGTCATCCACAATCGTCGCCATCATATCCGGCTGCAGCAGATCCATCGTCAGCTCGCCCATCATAAACAGCGGCGCGAGCAGACAATAAAACCAGTATTTTTTCAGATATTTCCACATTTCGGCAGCTCCTCCTTAATAATATCGGAAAGCTCCCACATCCGCTCCATAAGCTCCCGCTCACGTTCAGGTGTAAGCAGCTCTGTAATCTTTTCATCCGCCTCGCAAAGCTTCCTGTGAAGCTCCCCGGCACAGTCCTCGCCTTTTTTCGTCAGATACAGATTCACATACCGCTGATCTCTCGGATCTGTCCTTTTCTCCAGATAGCCGGTCAGCTCCATTTCCTTCACAATCTGACTGACCGAAGCAGTCGTAATCCCCCGGAATTGGGCCAGCTCCTTCTGGCTCGCGCCCGGATGACGCAGCAAATATGGCAGCACCAGACGGTAAGAATCCGGAATGCCTGCTTCTGCGGCAATTGATTTCATATAATCCGTCCAGAGCTTATACGTGTCTCTGATCGTTCGCATTAATGTCTTTTCCATATCCAGATCTCTCCTTATTAATTAGTTTCCTATCTAATTATTATACGGCATGATAATGAAATTTCAAGATATGAATTTTCAAATCCACTTAATTCTTGCAAGTTTCAACCGTGAATGCTACAATGAAGGCTATGCAAGTATGGACATGCGATATAATGAAAGCCGCGCAATTGAAAATCGCTTCACGATTAGCGCGGCCTGCGTCCATACTCGCTGTGCGAGTACGGACATATTGAGACCCCCGAAAAGGAGCGAATGGTTGTGAACAGACAGACCTCAGGCAAGTCCCGTTTGTTTTTTATTGAATTTCTGATCGTGCTGTTTTTCTTTCTGATCATCGGCACGGTCTGTCTGCGCGTCTTTGTGGCTGCCCATCGGGTCACGCAGAATGCCGACGCGCTCTCGCACGCGCAGACTGCCGCCGCCTCGATCGCCGAGGTGCTGGAGGCCGGGGAATCCATCGAGGACTATTTTCCGGAGGCAGTCCTGCTTTCATCGACAGATGACGATCAAAGCAGAGACTACCAGATTACCTGGGATGGCGATTTTGCTGCCTGCGATGCCGACAGCGATTCTGCCGCGTATACACTCACGATTTCACTGGATACTGAGGATCACACGCAGAAAGCGGTCATCACCTGCACAGATTATACGGATGAGACCATCTATGAACTGTCCGTGACCTGCCACCTGCCCCTGACGAGAGAGGAGGTGCTGTCATGAAAAGGACCGCCGGCATCTCCCTGATGCTGCTGATTTTTCTCTCCCTCTGCCTGATTACCTTCTCCGTGCTTTCGCTCTCCGGCGCGAATGCCGATGAAAAGCTCAGCCAGAAGTCCGCTGACCGCACCACAGAATATTATGCCGCAGTCACTGAGGCAAATGAAATTCTCTCTGAAATCGATGCCTGGCTTGCCGACGCGTTTCTGGAGGCGCAGGACAGCGAAGAGCCCAAGCAGGCGTATTTTGAGGCATGCGCAGCAATTGACATTCCTGATGTTGATCTGGAATGGACGGTAAATGGCAGCAATACAGATGACATAGAAGAATCTGTAGAAAATAGTGACACTGACAACACGAATGAACCTGCGGAAAATGACAATACTGACAGCACAAATGACTCTGTAAAAGACAGCAATATGGAAAGCACAGATGAGACTATAGAAAATGAGGACACGGAAAGCACGGTGGAAATTTCTTATATCCTCTCCTATAATGTAGAAATGAGTGACGACCAGCATCTGCATGTAGAGCTTTCCATCACCTGGCCTTCTTCGGATTCCGACACGCTGTACCACATGGTCAGCCAGCAGGTCGTTTCGACACAGGACTGGTCCGCCGATACCAGCCAGAATCTGTACCAGGGCAATACAGATTAAAATGCATGGCGCACTGCTTTGCAGAAATAACGAATTATCATAATAAAAATCAGGAGGATTTTCGATGAGCATCGATCTGACTTCATTTTTAAAATCTGCCGTTGAGGCCGGCGCTTCTGACGTATTTTTTGTAGCCGGACTCGCGGCTACCTATAAGGTAAACGGCACTTTGCACCGCATCGGCGACCGCCTGATGCCTGCTGACACCGAGCTGCTGATCCGGGATATTTACAAGATGGCCCAGGGGCGGTCGATTGACGCTTTTCTGGCGAGCGGCGACGACGATTTTTCCTTCGCCGTACCGGGTCTCTCTCGTTTTCGTGTCAGCACCTATAAGCAGCGCGGCTCCCTGGCAGCAGTGATCCGGATTATCTCTTTTGAACTGCCAAACCCGAGCGATCTGGGGATTCCGCCCATCGTCCTCTCGCTGGCAAACGCGACGAAGGGACTGGTGCTGGTCACAGGACCTGCCGGAAACGGCAAGTCTACCACACTGGCCTGTCTGGTGGATCGTATCAACTCCACACGGGCAGGGCATATCATCACACTCGAAGACCCGATCGAGTTTCTGCACCGCCACAAGGAAAGTATCGTCAGCCAGCGCGAGATCTCGACTGACTCGGATAATTATCTCAAGGCCCTGCGCGCTTCCCTGCGCCAGAGCCCGGACGTCATTCTTCTCGGCGAAATGCGTGATTTTGAGACCATTCAGACCGCCATGACAGCGGCGGAAACCGGTCACCTGGTCCTCTCCAGTCTGCATACCATCGGCGCGGCCAACACCATCAGCCGGATCATCGATGTCTTTGAGCCCTCTCAGCAGCGGCAGATTGCAATCCAGCTCTCCATGGTGCTGCGTGCCGTCATCTCACAGCAGCTGGTCCCGACCAAGGACGGCAGCCTGGCTCCGGCCTTCGAAATCATGATCATGACCCCTGCGATCAGCAACATGATCCGCGACAACAAGGTCCATCAGATCGAAGGCGTGATCTACACCTCCGCCAAGGAAGACATGATTTCCATGGACAACAGCCTGCTGCAGCTGTACAAATCCGGGAAAATCACCGCGGAAACCGCGCTGCAGTACTGCACGAATATTGAAATGATGAGAAAGAAACTGTAATGATATTTAACTGGCAGGGCCAGAATGCATTGTCTTCATGTACAGCATTTTGAACCCTGCCAGTTTATTTATTATCAGATTTAATCTTTAACCCCTGTCAGTTTAGTCTCTTCCGTTTTGTTACAAGAGATTTCCACACTGAATTATCACTTTTGATATGATATAAAATACATTCTCATAACTTCTCACCATTTGTAACAATAACATCATGGTACCAGTAAGCCGAATCCTTCAACGTCCTTTTCTGGGTCCGGTAGTCAACGTAGATCAGCCCAAACCGTTTGTCGTACCCATCCGTCCATTCATAGTTATCCATGATGGACCAATAGCAATAGCCCAGGACAGGGATGCCTTCTTCGACAGCTTTTTTCAGCGACAGCAGATAGCGATGGATAAAATCGATCCGGTTCGGGTCGTGCACCTTCTCATCCAGCGATACCAGGTCATTGCAGGCCATTCCATTTTCCGTGATCAGCAGCGGTTTCTGATATCGTTCATAGAAAAAGCGGCAGCACCAGTACAGCACATCCGGGGTAATGTTCCAGCCCGTCGCCGTTCTGGGACTTCCCTGATAAGAATAGCGGTCATATCCATACGGTTCCGGCGGGAACGGATTTCCGCCGGCCTGATAGATATTAAAGCCGTAAAAATCCAGAGGCTGGGAGATCAGATCCCACTCGTCCGCGCTGATCACAGGCAGCCGCTCTCCGAACAGCTCCTTCGCTTCTTTGGAAAACTCTCCCTTAAACATCGGATCTGCCCACCAGGTATTGCTCCCCGGAAACATAAAAGGAGAAACCGCAAAGCTGGCCTTTCTCGCCTCTTCAATGCTCTCCTCGGACAAATCCTTCGGAATCACGCATTCTCCGGTCGGCGCAAAACCAATCTTCACATCCGCGCCGCAGTTTTCGCGGATTTTTCGAACCGCTCTGCCGTGAGCAAGCAGGACATTTTTCGTGATATCCATCACCACAGACTCTTCATTGCGCTCAAACGGGGCGTGTACACCGCCCGCCAGACCGGCGCCCACAAAAAGCTGCGGCTCATTAAAGGTCATCCAGTATTCGACTTTTCCGGCAAAGGTCTTTGTAATAAGTCCCGTATATTCCTCAAACCACAGCGGGCTCTGCGGATTTTTCCAGCCGCCCTTTTCATAAAGTGCTGTCGGAAGATTCCAGTGATATAACGTGATCATGGGCTCAATCCCGGCAGCCAGCAGCTCATCTACCAGATTCCGGTAGAAATTTAAGCCTGCCTCATTGACCTCGCCTGTGCCCTGCGGCAGGACGCGGGGCCAGCTGATCGAAAACCGGTAGCTCTTCAGCCCGATTTTCTTCATCATGGCAACATCCTCTTTGTAATGGTGGTAATGGTCGCAGGCCACATCGCCGTTTTCCCCGTGCGCAATGTGCCCCGGCTCTCTGGTCAGCGTATCCAAGATCCCCATGCCTTTGCCGTCCTCATTGTAAGCACCCTCGATCTGATGCGCCGCGGAGGACGCGCCCCACAAAAAATCCTTTGAAAAACTCATCGTCTCATCCTTTCTGCTTTATATGTGTAATATAACATCACAAGCCTTTTTCCGTACTCTCCCGCAAAATCATCCGCACGGGCAGCTTTCTCGCACATGTTTTTGATTTATTTTTCAGCGTATCCATCAGTAATCCCAGGCACTCCTCCGCCATTTCCTCCATCGGCAGAGATATCACGGACAGTGATGGAATGGAAAAAGCGGCCTCTTCCGGCTCTCCGTTTCCGATAGTCAACACCTTTACCGTCTCCGGGCAGGCGATTTTCCTTTCATGAAGCCCCCGCAGGACACCGAGCGCCAGGGCATCCGAGCTGCAGAAAAAGCCATCTGGAATTTCCTTTCGCTCCAGACGCATGATTGTGGAACAACCTTCCCGCCGACAGCTTTCGCAAAAAAGCGGCGGAAGTACCTCCAAGCCAAGCTCTCTGGCCTTTTCCTCAAAGGCTGCATTTCTGTCCCCGGAACCCGGAAATGAAACTGCTGAGGCAATCATGCGCACCGTCCGGCAGTCACTGTCATACAAACTCTCCGCCGCCAGGCGCCCAATTTCTTCATTGTCCATCTGCACCGTGTTATACTTCTCACTTTCCCGATTATAGAGCACCACCGGAACCGGCAGAACCGCCTGATCCAAAAATGTCAGATCCTCCTCGGAGGCATTGCAGATGATCGCTCCATGGCAGCCGCTCTGAGATAAAAGCAAGTCCTCCTGATTTAATTTTCCGGCAGCATACGGAATAATCGAAAGATTGATTTTCGTCTCCAGCTCTTCCATTTTTCTTCGGAGTCCTTTTAAAAACCGCACCATCATCGGAGTCCGGAAATCATTCGCCCAGAAAAGAGCGATCCGCAGACTCTCCTGCCCCTCTCCGCTGCGGAGCTGCCTGGCCGCCATACTGGGCCGATAATTCAGCTCCCTCGCCGCCTCCAGTATAATACGCTGCGTCCTTTCCGGGATTTTCCGCTCTTTTGCACGGTTCCTGAGCACAATGGATACCGTACTCTGTGAAAAGCCGGTTTTCTCCGCAATCTCTTTAATTGTAGCCATCTTTTGCCTCTCCACCTCTGAATGAATGTTGTTTCACATTTTCCCGTATTTGCAGGGCATTTGTGTGCGACAGCACTGTTCTTTTTTTAAAAAATGAACCAACTGAAGTCAGCATCGGAGAAACTGATCCTGGCTTCCTTTCTCAGTACAATGCAGGCATCAGGGTATGAAACATACACAGGAATCAAGAACGCTGCCGCTTCAATCGCGAAAATGCTCCGCTTTACACAGCAAATCAGGAACAATATTGCACCTCGCGCATGACGCAGCTTTTATGCACCGTTTTCATTCTAACACAAAAAGAAAAACAGTACAACGTTATACTTTCCCTATTGACAAACTTTTCCTGCGGTATTAGAATACAGATACTGGTAAGTACAACGTTGTACTTGTTGGTTTTTCACCGATTCCAAACGAAACTTAAGGAGGAACGTTCCATGTCTATGTCGTTCACGGTCATGCAGCAGACTCTCGTCATGTTTCTGCTGATGGCAGCCGGATACCTGCTGTATCGCGGCGGAAAAATTACCATTGAGGGCAGCAAAAGTATTTCTTCGACCCTTCTGTATCTGGTCATCCCCTGCGTAATTGTCAATACCTTCCTGACGGAAGCTACGCAGGAAAAGATAACTATTCTGCTGCTTTCCGCGGCGGTCAGCGCTCTGATCATTCTGCTGGCAGCCATTCTTTCCAGAATACTGTTTCCCAATCATCCCGTTGACGACTTCGCCGCCGCCTTTTCCAATGCCGGATTTATCGGCATTCCCCTGGTGCAGTCGGTCCTTGGCAACGACTCCGTATTTTACATTTCGACCTTTATCGTGCTAATCAACCTGTTTCAGTGGATCTACGGGGCTCCGATGATGCGCGGCGCAAAAATGGAATTTCAGCCGCGGAAGCTATTGATTAATCCGATTGTGATCAGCATGATCATCGGTCTGGTCTTATTCTTTTCCCAGATTCCGGTCCCCGGGGTGGTCTGCACCTGTCTGGACAGTATCCAGAATCTGAATGCTCCTCTTGCCATGCTCGTCCTGGGTGTCTATCTGGCGCAGACTGATTTCCGCTCTGTCTTTATGACCGGACGGCTTTATAAAATGGCATCCGTCCGGCTGCTGCTCATTCCTGCCGCGACACTGCTGGTACTCTCCCTGCTCCCGGAAAAATGGAACAGCCTGCGCATGGCACTCCTGATCGCGGCCAGCGCTCCCTCCGGAGCAAACGTAGCCGTCTATGCCCAGGTAAATGGAGGCGACTACGCCTACGCCGTAAAATGCGTGGCATTGACCACCCTGCTGTCCATTATCACATTACCTCTGGTCATCGGCGCCGCGTCCATGCTTTGGGGGATGTAAAGTCATAATTGCCCGTTGTCCGCGAACCGGCATTTCGTATAATTATCAAAATCATTATGATTATGAATCGAGTAGGGAGGCTTGTCCCCTGCTCGCTGCGCCGTCCGTGTATGGCGAAGGCCATAATCCCCTTTACGTGGCCGTGTGCATTAAAAAAGGAGGCTTTTATCATGATTCCAGAAGAAGTATTAGCAAAACTGAAAATCTTTTGGCAGAGCTCTTTCCAGAAAAGCACGATCCCCTGCGTAACAGATGCTTCTACCCGTGAGGAGATCATGCTTCCTTCTCAGGACGGAACACTGCTCCATACTGTCATCACCCGGCCTGTCTTCAAGCATAATGAGGAGGTGCTTCCAGATGGCAGCTCTTTGCAAAACGAACCTGCATGGATGAAGCAACCCGACACAGAATGCCGAGAAATGGCACAAGTTGCACTACCAACCATCGTCCAGCGCAGCTGCTACCCGGAGCAGCTGCCCCTTTATGAAATCTGCGGCGAGGAGCTGGCAAAGAGAGGCTTTATCCATGTAATGCAATATTGCCGCGGAACCGGCAAAAGTCAGGGAGAGTGGCAGCCAAACGTCAACGAGCGGGAGGACGGACTGAGTCTGTTAAACTGGTTGAATGATCAACCATGGGTAGAGTCTATGGTTTGGTGGGGCACCAGCTATCTGGCGCTGACCGGATGGGTGCTGGCGGACGCAGTTCCTTCCAAAATGAAGGGAATGGTGCTGAATGTATATGGGACGGACCGTTATTCTTCTGCTTACGAAAAAGGAATGTTTCGTCATGATATCCTGACCGGATGGGCTATGCAGAATGCAGGGCGTCCGGTCGATGCAGATTATCTGGACAGCTGTCGCTATCGGCCGCAGATCGAAATGGACGAAGCCCTGTGGGGCGGAAAGCTTTCCTGGTACCGGGACTGGATTTCCAATGAAAAGCTCTCCGACGAATACTGGCAAAGCGGCTTCTGGAAAATGCTCCGCGAAATCCCCGCACGGACGACCGTGCCGGTGTATGTCATCGACGCCTGGTACGATCACCACTTCAGCTCCGCCATCCACGGCTGGGAAGCCCTGAATCCGGAAACCAAAGCGCACAGCTGGCTCACCATCGGCTGCTGGAATCACTTTGGAAACAACGTTCTCCCCTGGTGCCGGCCGGAGCATTTAAACAATAATGAAGTCGCACTCATGCTCGATTTTACAAAAACCGTTCTTCTGGAAAAGAAGGTTCCGACAAAGCAGATCCGCTATTATCAGATCGGGGGCGACAGCTGGCAGGAAGCAAAAGTCTTTCCGCCGAAAAAAGAAGCAATCCGATCCTTCTGCCTTACCGGAGCAAAGGAACTGGCTGACTCGCCTGATGAGGGCTCTGACAAAGACAAAGCGTTATCGTTTATTTTTGATCCGGAGCATCCGGTACCGAGCTGCGGCGGCGAAGCTCTGCTGACGAGCATGAATCTGGCGGGAAGCCTCCCGCAGCCGGAGCCCGGCTGGCGTGACGATGTGCTCACCTTTCTCAGTCCAGTCCTTGAAAAGCCACTGAACATTTTCGGAAAAATCCAGGTAAAGCTTGCTGTCATGACGGACGCAGAGGATACCGCCTTTACCGCCCGCCTCAGCCAGGTGCTCCCGGACGGAAAGGCTTATCATATGCGCTCCTCTATCACACGTATTCTGGCGGACCAGACCGATTATCAGCCCGGCACAAAAACCACCGTCCAGATTACCATGTGGGACGTCAGCTGGCAGGTTCCCGCAGGCTGCCGCCTGCGCCTGGACATTTCCAGCTCCGATTTTCCGCAATATGCCGTTCACTCCAACTATGCCGGGGCATGGGCCATTCAGAAAAAGGTGTGCAAAGCAAAGCAGACGATTTTCTGCGGGGAGGACTCTGTGCTGGAACTGCCGCTGATGGTGTGATTTTGAGAAACAAAGCTTTTGAGGAACAAGGCCATACTTTATATACCGCTCATACATGAATCCGACAACCAAATTAAAAATTTGAACGAATAGCAACTGCTCTGAGGTGTGATCCACTAAGCTGCATCACAAGACTGTGGACTGTACTTCAGAGCTTACAAAAATTTCTTATAAGAATTGCATCATATAAATCGGCAGACAGAAAATGTCTTTGTCTTTTCTGTAATCCTTCGTATATACCAGATATTTCTGCAGTATTCTTTCCGAATATTTTTCAGAAAACACATCCAGCGAAGCATGGGTTTTATAGCCTGACGATTTTATTTCAATCGGACATATTTTATTTTTCCTGGACAGGAGAAAATCAATCTCATAATTATGGCGTGTCACTTCATTGGGAAATGTATAATAAAACAGCTCATTTCCATTGGCGGCCAGTATCTGGGCGGCTGCATTTTCGTATAAATAACCCAGGTTCAGGCCAGACCGATCATTGAGAAGCTTATCATAGATCACATTTTCAGTAAAATCTCTGTCCTGAAACATCAATGTCGTAAACAGACCTGTATCCGCAAGGAACATTTTGAAACGAGTAAGATCCCGGCTTCCGGACATTCCGGCATTCGGGTCATTGGCATGATATGATACAAGCACTGTCCTGGATTCTTTCATCTGCGAAATCAGCTCCAGAACAGTATCCGCCCTTTCATTGTCCAGTACACCCGATACCTGATAACGGGAAGCATTTTTGTTCAGCTGAGCCGGAATTGCCTGAAATAAAAGCGATGCTTTTCCGGTCGGATCTATTTTCATAAAATCATCCTGATATAATTTTAAAATATCACGCTTTACAAGATCTATTTTCCGAAAATTATTTGTCCGAAGATATGCGTCCACCGCCTGAGGCATTCCGCCAACGAGCATATAAAGCCGAAAATCCCGCATAAGCTTTCGATTCATCTCATCTCCAAGAGACTTTCCTGAATCAAACACTTTTTTTATCAGTCCCATTGTCGTATTGTCCCCCTTAGCCCAGAGAAACTCTTCATAATCCATCGGGTACATGACAAGTCTTCGTTCTTCACTTGGAATCAGAATATTTCTGACATTACGCTTAATGGATATCAGCGATCCTGTTTCAATATAGTCATAACGATGATCTCTTACCAGAGATTTTATAGCCTGCCTGGCCGGAGGACACAATTGTACCTCGTCGAAAATAATCAACGATTTCCGCTCAGATAAATCTGTATGATACTGCAGCTGAAGCTGTAAAAAAATATAATCCAGATCTGAAATGTCATCAAAAAGCTGTCTCACTTTTTCAGGCGCAGTAGAAAAGTCAATCAGAATATAGCTGTCATATTCCTTTCTGGCAAACATCTCCACAATCGTTGACTTCCCCACTCGTCTGGCACCCTCCACCAGCAAAGCAGTTCTGCCATCTGATTCCATTTTCCACTCCAGCAGCCTGTCATATATTTTTCGTCTGAAAATCATATCACTCATTTCTCTAATACCCTCAAAATCGTTATTTTTGAAATGCCAATTTCCTGCAAAATCGTTATTTTAAAAATATCTGTTTCCTACAAAATCGTTAATTTAAAAACCCGTATTTCCTCAAAATCGTTATTTTTATTATACTACATAAAAGCCGTTTTTCAATCATTATTTCATCTTTTCTGGTTTATTTTAAGATTGAATGATTTGCTTCCCGATAGTATAATAATAACCGATCTCGATTATTAACGCAGACACCACTACCATGTTCTTTCTTCCTCCTTCTTATACTGCATCCGACCTTGACCAGATCATCTGGTCCTTCGATTTTTAGATAGCTCTATTCTAATCGAAAAGGCCGGATTTGAATCTTCCAAACCCGACCTGATTATTGCACATTTGCGATTTTCTTCATTCTATTTCCGATTTTTTTATGAACATTTCCGATATGGCTCATATGTATGACAGGCTTTCAGCACAATCAACTGCTGATTCTTCCATCTGCGGGCGGTTAATCCTCCCCGCGCGACACCATTTTATGTATCAGCGGCTGCATCCATCGGCCGAACATGATACAGAACACGCCCAGAAAAGATGCCATTACATACCCAATTCCCGTATACCAGATCACGGCCGCCATCACCATGATCACAACCGCCCGTATGGTATAGACCCGGCGTATGTAGCGCTCGGCGGCGTCCGGCTCCATATCAAGCGCGTGATCAATCGACCGGTACATATGAATCGAAAGCACTGCCGCGACTGCCACACCGATCCACAGACCGACAGCAAAGGAAGTCCGGCCGCTCCAGAACGGTCTGTAAAAATAAGCGGCAGCAAAAAAAAGAATCTGAATCGTTACACCGGATAAAAATATTCCTGCCAGGATTTCCGACAGCTTTTCATTTATTTTTGAACCCATGAACACGCCCCGAAATTCTATGAATTTTCTCTATGAATTATTTCCAGGAATCTTTGTAACTGAGCTGTTTCGTACCTTTGCAGGCCAGCTGCAGATTATCTCATACTTTTAAACATACCCAGTACTTTCCGTCATACATCATGTAGTTTCCGTCGTTTTATTTTCTGATACGTTCTATGCTCTTATACAACCATCATAATATAAAAAAAGATTTTTCTGAAATAATTGCATAGAATAATAATTGCATAGGTTTCATCTTAGCATAGAATGCAAAAGGCTGCCACCACAAATTTATTAATTTTTCCTGTGTGCCGTTTTTTCAGAAAACAACTGATTATGTTTGTTGTATTGATTTTTTTCAGCCAGAACAGACGACCTTTCTTTTACTCCGGCGCGGTCTCCTTCCAGATCTCCATGATCAGCAGCAGCGCGGCCGGACCGAGCGCGACTCCGGCCGTGCCGAACAGGTATAAGCCCACATAGACCGCGATGACCATCACGATCGGATAGACGCCCAGCTTCTGCCCGATCAACCTCGGCTCCAGAAACTCACGCACGATGTATGTCAGCAGGAAAAGTCCCAGATATCCAAGCGAAAGCCTGTATTTTTTCTGGAAAACAAAAACGACCGCCATCGGCACCAGTACCGTCCCTGTGCCGATAAACGGCAGGACGTCCAGCAGACTGACTCCAATGCCCAGCAGCAGAAAATAAGGATTTCCAAGCAGCCACAGTCCCGCCGTACACAGTACCATAATGACGCCGATAATCATGGCCTGCGCTTTTAAATACATCCCCCCGCACTTTCCCATCCGCTCTGTAATATTATGCAGATGCTGATAAATCTGATATTTCTGCAATTTTTCTCTGATCTCGTCATAGTCCTTCGCAAGCAGCACGATCGAAATGAACAGCATCAGTACAAACAGGGCTGCGTTTGAGAATTTTTTCAGATATTTAACCGAATAATGGAAAACACCGGGCACGAGGTAGACCCGGATCTGATCGGTGGCCATCTCAATCCCGGAATAAATAAAATCCTTCACCGCCTCTACCTCCACGCCGAAGTTATCCTCCGCCACCAGGCAGCAGCGGTCAATAAAGGTACAGACACAGCCATAATATTCATCAAAATGCAGCGCAATCCGGCGAACCTGTCCGACCAACAGACCGTAAAACACATAGATCAGATAACAGCAGACTGCCAGAAGCACCATCAGCAGGATAGAAACAAGCACTTCCTTCTTCCAGACCAGCCGTCTGCGGATTTTCTCTGTGACAGGATTCAGCCCGCGCACCACCATGTACGCAATCAAAAAAGGAATCACATAAAGCAGAAGGTATTTAAACAGCAAATACACTGCCAGCGTGATTCCTGATAGATACAGTACTTTCTTCCATTCCGACATACCAGGCCTCCCGATAAATATGCCTTCAGTTTCCAGAAGATAGTATGTCTGAAAATGGAATTTGTATGTATTTTTAATTTTCTCTTAGCAATTTCACTTTGTTCAAATTCCAGATGATCTGGCAGAACCCTGCCTGGCTCTGCATTTTCTGAAAATTGATGATGTCAAATAATCGTTTTTTCAAAAAATGGATTGAAAACCTCCGCGCTCGGCTGAACCGTAAAGGTCTCCATTTTTTTCGTCGCCGGATGCCGGAAGGTAAGAGACACTGCGCAAAGAGCAAGAGAAGATTGCCGGTCGCACTGCGGATTGTATTTTCGATCTCCATAAAGCGGCATCCCTGCATGCGCCATCTGCACCCGGATCTGGTGATGGCGCCCGGTCTTCAGATTAATTTCAACTAGGGCAAGTGTCTTTTGCGCAGACGTCCACTGTCTCAAAATCCGGTATTGAAGTTCAGCACGTTTTGCTGCTTTATCCTTCTGATCCGAAACATAAGAAGTATTATTTCTGCCATCTTTTACCAGATAATCCACCAACGTGTGCCATTCGCCCGGTTCCTGCTGAGCATTCTGATCTGCCCGTTCTTCTGATTTCGCATGCAGTGTTTTTTCATGCAGTGTTTTTACATCCGATAATTCCACATCTGGAAATTCCACATTCGGTGATTTCACATCTGGAAATTCCACATCCGGTGAAGTCTCCACCACCGCCCAATATGTCTTTTTCATACTGCCATCCGTAATCTGGCGGCTCAAATCCGCTGCCGCACGCTTTGTCTTTGCAAATACAAGTACACCTTCTACCGGCTGATCCAGGCGATGGACTACATATAAACTGAGGGCACTATCGATTCCTGTCTGCCTGCGCGGTATACCATAAGGATTGCCGGCGCAGCCGGAGGATTCCTTATGGCTATGGGCAGAATCAGACCTTGCGGTGAAAGAACCTTCCGCCAGGTGATTTTTCAATATACTGACCATGTCCTTTTCACGCACCGACGCACTCTGCACCGGAATGCCGGCCAGCTTATGGCAGACAAGAATTTCTCTGTCTTCATATAAAATCATAGTGGATGATTCCTCACATCTTAAACCGATATCCAACGCCCCAGATAGTCTCGATGTATTCTGGCTTGGAGGACTGCTTTTCGATCTTCTCACGGATTTTCTTGATATGAACGGTCACAGTCGCGATGTCCCCGATGGACTCCATGTCCCAGATCTCGCGGAAAAGCTCTTCCTTGGTGAAGACGTGGTTGGGATTCTGGGCAAGGAAGGTGAGCAGATCAAATTCCTTGGTCGTGAAACTTTTTTCCTCGCCGTTGACCCATACGCGGCGGGCGGTCTTATCAATTTTGATCCCGCGGATTTCTACGATATCGTTTTCCTGGATACTGCTGTTGACCAGACGCTCGTAGCGCGCCAGATGCGCTTTAACACGGGCCACCAGCTCACTCGGGCTGAACGGTTTGGTCATGTAGTCGTCCGCGCCTAAACCCAGACCGCGGATCTTGTCAATGTCGTCCTTTTTGGCAGATACCATGATAATAGGAAGATTCTTTTTCTCGCGAATCTGGCGGCAGATCTCAAAGCCGTCGATCTCCGGCAGCATCAGATCCAGAATAATCAGGTCAAAATCCTCCTCCAGAGAGCGCTTCAGCCCTCTTTCTCCGGAGCTTTCAATCTCCACCTCAAATCCGGAGAGCTCCAGATAATCCTTTTCCAGATCAGCAATCGCATCTTCATCTTCTACGATCAGAATTCTGCTCATACGTTTTCCCCCTGTATCTGTATTTATAATTTCTATCTATATCTATTTCCACATCTTTCTCATTTTCTCCAGGATATTTCTAAATAACCATCCTGATGTGCCGTCTCAACCATACTTTGTATTATAACACTGCTTATGCCGCCATCTGCTGCGCTGTCATCAGCCAACGCATCCGCCAATTATCCAAAAACCCTCACTGCTGCGCGGAGCTGCCCACCGCGTACTTTCGGATGAGAAAATGTATCGTCGTTCCCTCTCCGACCTTACTGGTTGCCCAGATCCGTCCGCCGTGGTCTTCAATGATTTTCCGTACAATTGAGAGACCGATGCCGCTGCCTCCCTGGGAAGAATTGCGCGACATATCCGTGCGGTAAAAGCGGTCAAAAATATTCACCAGATCCTTATTTTCAATGCCTTTGCCATTATCCTCAATCTCCGCCTGTACAAAATCACCGGCATTAAAAACACGCAGCTGCACCTCTTTTCGAGGCTTATCCATATATTTGATCGAATTACCAATAATATTGTTAACCACCCGCTTCAGCTGCTCCGCGTCTGCGATGACAAGAGTACCCGGCTCTACACTGTTGATGTAAGAAAAACGGATCTCCCGCTCATGCATTTCCAGTCCGACTTCCTCCGCACAGTCGTCAAAATACTCCACCGCGTCAATTTTTTTGAAATTATAAGGAATGCGGTTCGTATCAATCTTGGAATAAAAGGTCAGCTCATTGATCAGCCGGTCCATATCATTTGCCTTGATATAAATCGTGCGGATATAGCGGTCCATCTTCTCCGGCGTGTCCGCGACGCCATCCATAATCCCCTCTACATAACCCTTCACAGCCGTGATCGGTGTCTTCAGATCATGCGAAATGTTGCTGATCAGCTCCTTGCTCTGACGGTCAAAGCTTTCTTTTTCCTCCTCCTGCATCTTCAGCTGCCGGCGCATGTCGTCAAAATCCCGGCACAGCATACTGATCTCGTCGTTCCCTTTTACCTCAATTTCAAAGTCAAAATCCTTTTCCTTGATTCGGTGGGTCGCCTCACTGAGCTTTTTCAGCGGAACATTCACCCCCGTATAAATCCAGATGATCATGATCAGGGAGGTAAAAATCAGAATCACCGCCACCGCGATCAGCAGATCCTGAAGCAGCTTCCGCGTCTGTTTTACAATCCGCGCAGCGGATGACACAATAAAAATACTTCCCTCCGAGCCGTCCTCAAAAACAACATCCAGCTGCCTGATAAACGCGCGCGTTTCTTCGCCGACATAGGTGCTGACGTCGGAAACATCACCCGCCTCCTGAAACGAAGGAAGAGACTCATAAAGCAAAGAAGCATCATCATCCTCCGTCGCGCCGACATAATACAGGGTGTCCTCTACCCGCACAATCAGATAAGAATACCGCCCGACCAACTCCTCATTCATCTCGTCCAGATAAGATGTATCCAGAAAGACCTCCGCATCCTCATCCGCCTGCTCTATCAGCCTGTCAAAAATTTCCTGTGTCGAGTTGCTGATAATCTGCATGGAGTCAGTAATATTATCCAGCGTGATCGTCACACCATAATTATTTTCCAACGCACCTCTATATCTTGTAAAACTCAGCATAATGATACCAAACATCAGGCATGGTACCATCATAATAATCAGAAAGGCTATGACCAGCCTCGTCCTTAACTTCATTTCATCCCCCTGAATTCCCTCTTCACACCTGCGTACCTGTCCTTTGTACTTTGCTCCAATCAATGCCGGGCGGCATCGCCAAAAGCGATTTTGCTGCAGGTGCTCCTCATTCCGTTGCCTAGTATAGCATACGGTAAGTCGAATTTCCTCTAAAGAAAGATGGATAAATCTAAATTTTTTATAAAATGACAGCACCCGCGTCAAATCACGAAGCAATTTCCAAATAGATACTATCTTTCTTAGCGAATATTCATAATAACATAAAGAAGCAAAAGGCCGCGAAAGGAACGCCCGTGCCCCATTCGTGACCTTTTGCTCTATAGACTTTATATTTATCTATTGCGTAGTCATATATCGATTCTGTCACTGACTGATCGGTTCCGGATACACAAGTACCCTTACAGATATTTCTTAAGTGCTTCCACGCGGTCCGTCTTCTCCCACGGAAGATCCAGATCGTTTCTGCCGAAATGTCCGTAGGCAGCCGTCTGTTTGTAGATCGGGCGGCGCAGATCCAGCATTTTGATAATGCCGGCCGGACGCAGATCAAAGTTTTCTCGGATGATCTCTGTCAGCTTTTCATCCGTAAGCCGGCCGGTACCGAAGGTATCCACCATGATGGAAGTCGGCCTTGCCACGCCGATCGCATAGGAAAGCTGAATCTCACATTTTTCAGCCAGACCGGCTGCCACAATATTTTTTGCAACATAACGAGCAGCATACGCAGCTGAGCGGTCTACCTTCGTGCAGTCCTTTCCGGAAAAAGCACCGCCGCCGTGACGGGCATATCCGCCGTAAGTGTCTACAATAATCTTACGTCCGGTCAGACCGGAGTCTCCATTCGGTCCGCCTACCACAAAACGTCCGGTTGGGTTGACATAAAATTTGGTATTTTTATCCACCATATTCTGCGGAAGAATCTCATCAAAGACATATTTCTTGATGTCCGCGTGGATCTGCTCCTGCGATACCTCCGGATCATGCTGCGTCGAGAGTACGACCGCATCCAGGCGGAAGGGCTTTCCATTCTCGTCATATTCCACCGTTACCTGGCTCTTTCCATCCGGGCGCAGATATTTCAGCGTGCCATCCTTGCGCACCTTTGTCAGCTGCCGCACCAGCTTGTGCGCCAGAGAAATCGGATACGGCATATACTCTTCCGTCTCATTCGTTGCGTACCCGAACATCATGCCCTGGTCGCCCGCGCCGATCGCTTCCAGCTCATCGTCTGTCATGCTCTGCTCCACGCCAGCTTTTACCGTATCAGCATCCGATTTTCCACGTGCCTCCAGTGCTTTATTGACGCCCATCGCGATATCCGGCGACTGCTCGTCAATCGCCGTGATCACCGCGCAGGTGTCTGCGTCAAACCCAAATTTTCCTCTGGTATAACCAATCTCACGCACCGTATCGCGTACGATTTTCTGGATATCCACATAGGCCTTTGTGGATATCTCGCCCATGACCAGCACCAGACCGGTCGTCGTGGCTGTCTCGCAGGCCACCCGGCTCATCGGATCCTGCTCCAGCAGCGCATCCAGTATTGCGTCCGAAATCTGATCGCAGATCTTATCCGGATGTCCTTCTGTCACGGACTCGGAAGTAAACAAGTATCTGTCCATTTTTTTCATCCCTTCTTCTTGTCAATGATATCTTTTCACTGCTTCCACCATTCCTCCACGTTCCATCTGCCTCATTTTTCCTCGCTGCATAATCTGGAAAAAGGTCTGGTGGTTTCCGTTTTTCTCCGCCGCCGCAAGCGCGGACGGACATTCAGGTTATGACAAAACAGAATTCCATAAATTGGATTCTCGCACCGTCGCATAAACGCGAAAGCTGAAAAAATCCGCCAAAAAGGCGGACTTAATATTTCATCAAATCCCCCTTATTGTTCGAGTTGACTCGCTCAGGTTGGCACCTTCCGATTATCAGTTATCTGACAAAACATTTGCCGTTTCATCCGATAAACCAAACCGGGGTTGCCGTGGCTTCACAGATCCTATGTATCTCCACCACTCTGAATAAGAGAAAAGCTATATAGTTGTGTGTATCCGCACATTTCGACCACAAAACATCATCAGCCATCAGAAATGAAGCGTGGTAGAAACGTGACAAACAATTTTCACGCGTATACGTTACAGCGTTTCCAATAGATTGTCAAGCCATTTTTCGAAAACGGTACTGGACAAATTAGCCTATTTGTCCAAATTTAGGGTCTCCCCGTATGAAGGGAACCCCTTTTTAGACGGCTAAGAGATTGTTCCCTCATTGTGATGTACAGTCAGACTTTTAGCTGTGCCTGTAAAATAGCAGCTCCTTATCACGCCAGAATTATATCCGCAGATTCCTGCGGGCTGATAACCAGAGACTTCTCCTTCAGCTGTACAGTTGATCAGGTTTCCTTTATTAGAACCGACAATACCTCCTGAGTAGCTGTAATAATCTAATGCAGACACAGATACATTTGTGGATGTACAGTCGTATATACTCCCGGCATTTATACCGGCGATGCTTCCTGCTCTGCCATAATAGCCGTCTCCTTTCGAAGCGCTGCAATCAGAGGTTGTGCATTGTGTAATTATTCCATCTGACAGATTATATCCGCAGACAATTCCTAAATAAATGTCTTTTTTTCCCTGGCTGCTGACATTACATTTGGTAAATGTACAGTTTGAAATTTTTCCGTCATTGTAACCGCACAGGATACCTGCAACCTTAGTATCAGACGCGTTCACATTGGAGAAATTCAGATTTTTGACTATTCCCGAACTGTCAATATAAGCGAACAGACCATTGACAGTGTTACCAGTAGAGCTCGTGTCTGTACTGATACAGAGGTTTGAAATCGTGTATCCGCCGCCGTCATATGTTCCAGTGAATCTAATTTCTTTCGGAAACATTCCGGTGATGGTGCAATTGTTCGCATCGATATCTTTGGTTTGCCTGAAATAACAGCCGTTGAACCGGGGGATGTTCTGCAGCTGTTCCAGGGAAGCAATCCTGAATGGGTCGGATGAAGTACCTGTACCTCCTGAAAACTGCTGTTTGTAAAGAATAAGGTAATCGGAGGTTGTCCTGGTTTTATAGGCCTTGACCTGTACCCTGTAGGTTCCGGCACTCACTTTACTTCCGCTCGTATCATCACCATTCCAGGTAAAGCTATATTTCTTGCCTTTTGTACATTTTTTGTAACTTTTTTTATATACTGTCACGTTCGAACTATTTTTAATATATACAACTACATTTGCAGATGTCGCAGACAATTTGAAGCTTATTTTGGCTTCGGATTCTCCAATGATAAAATATTTGCCTCCTGATGTCGTAAATTTCAGGGATTTAGCGGAGGCACTGGCGTTTTTGACGGTGACCTTACAGGAATAAGTTTTGCCATTGACCGTTGCCTTAATCTTTGCAGTACCCAGTGAAACTCCGGTAACAACACCGCCGGAACTCACCTTTGCTATAGATTTATTACTGCTTTTCCAGGTGACTTTTGATGAGGTACCGCTTACCTTCAGTGTTACCGTCTTGCCGATTTTCACACTTGCGGTGGTCTTGTTCAGCTTGACCTTCGCTGCAGACGCTGTACTTGGTGCCATCATCAGACACAACATCAACAACAATGCCAACAAGGGTATTTTTTTCTTTCTGCTTTCTTTCATAACCATATCCTCCTTTTATTGTTTTTATATATTGTTCAAGTCACAGGACTGGTGATATTTTTTACTTATTTGGTTTTTACGGGAAATAGTTTTACGGAAAAGAATATATAAATTTATTTTAATTTAAAACTCAAGAGATATTTGGATTTTTTCCCTAATAATATCTAAACAATTTATTAAGAAAATAAAGAATTTATAGGTGCGGTTGACAAAAAAGCTTTCATTTGTAATAATGCAAATTATGAGAAGAAAACCGCTTCTCATAATGCGGCAGAATCTGGCGATTCTGTCGCTAACTTATCGGGTGAAAGCCCGCAAGCGCGCTTTCCTTCCGATAAGTTAAATTACAAAATCAAAGAAATTTTAATCTATGGATTTTCAAACAAAATGAAAAAGAAAGAAGGCAAGACATGCTAGAACTGAAAGCAATCAAAAAGGATTACCTCTCTGGCGAAAACACGGTTCATGCGCTCAAGGGAATCGACCTGAAATTCCGCAGCAGTGAATTTGTTGCGATCCTTGGGCCATCCGGCTGCGGCAAGACCACGATGCTGAATATCATCGGCGGCCTGGACCAGTACACGGAGGGCGATCTGATCATCAATGGTATTTCCACCAAAAAATACAAGGATCGCGACTGGGACACCTACCGCAACCATTCCATCGGCTTTGTATTCCAGACCTACAACCTGATCCCGCACCAGACGGTGCTGCGCAATGTCGAACTGGCTCTGACCCTCGCCGGCGTCTCAAAAGCCGAGCGGCGGGAGCGCGCAAAGGCCGCACTGGAAGAGGTCGGTCTCGGCAATCAGCTGCACAAACGCCCCAATGAGATGTCCGGCGGGCAGATGCAGCGTGTGGCGATCGCACGTGCCCTGGTAAATAATCCCGATATCATTCTGGCCGACGAGCCGACAGGCGCTCTGGATACCGAGACCAGCGTACAGGTCATGGAGATTCTGAAAAAGATTTCCAAGGACCGCCTGATCATCATGGTGACGCACAACCCGGAGCTGGCGGAGCGCTACTCTTCCCGGACCATCCGCATGCTGGACGGCGAAATCAAGTCCGATTCCATGCCTCTGACGGCAGAGGAGATCGAATATGAGCAGCGGAAGGATCACCAGGAGCATGTCCGCAATAAAAAAGTCAAAAAACCGTCGATGTCGCTTTTTACCTCCTTTGGACTTTCCTTAAGAAACCTGGGGACAAAGCGGGGACGTACGATTCTGACCGCCTTTGCAGGGAGCATCGGCATCATCGGCATTGCGCTGATCCTGTCTATTTCGCAGGGGCTGACAACCTATATTGATGAGGTTGAGGAGGATACTCTTGCCTCCTACCCGCTGACTCTGGAGGCGGAAAGCATCGATATGAGCTCCATTCTGGAGACCTTTATGAATGTCACCAGCAGCTCGGTTGATCATGACACCGACGCCGTTTACCAGAGAGCCGCCCTGCAGCAAATGCTGAACGCAGTCAACAATATGGAAGAAAGTGAAAATGATCTGGCTTCCTTTAAAGCCTATCTGGAAGATCTGATGGACGATGAGGAATCTGATCTGTACGAGGCCTTAAGCGGCGTCCAGTACACCTATGATCTGAATCTGGCTGTTTATACGAAAAATGTAGACGGGGAAATTACAGAATCCGATGTGACAGACCTGCTGACAGATATCATGGCCAGCTACATGGATCTGGATGCTGAGACCATGTCCTCCCTGATGGGCGATGCAGAAAGCTCCTCTATGTCTTCCTATTCCGCAATGAGTAGCATGTCTGGCTCTATCTGGCAGGAAATGCTCTCCGGCAAGGACGGTTCCTATGTAAACGACGTTCTGGAACGGCAATACGATCTGGTCTACGGCTCCTGGCCGAACGACTATGACGAGGTTGTGCTGGTTCTCGACGAAAACAACGAAATCGACGACATGACCCTCTATGCCCTTGGCCTGATTTCCGAAGATACGATCATGGAAATCGCCGACGCGGCAAACGAAGGCACCGATGCCAAGATTGACGATACCTCCTGGACCTACGAGGAAATCTGTGACCAGGAATACCGGGTAATCTTAAACTGCGACGCCTATACCTACAATGATCAGACCGGCACCTACACCGACCTTCGCGAGAGTGAGAGCGGCCTGCAGTATCTCTATGACAACGCACTGACACTGAAAGTCGTAGGCATCCTCCGTCCGAATGAGGACGCGACCTCCGCCATGCTCGACAACGGCATCGCCTACACGAGCGCGCTGACCGAATATGTAATTAAAAAGTCCAGAGAATCTGACGTAGCCGCCGCGCAGCTGGAAAATGAAACCATTGACATTCTGACAGGCCTCCCCTTCTCTGAAAGCAGTGAAAGCCTGACGGACGAGGAAAAGCAGGAAAAATTTCTTGCCTACATCGATGAGCTTTCTGAAGAGGAAAAGGCGGAATCTTATATCGAGATCATGAGCATTCCATCCGATGAGCAGCTGAACGAGGCTGTCAGCGAAGCCATGGCAGAATGCACGCTTGAAGACATGCGTACCTCCATTGCCCAGATGCTGGAATCCCAGATGAGCCTGGACGAAGAGACCGCCACAGAGTACCTCGACAGCATGAGCGATGAGGATGTAGAAACCATGTATACACAGCTGGTGACCGCCCAGATCACACAGCAGTATGCCAGCCAGGTCATGGAACAGCTCGGGACCATGAGTACAGAAGAGCTCGCCGCCGCCCTTGATGCAGAGGTAGCTGCCTATACAGCAGAGCAATGCGCTGAATATTATGAGAGCATCATGGAATTTTCCGACAGCACCTATGAAGATAACCTGATCAAGCTGGGATACGTCGACCTCGGCGACCCCTCCTCCATCAATCTCTACGCGTCTTCCTTCTCAAACAAAGACATCGTAGAGGATGCGATTGCCGATTATAATGAGGGCGTCGACGACCTGCAGAAGATCCAGTACACAGACTATGTCGGCATCATGATGTCGTCCATCACGACCATCATCAACGCCATTACCTACTTACTGATCGGCTTCGTGGCGATTTCCCTGGTCGTCTCGTCCATCATGATTGCCGTGATCACCCTCATCTCCGTACAGGAGCGCACCAAAGAGATCGGTATCCTGCGCGCAATCGGTGCTTCCAAAGGTGATGTATCCAGCATGTTTAACGCAGAGACCGTAATCATCGGATTCCTCTCCGGCATTCTCGGCGTCCTCGTAACCGTGCTGCTGTGCTTCCCAATCAACAGCCTGATCCATAGCGCGACCGGCATTTCCGGCCTGAGCGCCTACCTGCCGACCGAGGCCGGTGTCATCCTGGTCATCATCAGCATCGTCCTGAACCTTATCGCCGGTGTTATCCCGTCCCGAAGCGCTGCGAAAAAAGACCCGGTAGTCGCGCTGCGGACGGAGTAAGTCATTGTAAATTTAACGCGAAAAAAACCGCTTCGCATAACACTCCAGAAATTACAAAAATCATAAAAAATCAGGACAGGGGCGTGATTCATACCCCTGTCCATTTTTCTTCATACCTCACCCTACCCTGATCCTTGCTTAAAAGTCCTGTTAGAATATACCTAAAGCAACAAACTATAAAATTCTTGATCTCGTGTTAAAAGACCTATTTTTCTGATCATCAAGTCAACAGACGACCAATCACTTCTTCACAAACCGCTCCACAATATACCGGTTTGCCTCCAGCTCCTGCGCATCATCCAACGGCGCAAGCTCCCTCGTGCCGTATTTTTTCTCCAGCGCATTCCCCAACAGGTAATCGCAGATATGCGGGTTTTTCGGAAGCAGCGGCCCATGCAGGTAAGTCCCCACGACATTTTTATAAAGCACGCCCTCCGCGCCGTCCTTGCCATTATTTCCAAATCCAAACAAAACCTTCCCAAGCGGCCGATTATCTCCGATAAACGTCCGTCCGCCATGGTTTTCAAACCCGACAATCGGATGAGGAAACTCCTCATTTTCGATCACAATATTCGAAATCAGACGCGGGCTGCCCTGCTCCGTATAAAGATCAACCAGAGAGAGCCCTTCAATCCGCCCATCCGAAGTATCGTAATAATGCCCAAGCAGCTGATAGCCGCCGCAGACCGCGATCACTGTGCCGCCGTCCTCCACATAGGCGCAAAAATCCTCCCGAATCGTTTTCAGCTTCTCACACACCAGCATCTGCTCCCGATCCGAGCCGCCGCCCAAAAGCACAATATCCAGATTCGAAAAGTCCACATCGTCTGTAATCTGAAATTCGCGCACTTCGGCCTCGATACCGCGCCACTCACATCGCTTTTTCATACACTGAATATTGCCCCGGTCCCCATATAAATTCAGCAGATCCGGATAAAGATGCCCGATCGTTATCTTCATGATCATTCTCCCTAACATGACTTTATTTTTCATGTAATTTTACCATGCAAAATTACGAATTACAAGAACCGGACGGATTTTCACTATAATTAAATTCCTCGATGCAGAATTTCTTGATTTTGTGTAAAATATTGATGTATAAAATTCTTGATTTCGTGTGAAATACCAACTTATATTCCATATGTCCTGCACACCGCCGACTTAAAAGAAGAAGATGGCATCGTATATCTTCCTTTTTACATGATCCCGTTTTTATAAATCTGTTTTTATAAATCCGTTTTTCTATACAATTTTAATTTTTTCTGACTTTTGACTTTTTTCTGAATAATGTACGAAATATGCACGAAACATCATGAAGGGGGATATTTAGTCTCCCTCCATGATATTCAACACAATTTTACACATTTCCTGCGGACTTTCTACTGCACCTTCCGAGATCCATCCAATCAGGATAGAAAACAGTCCTCCGGACTCATAACATGCCGCATAACGATTCCACATAGTATTCAAAGAACCTGGATGAAGCTCGATGTATATATAATCAGTAAAACTCGAAAAACACTTCACAACCAAACTCATCAGATCTGCCTGTGACAGAATCTTTGTCAGCATTTCGTTTTTCTGAAAATAAGTAAAAAAGCTGCAAAGTGCCTGCTCTAAGTTTTCTTTTGCCTCCATAAGCAGCTGCTGCGAAATTTTTCTGAAATGCTGTACCAGGATATCTTCCTTAGAAGAATAAGTCCGGTAATAGGTCATGCGGGATACTCCGGCTTTACGCGTAATGTCTGTAATGGTGATATATTTATAATCCTTTTGTTCCATTAAACCTGTCAGTGCTTTGAAAATACAGTCTTTTTTAGCTTCTTTATCCTGTGCCATAGTTTTTATCCTTTCCTAAGTTATTTTCATAACTATTTTCATAACACATTCTCTCTTGCAATTGTCGAAGGCTGTAAAATTTGTTTATCCATCCTGTAGAGTGCAAAAGAACCCGCCATCTGCTGAACGAATGTTACGAAATATGTTTTCTATTTTTCTATAATTATTAACATATTTTCGAACTTTTTAATTGTGATATAAACCACAACTGCAAAAAAATGTGGTATAAATCACACTTATAAAAGTTCATTTTTAAAAAAAACTGTAACAGTTTGTAATATTTTTCTTGAAATAAATGAATTTATTTTATAAAATATTACTTAATTCAAGTTTCGTAATTATTAAACAAATATGTTAAGACAGTTCAATAATTTTTACCGGAGGTACCTCTATGAATCAGACCTGCCCGTATATAAAAAACCCATTCTGCTCCAGTTTAAGCGTTTTTGACCGCAGAGCGCTCTGCCCGAACTGTCATCTGTTCAAATTTAAAAAAAATCAGGATGTTGATGAGATGCACAAAGAAATGCACAGGAAAATGGATTCGTTAAAACCTTTCGAATATGTTACTTTGATGATCAAAGGATGCATCTGTACCAGTAAATCAGCTGATTATATGCCAAAACAGGCATTTTTGTTATGGGAAAAGGGCGATATTATACACGCGGAAAATATCATGCCGGAATCCGATCCGCTTATTGAAATCTGGCGTTACTATATTCTTACAGAAGGCTGCTTTGCCGCTTTTGAAGCCAAAATTATAAAGGATTTATTCCTTCATTCCTCGACTTTTTCTGTTGCGGTTTTTAAAAGCGTCATCAAAACCAGAGAAGGGCAGTCAAAATTCCTGCTTGGCACTCAGCTGCAGAATGCCAGGCAGGCCATCATGTTTGTCCTGATATATGGAAAAGAAAATCATTATCCGCCGCTGTCTCACCAGCAGATTGCCTATCTGTGCGGACTCGACCGCACGACGGTCACGAAAACAATGAAAAAAATCATGCAGGAGGAGGATCTGGATATCTCACTGCAAGAGTATATCAAAAAAATATATAACTGAGTCCGCAGCCTCGATATAACGAGGTTACGGACTCCTGAAGCTACACGACCGCTATGATTCTTCCTGTAGTCTTCGGCTTTTCACCAAGCTTCCCCTTAAACTTCAAGGCATACTTCTTATTTATTATTTGTTTAATCGCGTTTTCCGCAGAGTCATTCACTTTTAGTTCTATAATAATCCCATCACTTTTTTTATCATATGGATAAAAGATATAATCAACATAACCGATTCCGGACTGGTCTTCTCTTATCATACTTATTTCTCGCAGCTTTGATAAAGAGAAAAAGGTCTTTTACTATTTAAATAAAACCCCATTGATTCACCCCATTCCAGCCAATATATTTCTGGTAGAATACAATGCTGTGTAGTTTACCAGTACATACAGATTTCCGCAGCCGTCTGCCAGCCGTGCCTCGATCGCGGCCTTCACATCCCCGATCATATCGCAGGGAATATCCACATATTTCATGCGCAGCCGCATATCCTGACAGCGGATACCGCTGACGGTGATTGAGTGAATCCCTTCACCCACTGAACCTGGTATTTTCATTGTCTGACCGCCCGCTTCTTGCTCATTCAAATCAGACAATGCCCTTTTATTATTATTCTGATGAACGTTTTCCTTCGCCCCAAACCGGTCAAAATCCACATCCCACAGCCAGGAAATATCCGTCCCGTCCTGCGCATTATCGTTTATCACGATAATGATGTCCTTCTCGCGCTTGTCTTCCATCACTGCGGAAATATTCTGGTTAAATCCGGCCGGATTTTTCGCAAGGTTCAGAACTACATCCGTTTTTCCGATGTGAAAATGCTCCATCCGTCCATTCTGAGGATGAAATGAAGAAAGCACCTCATCAAAAGACTTAAACTCGAGTCCGGCACTCCGCCCGGCGGCGTAGGCAGCAAGGATATTATAAATATTATAAAATCCATGGTAATCTGCCGAGAGAGGACGGCTCTCATATCTGCGGATTTTTCTTTCCGACTTGCTATCTTCTGCAGCTATTACAGATATTATCTCTGCATCAGCAGATTTTGATGCTTTGTTTTTCCCGGCAGCGCTGCCTGATGCTAAATCATTTTCTGCATCCTGTGTGAAATCCTTGATGCTGATATTTTCCAGCTTCTCCAGCACCTCAAAGGATAATCCCTCTGACATATCAATATTAAAGGCTTCAAAATCTACCGCAGGTCTTGCAAAACCGCAATTCGGACAGCTGTATTTTCCGAGCTGGCTGTAGTGGTAAAATTCATACTCCAGCCGCGCGCCGCATTTTTTGCAGAACCGGCCCTCGCGGATCTCATGCTGCTCGCCCTGCTCTTCCTCTGAAAAGACACGCTCCGTAATTCCATACGTCAGATACTCATGGCCGCTCTCCATCGCCAGATAAGCCGCTAGCGCATCGTCCGCATTGACAATGATCTTCATATCCGGAGCCATCGCCATCGCACGGTTGAGCATATCCATTGTGATGTCAATCTCCCCATACCGGTCCAGCTGATCCCGGAACAAGTTCGTCAGCACCATATAATCCGGCTTAAAATGGGGAAACACCCGCAGAGTGGAGGCCTCATCAATCTCAATACACGCGTAATCCGCATCCAGAGTCCCGTCATTTCCGGCGGCCAGAACAAACGCAGCCACAACCCCGTCGAGCATGTTCGAGCCTGTGTGATTGCACACCACCTTCGCACTTCTTTTTTTTATCTCCTCCATCTCAATCGCAGAACAGAGGAGGTTATTGGTTGTTGTTTTTCCATTTGTGCCGCAGACTACAAAAATCTTTTCCCGCACCTGCGCAGACAAATCCTTCAGAATATTCGGATCCACTTTTAACGCGATCTTTCCGGCAAACGTCACTCCCTGTTTGCCGGAAAGTCTGCACGCAGCGCTGATGACCTTTGCTATCCAAATGGCAGCCATCCTGCGTATTTTCATTTTCATTTCGAGCACACTTTCCACTCATTTCGGCTGATCTGCAGGATACTGCGAATAATTCACTTTAGAAACAAAATCATTCGTTTTCATTTTCTCTTCCGATCAGATCATTGCGAACATAAGAAGATCTGTGCATTACTCCTCCTCTTCTGTATCCTCTTCGGGTTCCTCTATTTCTATATTCTCTGTTTCCTCGTCAGGTTCCCCTGTGTCTTCTTCAAATTTCTCTGCTTCCTCTGCCAGCTTCTTCTGGATTTCTTCTTCCGTCATCGAGGCAGATTCCTTTACCTTGGTAATGCTCGCGACCTTGTCCGCGATGCCGGTTTCCTCGTCTATATCCAGATTCATCAGCTTCACACCGCTCGCGATACGCCCAATCACAGAAATCGCCTCACAGGGCATCTGGATCAGGATGCCAGCGGTGCTGATGATCATGACCTCATTATCGCGGTTCACAGCCTTGACACCGACCACATCTCCAGTTTTTTCCGTAATCTTATAGCATTTAATGCCTTTTCCGCCGCGGCCCTGCGTCTTGAACTCACTGACCGCTGTCAGCTTGCCCATGCCTTTTTCTGTGACTAACAGCAGATATTCGCCCTGCGCGTCCAGCTGCATACCGACGATCGCATCGCCGTCCTGCAGCGTCATGCCGATCACGCCCATCGACGTGCGGCCGGTACTGCGGACATCTTTTTCATGGAAACGAATACACTGACCGTATTTTGTCACGAGAATAATGTCCCTTTTATTATTTGTAAACTTCACTTCAATTAATTCATCATCCTCGCGGAGAGTAATGGCAGTGAGACCATTTTTTTTCACATTTGCAAATTCTTTAATCGAAGTCTTCTTCACAATACCGCTTCTGGTCGCCATAAACAGGTACCAGTTTTCCCGATAATCCAGAATCGGGATCAGAGCCGTGATCCGTTCATCCGGCTGCAGCTGCAGCAGATTCACGATCGCCGTCCCGCGCGCGGTGCGCCCGGCTTCCGGTATCTCGTACCCTTTGATGCGATACACCCGCCCTTTATTCGTAAAGAACATCAGGTAGTGATGCGTCGTCGTCATCAGCACTTCCTCTATGTAGTCATTTTCCAGTGTCTGCATCCCGCGGATTCCGCGGCCGCCGCGGTTCTGAGTCTTGAAATTATCCGGAGACATGCGCTTGATATAGCCGAGCTTCGTCATGGTGACAATCACCGTCTCATCCGGGATCAGATCCTCCGCAGAAAATTCTGTCGCGTCAAATCCAATCTTTGTCTTTCTGTCGTCTCCATATTTTTCCGCAACCAGACTGATCTCTGTCCGGATCACACCAAGCAGCAGCTTTTCATCCGCCAAAATCGCTTTATACTCCTCAATTTTCTGCATCAGCTCCTTATACTCGGCCTCCAGCTTCTCCCGCTCCAGACCGGTCAGAGCCCGCAGTCTCATGTCCACGATCGCCTGCGCCTGCGCATCCGAGAGGCCAAATCGCTCCATCAATCCGGCCTTTGCCGCCTGCGTAGTCTGCGACCCGCGGATAATGCGGATCACCTCGTCAATGTTATCCAATGCGATCAGCAGACCTTCCAGGATATGAGCCCGTTCCTGTGCCTTATTCAGGTCATATTTCGTCCTTCTGGTAACGACCTCCTCCTGATGATTCAGGTAAAGCCGCAGCATCTCGTAGATATTCATGACCTTCGGCTGCGTGCCATCCAGTGCCAGCATAATCACACCGAAGGTATCCTGCAGCTGCGTATGCTTATAAAGCTGGTTCAGAATGACATTCGCGTTTGCGTCTCTGCGGAGCTCAATGTTAATCCGCATGCCTTCCCGGTTCGACTCATCCGTGATCGCGGTGATCCCGTCAATCCGCTTTTCCTTCACCAGATCCGCCATCTTTTCAATCAGCCGGGCCTTATTGACCATAAAGGGAAGCTCTGTCACGATAATATGGCTTTTGCCATTGCTCTGCGTCTCAATATTGGTCACCGCACGGACACGGATTTTTCCCTTGCCTGTCCGATAAGCTTCCTCAATTCCTCGCGTCCCCAGAATCTGCGCTCCGGTCGGAAAATCCGGACCTTTGATACAATCCATGATTTCCTCAATTGAAGTCTCCCGATCCTCCTGCACCCGGTTATCAATCATTTTTACCACGGCAGAAACGACCTCCCGCAGATTGTGCGGAGGAATATTCGTCGCCATGCCGACCGCAATTCCGTTCGAGCCATTCACCAACAGATTCGGAAAACGCGCCGGCAGCACCACCGGCTCCCGCTCCGTCTCATCAAAGTTCGGTACAAAATCCACGGTATCCTTATTGATATCCGCGAGCATTTCCATGGAAATCTTACTCAAACGCGCCTCTGTATAACGCATCGCCGCCGCGCCGTCGCCGTCCACCGAGCCGAAATTGCCGTGCCCGTCCACCAGCGGATAATGCGTCGACCACTCCTGCGCCATATTCACCAGAGCACCGTAAATCGAACTGTCGCCGTGCGGGTGATATTTACCCATCGTATCACCCACGATACGCGCACACTTCCTGTGCGGCTTATCCGGCCCGTTATTCAGCTCAATCATCGAATACAGTACCCTGCGCTGCACCGGCTTCAGGCCATCCCTCACATCCGGAAGCGCCCTCGCCGCGATTACACTCATCGCATAATCAATATACGACTCCTCCATCGTCTTCTTCAAATCGACCTCTTTAATTTGATCGAAAATATTATCCTCCAAAACACAACCTCCTCAGACGCATCCCTATTCTATTAGCTGCTAAATCTATAAAAAATTAAAATAACACGAACAGCATACTCATTTTATTCTTTCTCCCCACACACAAAGATTTCCTTTTATTGCCAGAAATACACAAGCATTGAACAATCCGTAAAAATGAAGAACACCTGCCGATCTGACGATACACTTCAAAGCCCTACAAACAGACCGGGAAGGCATGGTGGGTTCGGACTATTAAAACGACGTCGGTACTTAGTGAAATCGAGCCGTCAGGCGAAGATTGAGCTTAGTACCGCTACGTCGTTTTCTAAGCGAGAGCGTGTCCGAACCCACCATGCCTTCCCGGTCGTACATTTTAGATATCCAGATTCTTCACCTTCCGCGCATTCTCCTCAATAAACTCCCTGCGCGGCTCCACCTGATCCCCCATCAGTGTCGTGAAGGTCAGATCGATCTCCGAAGACTGCGCCTCATCCATGGTCACCTTTTTCAGAATACGCTTCTCGGGATCCATCGTTGTCTCCCAGAGCTGCTCCGCGTCCATCTCGCCGAGTCCCTTGTAGCGCTGAATCTTATTATTCTGGTCGCGGCCCACCTCGTTGAGAATCGACTGCAGCTCTTCATCACTGTAGGCATACCAGACTTTTTTATTTTTTTCCAGCTTATAGAGCGGAGGCATCGCCAGATACACATATCCCTGCTTGATCAGCTCTGGCATGAAACGATACAGGAAGGTCAGCATCAGAGTCGCGATATGCGCACCGTCTACATCGGCATCGGTCATAATGATAATCTTGTGATAGCGCAGCTTCGTGATATCGAAATCCTCATGAATTCCGGTACCGAACGCCGTGATCATTGCCTTGATCTCCGCGTTTCCATAAATCCGGTCCAGTCTGGCCTTTTCTACATTCAGAATTTTTCCGCGCAGCGGCAGGATCGCCTGCGTCGCGCGGCTTCTCGCCGTCTTTGCCGAGCCGCCTGCAGAGTCTCCCTCGACAATAAAAATCTCACAGTTTGCCGGATCCTTATCCGAGCAATCCGCCAGCTTGCCGGGCAGGGAAAGCCCGTCCAGCGCGGATTTCCTCCGGGTCAGCTCTCTCGCCTTGCGCGCGGCCTCTCTGGCCCGCTGCGATAATACCGACTTTTCTACAATCGTCTTACCGACCTGCGGATGCTGCTCCAGGAAAATTTTCAGCTGATCCGTCACCACGGCCTCCACCGCGCCTCTCGCCTCACTGTTGCCAAGCTTCTGCTTCGTCTGACCTTCAAACTGCGGATCTTCGATCTTGATGCTGATGATTGCGGTCAGTCCCTCCCGGATGTCATCGCCCATCAGACTCTGGTCATTGTCCTTGATCAGCTTATTCGAGCGCGCATAATCATTGAAAGTCTTGGTCAGCGCGTTCTTAAAGCCGGTCAGATGCATGCCGCCCTCCGGCGTGGTAATATTATTAACAAAGCTGTAGCAGCCCTCTGTATAAGAATCGTTGTGCTGCATTGCTACTTCAACATAGACATTATTTTTCATACCTTCACAGAAAATAATGTCATCATAAAGCGGCGTTTTTCCCTTATTCAGATAAGTCACAAACTCTTTAATGCCGCCTTCATAATGGAAAGTCCGTTCAACCGGCTTTTCCTCCCGCTCATCCCGCAGCACGATTTTGATTCCCTTTGTCAGAAATGCCATCTCACGCAGACGATTTTTCAGAGTATCAAAATCAAACACCGTCTCATCAAAGACTGTATCGTCCGGCAAAAAGGTCACAACCGTGCCGGTCTTCTCAGGCTCACAGTCGCCGACCACCTTCAGAGGATACATCACCTTTCCGCGCTCATATCTCTGCTGATAAATCTTTCCCTCATGATAAATCTGCACCTCCAGCCAGTTAGAAAGTGCATTCACAACCGACGCACCCACGCCGTGCAGACCTCCGGAGACCTTATAGCCCCCGCCGCCAAACTTTCCGCCTGCGTGCAGCACCGTAAAAACGACTTCTACCGCCGGAAGTCCGGCCTTATGATTGATCCCGACCGGAATTCCGCGGCCGTTATCTGTCACCGTCACCGAATTATCCGGATGAATATCCACATGAATCAGATCGCAGAAACCGGCCAGCGCCTCGTCCACCGCGTTATCCACAATCTCATATACCAGATGGTGCAGTCCTCTCGCAGAAGTGCTGCCGATATACATGCCCGGCCTTTTGTGAACAGCTTCCAGACCTTCCAGAATCTGGATCTGATCCGCGCCGTACTCTGCCGCATCCGCATCCAAAGCTCCGGCCCGGTCAAACTCCTTTTCTTTTTCCTCGATATCTGTTAATTCGTCCTGATTAGACACAGTTTCACCAGCCGCAACCGCAGATTCCTCATTTACGGCAGCATTCCCCTCATCAGAAGTCTGCACTCCTTTAGAATCCGCCAGATCAAACACTGTATCCATATTGACTTCATTCTCTGTGTTTCCTTTACTCATTCCACTCCTCCTGCAGCTACATGAAACAACTTATTTATCTGAAAATTATTTTGAACAAAATCATCGACTCCCGTACAGGTAATCATTGTCTGAATATTATGAATATTTTCCAGCAGATACTTCTGCCGATACCTGTCCAGCTCCGAAAGCACATCGTCCAGCAAAAGAACCGGCATATCCGAAGTGCTCTGTTTCACAATCTCGATCTCCGAAAGCTTCAGCGACAACGCCGCCGTGCGCTGCTGCCCCTGCGAGCCAAACTTCCGGATATCCACACCGTTCACCAGAAAACAGAGATCGTCCCTGTGCGGCCCCGCGCCGGAGAATTTCATTTTTACATCTCTTTCCCGTCCCTGGGTCAGCCTGTCCAGAAACTCCTCTTCACTCACATCGCTCTCATAGCTGACCTGCAGAGACTCTCTGCCGCCGGACAGATTTTCATGAATCGAACAAATCAGACCTTTCAGCTTCTCCGCAAATTTTCTCCGCAGCCGGATCAGCACTGACCCGTACTGTACCATCTGCAGATCCAGCACATCCAGCAAAGCATCCGCGTCGCGGCTGAAAGCATAATCCTTCAGCAGATGATTTCTCTGATTCAACGTCTTATTATAACAGGAAAGATTATAAAGATAAACCTTATCCAGCTGGCAAAGCTCCATATCCAGAAATTTTCTCCGTTCTGCGGGACCATTTTTGATAATATTCAGATCCTCCGGAGAAAAAAAGATAAAATTGCCAAGTCCGACCAGCTCCGCAGCCTTCCGGACCGGAGAGCCATTGATCGCAATCCCCTTGGATTTATATTTTTTCAGATGCATATCAATCCGGTAAGGGACCTCCCCCTTTTTGATCTGCATCCGGATATGCGCCTCATCCTGCGAAAACTGAATCATATCCCGGTCCCGGCTGCCTCTGTGAGAACGCGTCGTCCCGCACAGATAAACCGATTCCAGGATATTCGTCTTTCCCTGAGCATTATCCCCGTAAAAAAGATTCGTGCCCGGATCAAACTCCAGCGCCAGCCCTTCATAATTCCGAAAATGATCCAGCTTCACCGACTCCACAATCATCTTTTCAAAAACCCGCACCTCTTCTATCTATACATTCATTTATACAGCAAAACAAAATAATTCATACTTCATCACATTTTTTCTTTAAGCAATAATTATCAATGCAAATATAGTATAAGTGTTTTTTCTGCTACTTTCCTATAATCCGAATCCGCACATTCTGGCAGACCACTTCATCCCCGTCGCGCAGCTTCTTTCCCCGCTGCAGCTCCTGCGCGCCATTCACCAGGACCTTTCCGTCCTGAATCATAAATTTCGCGTCCACACCACTGTCCGCCACATGGGCCGCCTTCAGCGCCTGGCCAAGCTTAATATACTCATCCTTGAGCTTTACTTCTATCGTTTCCATATCATTTCTATATCCTTTCCTGTCGGACACAATATACCTGCATAAAACTTTTAAATTCGTTTCATAGTGTTACTTACAGTAAATATCTTTTTAATCCACAAAGTTCACCGGCAGCACCATATAGATGTAGCTCTGCTCCTCGTCCCGTATAAAGCACGGATTCTTTGGATTCATAAAATAAATATCCACTTCCTCGTCATCGATCACCCGCAGCGCGTCCAGCAAAAAGCGCGGATTAAATCCAATCTTGATATCTTTACCGTCCAGCTCAATGTCCAGTGCGTCGTTCATGGTACCAATCTGAGAAGAGATCTTCAATTCCATTACATTATCCGAAATATTCAGAATAATCGGGCGCTTGTCTCCCTCTTTCACCAACAATGTCGCCCGGTCAATACAGCTGATAATCTCCTGACGGTTTACTGTCACCTTAGTTCCATAGCTGGTCGTAAGCATCTGATCTACATTAAAATAGCTGCCCTCAATCAGGCGTGATACGATGCGATTCTCTTCAAATTCAAACAGAATGTGATTATCTGTCAGAGAAATATAAATAATATCGTCTACCTCTCCAGTCAGAATTTTGGAAATCTCATTTAGCGTCTTGCCCGGTACTATAACTTTTTTATTTTCATAAGCGTCCTTCATCTGGATAGAACGGATGGAAATCCGGTGTCCGTCCAGAGAAATAATCCGCAGCTGATTTTCCTGAATATCAAACAGCTCGCCGGTCAGCGTTTTATTTGCCTCACTCGTAGAAATAGAAAAGATTGTCTGTCGGATCATTTCTTTTAAAGTAAACTGCGAAATACTGAGCTGATAATCCTTCTCTACAAACGGCAGATATGGAAAATCTTCTCCGCTCTGTCCCATAATATTGAATTTTGACTTTCCGCAGGTGATGATCGTATTGTATTTTTCATCAGATGTGATGGTCACATCATCTTCATCCAGCTTGCGGATCATGTCAGAAAACAGCTTCGCTTCCAGAGCTACAATTCCTTTTTCGGTTATGATCCCGTCTACTTTTGTCTCGATACCAAGTTCCATATCATTTGCCGTGAATTTAATCTCATCAGAAGACGCGTCAATTAATACACACATCAGAACCGGCATAGTGGATTTGGCTGGTACTGCTTTTGTGACAATATTAAGCGCTCGTAACAGCTCTTTTTTGCTGCATGTAATTTTCATGGATAAAATACTCCTTTCGGCGTTTCATTGCAGGATGCGCGGATGCGCATTTATTTATTAATTATAAAAAATCAGTAGTCGTATTATTAAGGGCTGTGGATAAGTGAAAAACCCGATTTTTTGTGATAAATAAAGCAAAAATCAGGTTGGATAACTCTGTTGGGCCTGTCGTCCGGGCGTATGGAAAACTCTGGATTTATCCACCCGCCTTAAGATTCTTTCCAAAGCTGATTAAGAAACCTGAGGATATTTGTCCACCGTCATCCCCACCCTTTCCACATAGTTTTCAGTGGATTCAGGTGTGGATAAGTGGATAACTTTGTGGATAACTTTTGCGGTGGATTTCAGCTTATCTCTGGATTCTTATCCTTATATTTATCAGCCTCTGTAACCGGCCTGCCGTCTAATTCGGATTAATTTTCTTTTTCAGGATCTCGATGGTGTTTCGGGTGTTTTCGGAGGTCTGGATCTCTCCCGCTATTTTTTTCTGCCCGTGGATGATGGTCGAATGATCCCGTTTGCCCAGAAGATTGCCCACTTTTTTGGTACCCGCGTTCGTCATTTCCAGACACAGATACATCGCAATCTGCCGGGGATAGGCGATCTCCGAGTTGCGCTTGCTTCCCTTCAGATCCTCTACAGTAATGTGAAAATGCTCGGCTACGACGGATATAATCAGATCCGGAGTAATTTCTCTGTCCGCGTCCGGGGAAATGATATCTTTCAGTGACTCTTCCGCCAGAGCGACTGTAATCTCTTTTTTGTCGAGACGACTCAGAGCAATCAGCTTGTTCAGTGCGCCTTCCAGCTCACGAATATTGGATTTAATATTCATGGCAATGTACTTAATGACGTCATCATCGATATTATAGCCGTCCATTTCCTCTTTTTTCTGGAGGATGGCCATCCTGGTCTCAAAATCCGGCGCGGAAATATCCGCAATCAGTCCCCACTCAAACCGGGAACGGAGCCGTGCCTCCAGAGTCTCGATTTCTTTTGGAGGCTTATCTGAGGAGATGATGATTTGCTTCTTATTATTATGGAGCTCATTAAATGTATGGAAAAACTCCTCCTGCGTGGATTCCTTTCCTATTATAAACTGGATATCGTCGATCAGCAGGACATCTACGCTGCGGTATTTCTCCCGGAATTTGGTCATGGAAGTCGCATTGCCGTTACGGATAGCGGCAATGACTTCATTTGTGAAGGTTTCACTGGTCACGTAGATGACACGCTTAGACGGATCCTGGTTCAGTATAAAATGCGCGATCGAGTGCATCAGATGCGTTTTTCCCAGTCCGGCGCCTCCGTAGATATAGAGCGGGTTGTACATCCGGCCGGGAGATTCGGCGACTGCCAGAGATGCCGCGTGGGCAAACTTATTGTTATTGCCTACGACGAAGGTATCAAAGGTGTACTTTGGATTCAGCCCCGCACGCTCCGCAAGCACCTGATGGCTCTCCGCAGCGTTTTCCACGGGAAAAGATCCCCTGGAGCTTTTGGCGGACTGCTCGGCCTGTTCCGGAAGGATGAAGCTCAGCTCGTATTCCTTGCCGGTGCATTCAGCCACTGCCACTTTCAGGGGAAAGGTGTATTTTTTGGTAATGTAATCCACGCCTACCTGTCCGGAAGGTACAAGGATCGTGATTGTATGGTCGGAGACCGCGTAGATGGTGAGCGGCTGCAGCCATGTTTTAAACGCAATGTCGGAAAGGTCATGTTCTTCTTTCACGGTAAGAAGAATGTCCTTCCATTTTTCTCTGAGTATGTCCATTTTTTTCTCTCCAAAATATGAATCTGCCTGCCCTTAATATTAAACCAAAAATGAGTATTTAGCAATGTTATTTTTTTATATCCAAAAGGAAAGTTCTCCAAATTTGTCCTGTTCAGATCAGATATACATGTTGTATCAGAGATCTGATCATAGGTTTTGGTAAAAAAGAGAAAGTGCAGTTATAGAAGGAGGGGAGGATTCCCCCTGAAATATGGGTGTATAAACCTGTGGAAAAAAGTTGGAAAAAGGAGGGACGATCAGTGGAAAAACAGACAGAGGTCGACATAATTCGGTTCTTTTGGAAAAGAATATCCCCGGATTGTGCATAAGTTTTAAACTTTATGAACATCCCTTTGTTTCCTTGAAAAATAAGGTTATTTTTGAAAAAAGAATCATTGATGAACCTGGAATTCCGACTATTTATCAACAAGTTATCCACAAAATGTGGAAAACTTACGTAAACAAAAAAAGTGTGGATATCGTATAGTGATGGCTTTCTGGGGATAACAAACCGGCAGAGGAAATTTCAGAGACAGAAATTTGTACAGAATCTGCAAAAGAGCAGCAGAATCTATAAAATTTGGTGGATAAAATTTGACTGGAATTGCTTGACTTCAAAGGGTTTTATGCATATAATTGTAGCGATGTCTTCAAAATCGGGGGACAACCCCAGAAACATACCAGAAAGCAGAGATTTGATATCCTGTCAGAGAATAAAAAAAGGAGGTGCCGCACAATGAAGATGACATTTCAGCCGGGGAAAAGACATAGATCAAGAGTTCATGGATTTCGGGCAAGAATGAGCACGGCAGGCGGAAGAAAAGTATTAGCCGCCAGAAGGGCAAAAGGAAGAAAAGTTTTGTCAGCGTAAGTCTTCTGAGAAGAATGGCAGAGGGATTTTTGCATCTGTTGTTTGCCTCACCAGGGTGCAGGCAGCGGATGTGAAGGTCCCTTATTTACGCATAGGGATCGCGGAAGGTTTTTAATATGGAATATTCGGAATCTCTGAAGAAATATGGAGATTTTCAGCGTGTTTACAGAAAAGGTAAATCGTATGCAAATAAAAATCTGGTTATGTATGTTTTGAAACAGGACACGCAGGAGAACCATATCGGTATTTCAGTAAGCAAAAAGGTCGGAAACAGCGTAGTAAGACACAGGATCATGAGATTAGTCAGGGAAAGCTACCGCTTAAATGAGTCCGGGTTTGAGAAGGGACTTGATGTGGTAGTCGTGGCGCGGCCGGCAGTAAAGGATAAGAGCTTCCAGGAGGTGGAGAGTTCCCTTCTGCATCTTGGAAGACTTCACAAAGTGTATACAGGAAGTGGGAAAAGTTGAAAAAAATCCTGATCCGTATGATTCGGTTTTATCAGAAATATTTATCGCCTCTGAAGAGAACGAGGTGTCCATATATGCCAACCTGTTCCCAGTATGGACTTGAAGCTATCCAGAAATATGGAGCTCTGAGAGGCAGCGCAATGGCCGCGTGGAGAATCATGCGGTGTAATCCATTTTCCAGGGGAGGATATGATCCTGTTCCGTAAAACCTATAGGAAATGACAAAAAAAGTTTTTGTCGTTTTTTATAAATAAGTGCGGCAGAAATCGTAAAATCGTAATGAGAGGAAGAAATTCAGTATGTTATTGACGAAAAGCACAGCATTTATAATCGGACCGATAGCAACCCTTCTTGGTTATATTATGAATGCGATCTTCTGGGTACAGGAGAAAATAGGAATTCCTAATATAGGTCTTTGCATTATTCTCTTTACAGTTGTCATTTATATGCTTATGTTGCCGCTGACCATTCAGCAGCAGAGATTTTCCAAGCTTCAGGTAAAGATGAATCCTGAGCTGCAGGCGATCAATAAAAAATACGAGAAGAAAAAAGACGATCAGGCAGCCATGATGAAGATAAACGAGGAGACTAAGGCTGTCTATGCAAAATATGGTGTGCATCCGATGGGCAGCTGTCTGCAGCTGCTGATCCAGATGCCTATTCTGTTTGCCCTTTACCGGGTCATCTGGAATGTTCCGGCTTACGTTACTTCTGTGTATAACGCAATTTCTCCTCTTGCAAACGAATTGTTAGATGCATCCGGAGCGGAAGAATTCATGACAGAAGCCGCAAGCTCCTTAAGCGTCAGCAATTTCGAGATGACTGTCAATAAGCTCATCGATACCATTTATAAATTCAAGACGGCCAACTGGACCGAAATTGTCGAGGCATTTCCGGACCTTGAGTCAGTGATTACATCAACCCATGAGACCATGAACCGGATGAATTATTTTCTTGGTCTGAATATCGCTGATTCTCCGATGGTCATTATACAGAGCGCCTATTCGCAGAGACAGATTCTGTTGATTATAGGGGCAGTGTTGGTACCGGTACTTGCGGCTCTGACACAGTGGCTGAATGCGAAGCTGTCTTCTTCCGGTAATGAAAATACAGCCAGCAGCAATTCGAATGATACGATGAATGCTACCATGAAATCCATGAATACTGTGATGCCTCTGATGTCGGCAGTTTTCTGTCTGACTCTTCCTGTAGGTATGGGTATCTACTGGATTGCAGGCGCGGTGATCCGCAGTGTGCAGCAGGTATTCGTAAACAGAAGTATTTCAAAGATTGATATTGATGAATTGATCAAACAGAATCTTGAGAAGGAAAATAAAAAGCGGGCAAAGCAGGGACTTCCGCCTCAGAATCTTTCCAATACGGCCAAAATTTCAACGAAGGCAATTGAGACTCCGAAGAAACAGGAGGTTTCCGCGGAAGAAAAGGCAAAGAAAATTCAGGATTCTACTGATTATTATAAGAGCAGTACGAAGGCAAAGCCCGGCAGTCTCGCCTCAAAGGCGCAGATGGTGCAGCAGTATAATGAAAGAACGAAAAAGAAATAGGGGGTGTTTTGATGGATTCTATTATAGTATCCGCAAAGACAGTGGAAGATGCCCTTACAGAGGCGTCCATTCAGCTTGGTACGAGCAGGGACAATATAGAGTATACCGTGATTGACGGGGGTTCGAAAGGTCTGATTTTTGGCATTGGCGGCAGAAATGCTACAATTGAAGCTAAGAAAAAGGTTACAGATGAAGAACTGATGAAAGAAATTTTTGAGGACAAGCCTCAGAAAGCGAAAAAAGAAGAGAGAAAAGATTCCAGGAGAGAAAACAGGGATTTTCGGTCAGAGACCAGAAAAGACAGCAAAGAGGATAAATCAGACAGAAAAGAGAGCAAAAAAGAAGAAAAGAGAGAGACTAAGGATACGAAAGCCTCTCAGAAGGATATCAGGAAAGAGTCTAAGAAAGACTCAAAGAAAGAATTCAAAGAGGAGAACGGAAAGGAATCTGTTAAAGAGGCTAAGAAGGATTCTGAAAAGGAAGCACTCAAAAATGTTGTAAAAGAAGCGGATAAAGCAGAAAATACGGAAAAACGGGAAGCTCTGGAAACCGCTGCGCCGCAGTCAGAGTCGACAGAGAGTGCGGAGAATACCCGCGGCAGCTATGAAAAAAGGAACAGAGGCCGCAGAGATTACGACCGGAAAGATAAAAAGCCTGCGCAGTACGATTCCAAAGATAAAAGCAGCAGAGCGTATGATAAAAATCCGGATGGTAAACCGGAAGCTGAGATTGCTGCTGGAAGCGTAGAAAAGAAAGCAGAAGAGGAAGAAACTAAAATTCCAAGGACGCCGGTGGATCCGGAAGAGGCAAAATCCCGTGCTGTTGATTTTCTGAAGCAGGTACTTAGTACCATGGGAATGGATGTAGAAGTAAAAGCGGAATTTGAAGATGGCGTTCTTTGTCTGGATATAGAAGGCGAAGATATGGGGATTATGATTGGCAAACGCGGCCAGACTCTTGATTCCCTGCAGTATCTGACCAGTCTTGTAGTAAACAGAGGCAAGGATTCTTACGTGCGTGTGAAGCTGGATACGGAAGATTACCGCAATCGCCGGAAAGCAACACTGGAGAATCTTGCAAAGAATATTGCCTATAAGGTAAAAAAGACAAGACGTCCGGTCTTCCTTGAGCCGATGAATCCTTATGAGCGCAGAATTATCCATTCTGCTCTTCAGAATGATCCTTATGTAACTACTCATAGTGAAGGCGAGGAGCCTTACCGGAAGGTAGTTGTCACATTAAAGAGAGATCGTGACAGAGGAAATGGCGGCAGTTATTCCCATTATAGTAACCGCCGCGGCCGGTACAATCGGGAAAATAGAGAGTTTTCTGATATAGACCGTACACAGAGTGATTTTGCTCAGACTGAAACATCCTCGGATCAGGAAGAATAATACAGGAAAAAGGGGGAAGAGAAATCTTCCCCTTTCATACGTAAGGCAGTGTATTCTATAATTATAGTTAGCAGATTTAAATATTCAATATTCTGGTGGATAGTCGGGTACAGAGTCGAGCGAGGAGGAAAGAGTTTTGAACGATAGTGATACGATTGCCGCAATTTCGACTGCTTTAGGCGGATCTGGAATAGCGATTGTCCGCGTCAGCGGCAGTGACGCGATTCAGATAGGCGATCGCGTTTTTGTTCTGGCGGGAAGCTCTAAAAAGCTTTCAGATATGCCGTCACACACTATTCATTATGGATACGTGAAGGACAACGGGAAAATTATTGATGAGGTATTGGTATCCCTGATGCGTGCTCCGCGCAGCTTTACAACGGAAAATACTGTGGAGATCAATTGTCATGGCGGGGTTTATGCCACCAGAAGAGTGTTGGAAACCGTGTTAAAGAATGGCGCCCGTCTGGCAGAGCCTGGAGAATTTACAAAAAGGGCTTTTTTGAATGGAAGAATTGACCTTTCTCAGGCGGAATCCGTCATTGATGTGATTCAGGCGAAGAATGAATACGCGCTGCAAAACTCCATTGGGCAGCTTCGGGGATCTCTTGGCAGAGAAGTGAATGCTCTGAGAGAACGAATTCTTTATCAGACCGCTTTTATAGAGTCAGCGCTGGATGATCCGGAGCATTACAGTTTGGAAGGCTATCCTGACAAGCTTTTCCTTGAGACTTCCGACCTGTTGAAATCGATTGACCGATTGATTGCTACTGCAGATAACGGACGGCTGATCAAGGAAGGTATTCAGACGGTAATTTTGGGAAAACCGAACGCCGGAAAATCCTCCCTTTTGAATGTGCTTGCCCGGGAAGAGCGCGCCATCGTGACCGATATTGCGGGTACTACCAGAGATACTCTTGAGGAGACGATCTCGCTGGGAGGAATTACTTTGCAGCTGGTTGATACCGCGGGCATTCGTTATACGGACGATGTTATTGAAAAAATAGGAGTCAGCAAAGCGCAGGATAAAGCCGGTACAGCGGATCTGATCCTTTATGTGGTTGATTCTACAGCGGATCTGGATGAAAATGATGAGAAGATTCTCCCTTTATTAGAGGATAAAAAGGTGATTGTTCTGTTGAATAAATCCGATCTGGAACCTGTGCTTACTTTAGAGCAGGTCAAAGCATTCGTAGATGATCGATATCCAGTCCTGGAAATTTCTGCAAAAGAGGAAACTGGATTGGAATTGCTGGAAAATACTTTGCGGAAACTTTTTTATCAGGGAGATCTGTCTTTCAATGATGAGATTTATGTTACCAGTGCACGAGTAAAATCAGAGCTGGTAAATGCAAAATATAGTTTAAATAAAGTCCTGGAAAGCATTTCCATGGGACTTTCGGAGGATTTCTTTTCTATTGATCTGATGGACGCGTATGCTGCTCTTGGTCGGATTATCGGAAAGGAAGTCGGAGAAGATCTGGTCAATGAGATATTCAGAAGATTCTGTATGGGAAAGTGAATTGATTAAATTAATTGGCTAAATGAACTGGCTAAATAATTGATTAAATGAATTACAGTTGAATAAATTGATTGTGGAAAACCAGGTTTAGAATTGTTTTTTGATTCTGATATGTCAGCGTGTCATGTGGTAGATGAGGTTCAAAAATGAGTCAGGTAGAAGAATTTGTTGATGTAGTGATAGTAGGTGCCGGACATGCCGGCTGTGAGGCCGCGCTCGCCTGTGCGCGTCTGGGCATGGAAACAGTCATTTTTACAGTCAGTGTGGACAGTATTGCCTTAATGCCCTGTAATCCCAATATTGGAGGTACCTCAAAAGGGCATCTGGTCCGCGAAGTAGACGCTCTTGGCGGAGAGATGGGCAAAAACATTGATAAGACTTTTATCCAGTCCCGGATGCTGAATCAGTCAAAAGGACCTGCTGTACATTCTTTGCGCGCGCAGGCAGATAAGTCCGATTATAGCCGAAGTATGCGTCAGGTTCTGGAACAGACAGAGCATCTTCGGATCAGGCAGCTCGAAGTAACAGATCTGCTTGTGGAGAATCACAGACTTGTTGGTGTAAAAACGTATTCCGGTTCTATTTATCATTGTAAAGCGGCTATTTTGTGCGCTGGCACTTATTCAAAGGCCAGGTGTATTTACGGAGATGTAAGCATGTATACCGGACCGAATGGTCTTGCGGCAGCGAATCATCTTACTGATTCCATGCGTTCCCTTGGAATCGAACTGCGTCGTTTTAAGACAGGTACTCCGGCCAGGATCGCCGGATATTCCATCGATTATTCTCGAATGGAAGAGCAAAAGGGGGATGAAAAAATTGTTCCTTTTTCTTTTACAACGGATCCGAAGAGCATCCAGAAAGAGCAGGTTTCCTGCTATCTGACTTATACAAACGAGAAAACGCATGAAATTATTCGAAAAAACATTGATCGTTCTCCGCTTTTTTCCGGTATGATTGAAGGCACCGGCCCGAGATATTGTCCTTCTATAGAAGACAAAGTAGTTAAATTTCCAGATAAAAACCGTCATCAGGTATTTATAGAGCCGGAAGGTATTCATACAAATGAAATGTATATATCCGGTATGTCAAGCTCTCTGCCGGAGGATGTTCAGATCGCAATGTATCGATCTGTTCCAGGCCTGGAGCATGCGCAGATTGTAAAGAATGCTTACGCGATAGAATATGACTGCATTGACGCAAGATCCTTGAAGCTTTCACTGGAATTTAGAGAGATCGAAGGACTCTATTCGGCGGGACAGTTTAATGGCAGCTCCGGTTACGAAGAAGCAGCTGCACAGGGTTTGATTGCCGGGATTAACGCAGCGCGTAAAATTCAGGGTAAGGATCCTCTGATTTTGGATCGGTCTCAGGCTTATATAGGAGTCTTGATTGATGATCTTGTCACGAAAGAGAATCTGGAGCCTTATCGGATGATGACATCCCGCGCGGAATATCGCCTGCTGCTTCGCCAGGATAACGCAGATCTCCGTCTCACAGAAATTGGATATGAGATTGGTCTCATATCGGAGGAACGATATCGCGGACTTTTAAAGAAGAAGCAGTTAATCTCAGAAGAGATTGAACGAGTTGAAAATACTTTTGTCAGCGACCAGGAGAAGGTTCAGCAATTGATGCGCGAGCATGGAAGTACCGTTCTTCGTTCTTCTGCTTCCCTTGGTGAACTGATTCGAAGGCCTGAACTTTCTTATGACAAAATATCTCCTATTGACTCTAAACGTCCTTCATTACCGGAAGACGTTTGCGATCAGGTTAATATTTCGATTAAATATAAGGGCTATCTGGATCGTCAGATGAAGCAGGTGGAGCAATTTAAAAAGCTTGAAACGAAGCGAATTCCTGAAACAGTTCATTATGAAGAAATTTCCGGCCTTCGGCTGGAAGCCAGGCAAAAACTATCCAGATATCGTCCTGTATCTATCGGTCAGGCATCACGAATCGCCGGTGTTTCACCTGCGGATATTTCTGTATTGTTGGTCTATTTAAAGCACTTAAATGATTAAAATGGACAGAAATACCGGGAGATATCCACAATTTCAAGTAAAAATGTGGATATCTTTTTGATCATTATAAAATTGGTTTATAAGTTTGTTAGTAGTTTAAAAAGATTGGAGCTTTTATGGATCAGGAGATCAATCAGACACGAGGTATACAGATACAGAAAATTAAATCTGCTTTTGAAACTGCAGGAATCACTCTTAGTACCTGTCAGGCGGAACAGTTTTTTCAGTACTATCGGCTTCTTGTTGAAACGAATAAGGTTATGAATCTTACGGCTATTACCGATTTTGAGAATGTTGTGTTGAAACACTTTCTTGATAGTGTTTTGATTTATCACTTTTTTGATTTTAAGCAGAATCAATCTTCTGAATTGGGATCCGAAAAATCCGGTTCTGGCTTTGATTGTTTCCATTCTATTATTGATGTTGGAACAGGGGCTGGTTTTCCAGGTATCCCTTTAAAAATTGTTTTTCCGGAACTGCATGTAGTATTATTGGATTCTCTTAATAAGCGTGTCGGTTTTTTGAATACTGTGATTGATAAATTGGAGCTAAAAGATATTTCGGCAGTACATTCTCGAGCGGAAGATGCCGCCAGAGATATGAAATATAGAGATTCCTTCGATCTTTGTGTTTCCAGAGCTGTGGCTAATCTTTCTTCACTTTCAGAATATTGTCTTCCTTTTGTAAAGCCTGGTGGTTTATTTGTTTCTTACAAATCTTCTGATATTGATCTGGAGTGTGAAAACGCAAAGCGAGCCATTCATCTGCTAGGAGGAAAGATGGAGCGAGTGGAAAAGTGTGTTCTTCCAATGTCAGATATTGAACGTTCTTTCGTTATAATTCGGAAAGAAAAGGAGACTTCTCGAAAATATCCGCGTAAAGCTGGTATTCCTTCGAAAAATCCCCTATAGAAATATAAAAACTAACACTGTTCATTTACTGTTTCATTTATGATACTATATACTTTTTCAGGAGCTTCCAGTTGTGGAAGCTTCTTTGTTGCCTTTATCATTTTAATACTTATGCTCTCGTAAAGGTTTTGATATTCTCTGGCAATTTCTACGGCACCTGGTTCTTCTTCTCCTGATATCAGTATCTTTGCTGTATGAGTTTCATTTGCTGTATTTGTAATATTGACATTTAGGTAATTTGCCTTCAAGCTTGCGTATAAATGTTTTCCATTGCCTTTCCCCTGGTGCGCTGCCAGATATGCTGATTTTACAGTTGCTTCCCTTAATTGAAATGGATTGAAAAAGCATTTTTCAGAAAGATAGTATTCTGCGTTTTCTTTTCTCGTTGCGTAATAGTAGCATGCTTTTCCAATAACCGGCAGATTAAAAAATTGTTCCAGCAATTTAGAGTACCTGGTTGCTTCCTTTCTGAGTGATTGCAGAGAAGGTGGGTTGATTATAAATATTTTGTTCATCAGGTTTGGTTCTAAAGAATCCGCTTTTAGTACAAAAGTGCTGGACATGCCGGTGGCTGCTATTATTACTGGCTCTTTGATTATTTTTTTAATAAAATCTGTAATCAGCTGCACGTACAGAAAGTTTGTATAGGTGAGTGCCGGTTTGTCTGATCTTCCGCATCCTAGCAGATCAATTAAATATACTTTATAATTTTTAGATAGTTCAGCACAAAGTTCTGTCCATTCATTTTCGGATGAGAATACATTTAGATCATGAATCAGCAAAACAGGTTTACCTTCTCCTGCAACTTTATAAAAAATTTTGCCGTATTCCCAGTTAAAGTACTTTCCATTTGTTTTTGTGTTATTTGTTTCAACCAAAGAGTCGATATAATTATTTATACCATAAAGAACTGCCAGTGTTGAAACAGTAATTTTAAGTTTTTTTTTCGCCATAAAAATACCTTCTTTCTTCTAGAAATCTGACTCATTTATGATTCAATCTGAATATTATTCTTTTGTATATATCCTGCTTGAAACAGTATCTAGTTTATCTGCTAATTATACAACCTTTTTGATTATATGTCATTCTATTTTTTGCTTTTGTATATGAATGTTAAATTGTTATTTTCTAAAGAATATTCAAACAGTGGAATATTTTTCTTTTTACATAGGCATTTGACTATTGATTATATATATTTATGAAATAAGGATTTTATCTATGTTTCACGTGAAACATTCTTTTTTTCTGCAAATCATCGAGCGACACAAGCAGCCGAAGCGTTTTATGTCCCAATTTGTCCCAATTTTCAATAAAAACTAACGACGCAGACATCCAACCGAAACAATGTGTAAACCGACGGCAAACCGATACCTTAGATACCTTCTGACATTGCTTGCATGCCTATTATGCAGTGTTGAGTGCCTGTAGCTCGTGTTTCATGTCAAAGACTTGCTTATGTATTAAAATACTATGATTCGAGCGACAAAAGGGCATGATACTACGGATTGCTCCGTGATTCGCACTCTCGCAATCCTAACAACATTCGGAATCCGCTCATTTTGGCTAATAAATTAGCCAAAATGGCTACTTCCTCATGTTGTTGCGGTCCCCAAAGTCAGGAATAGGAACGCGAGCGTTCCATTCCTGACCTTGTGTCCCTTGTATCAT
>JAJBVE010000196.1 GCA_020859995.1 Clostridiales bacterium
GGATGATCAGCCAGATAAGGAGAGCCACCAGCACCGTCCTCGATGTGATCGGTGTTATCTGGATCGGCAGCGGATGCATCAGTACTTCCTGCAGCAATGTGGTCAGATTATCCAAGCTGATCTCCTGCCCATAAAGCATCCCAAGGCAATAGCCAACATACAGGGCAACTACAAGCAAAAAAATAAAGAAACCATAGTTCGGCTTCTTTTTATTCAACATATCCAAATTTATTCACCCCTGTCTATCTCCTGGCGTGCGGCTTTACCGGTCTGGTGCGCTTTACTGCGGGCAACTTCTCCTTATTACTTATCAGCGGCGGCAGACCTGCTTCACGTTCTTTCACAAACTGCTGGCATGGCTCCAGTTTATTTCCATTGATCCGGAAAGCCTGGACACGTGGGTTCCCCGGTCCGGTCAGAACGATGATATCGTCAGATGACAACGGTTTCCCGGTAAAATCGGCAGCCCTGCCATTCTGAAGCAATCTTTTAAAATTATTCAGGGATAGCGATCCAACTTCAGATGTCTTCCCCAGATAAACAAAATCATATTTCCCATTCTCATCCGGCTGATAGATTCCGAATAAGCCAGTACTGAGCCGCAAAAAACCATCTTCCTGGCCAATACCTGGACGGCGAGACAGTCTTTCACCAACACCAAGTGTTTCCTTATCGGGAGTTTGTCCAGCATCTACCATAACTTCTCTGCCAGAATCTTTTTCAGCCCTATCATAACGATTCCTCTTATCAGATCCTTCCTTCGCAGGAATCTCCCTGACTTCTGCCTGAGTTTTACCGCCAAGCCCTTCCCTTACTTCCGCACCAGAAATATGGCAGGAACCAAATTCTCTTTTTTCACCTACTGCATTTGGAAGATAACCAAACATATGATAGCTCTCCTCATCACGCAGCTCCACGAGCAACGATTCCCCATTTTCTGAAAAACGACATTCGTTCTTCGGAAATTGCACATAAGTCCCGGAATTCTCGGTCGGGAATTCGATATAGAATGTTTTGCGGCCTGTCAGCTCTTCCATGTCCGCAACCCTTTCCCGTGGAATCACGATAATCGGGGCGTCCTCTGGCAATGCTGTTTTGTCGTCCCTGTCCTTGCTGAACATTTTCGCGGTCTGTGCGATATGGCGTTCCGCATCCGGATGCAGCTGCCGCTCCCGGATATAGCTGCTCCTTTGTTCTACAAAATCCGGCATCTCGACAAAGGAATTTCTGAAAAATCCGGATTGGTCGATATACCAGGCCGTCGTTTTCCCATCATGGTTTACAACCACCACATCGCTCATAGTCAATGACTGGCCCGGAAAGTCAGATGGTTTTAGCTGTCCTGAGAACTTATTATACAAATCCTGTATGGATTTCACTTCCGAAAGCCTGCCGGAATAAACCATGTCATAATCCGCGCCATCCACCCGCAGCCCAAGCTTCTCTACATAAGCAAGATTGTGTTCCTTATAGGACCACTCAGGAATGTCTTCACTGAAGCGGTAGATCGCAAAGCTTTCCGAATCGGAGCCAAGGAAACTGGTCTCCATGGAAAGTCTTTCACGCTCACCTGACGATATCGGCATACCTGTGGTCAAAGCCCTGCTCTCTCCAGACAACTCTGCCTGACGGAGATTTTGCGGCGCGAATCCCATCTCCAATGCTGATCCGCTCATTTCATCCCTGATCACCCTGGTGTTCGCCGAGTCGGCTGCATAATAAAATACACCGTATTTTTCATCAGGCTGAATCCGGGTGGTAAACACCCATTCCATTCTTCCGGAACCATCCAAAGCAAAATCATATTCCAGACGGCAGTCTTTTTCCGGGATTATTGCAAAGCATTCCCGTCCATCCTCCGTCCGAAATGGTATCTGGTACTCATTTCCGGCCATGGAACCAAGGGTCAGGTACTGCCCTTCCGAAAATGACATCTCATGTGTCACGTTTTCTCCTCCATTTTCAATCGTGTGAGAAGAAGTATCATGAACCGAACTGGTATCCATAGATGAAAGATTCTGGGTTGAAGCAGTTCCCATAGATCGAGCGTTCCGAATCGTAGTGGCCTCCATAGATAGAGCGTTCTGAACCGTAGTGGCTTCAATAGATTGAGCGCCCTGAGTCGTAGTAGCTTCCACAGAAGGAGCGTGCTGAATCGTCGTGACTTCCATATATGGCGTGTCCTGTTCCAAACCAGGTTTCAAATCCTCGCGTACAGTATAAGGAACTTCCTGCAATTCGGTGTGTGAAAAATCATTCCGAACAGAATCAATATCCACCCCTTTGTTATGAGCCAGATTTTTCAGTCGTTCATTTTCCGTCCGGATGTCCGGTTTGCTCATTGCCTCCGCCACTTCCAGGCCGGAAGACAATTCCATAGCCCCATTCTTCATATTGACCACACGGTACATCCGTTCCCCATAAATCGCCGCCCGATACGCAACTCCATCTCTTGTGGTTACCTGATATTGGTCTGAATTAGGAATGATCACCGTATGGATTCCATCCGGCATCTCGTACATTGCCCAGTTTTCGTGTCGTTTCAATGGCGGTTTGGATATCCAGGAAATGTTCCCCTGTTCTGCTACCTGTTCATCATGGCGGACGAGGTTATACTGCACTGTCGGTGATGTAAGCGGAAGTTCTGTATAATTCCTGACTGGTTCTCTGACCGGCTCCCGCCTCCTTCTCCAGATACTCAATGGCGATGCTGCCCTCGCAGTGCTTTCCTGCATCGTCAGATAGCCCGCTGTTTGCCGCACTCCGATCTGTTTCTGCTCCTGGATTGCTTCACTTGCTGACCGGGACAATTCCTGCATTTCCGGAGTTTCTCTCCCATTTCGGTCTATTCCGCTTCTGGCATAGTCCTCCGCGCTGATCGGGCCGACTTTGACATCCCCGTATCTCCCGGCATTGTGGTCAAGCAGGAACGCTTTAAATTTTGCCGAATCAGAGGGAGAAATCACATACTGGGTACGCCCGTCTCCGCCACACAAATCCGGAAGCCGAGCCAAAAGTATCCCGTGGTCTTCCATTTCCTTCTCGATATGCTGCAACATAGTTCTGTCTTCTGTTGAAGCGTTGATGAACATAAAATCATCACCTTTGATATTCCGAAAACGATTAAGCGTCGTCGCGCCCTTCCATTTTGCCAGATAAATGGTGTTCATCAGTTTCAGAATCATCATCGTCAGCTGCGTGGTTATCTTGCCAATCCAGTACGCACTTTTTCCTGTGACAATCACGATCTGACAGGCGTCCTGCACTTCACTCATAGGCTCTTCCCCCTTTGTTGCCGCTTTTTTGAAAAATTCCTTTCAGCAAAGTCAGGATAGTTTTTAAGTTTCTCCTCATAAGCCTCACTGACTTTCCGGCAGATGACATCATCAAACAGGTATCCACCTATATCAATCAGGCTGTGCCATTTGTCATCTTTGTCGCCTTTATAGGAAGGATAAAGCAGCCGGATTCCATATTCATTATCCGCTTTATAAATCTGGATATCCTTGATCGTAATGGCATTCTCATAAGTCAGCGCAGCATAACCAAGCAGATCCTTTTTCACATATATCATTACAGAGACATCCAGATTCGGCGCATAATTGTCCCGGCATAATGCATCTTTGATACTCTTTCCCACTGCAAGGTCAATCTCTTTTTTCATTTCGCTGCTGACCTCGAGCACATTTTTCCAACCCATCTCGCCTGCTTTTCTGCGCGGCAAAAAAATAACGGGCTTTTCCGTTCCGTCGTTTTGCTTAATAAGCCGGACAATGACTTCCTGAATAATAAACAGGCCGTCTATCGTCACCGTCCCGGCTGCCATAATCCCATTCTTTTCAATGAGCTTCATATCCGCCTGAATATCCATTTCCGTCTCCACCTCCCTGTGCTGGTGCTCCTGTGAAGCGTGAAAAATACTCTGCAGCCTCCTCCGGCGAAATCGTTTCAAAATAATCTGCGCCGTACTTCTGCTCAATGAACGGCTGCAAAAGCCTATTAAACTTCACCATCCACGCCGCCTGTTCCTTCTCCCGCTTCTCCTTCATTCGTTTTTTCAGTTCCGTATCCTTTTCCCGCAGCTTTTTCAGCTGCTCTTCCGCTTTTTGTATTTGTCCTGCCAGCTTCTCCTGCTGTTTCTCCATTTCCATTTTCATCATCCCCTCTTAAGAGTTTGGGGAAGATTGTTAGTCCAACCTTCCCCAGATCACATTCTTTGGCTTTTGATGCCGCGACATCTGTTATCTCCCGGCACGTTTCTTCATCATTCTTCTCTGCTGCTCCGTTTTTATTGCCTGTGAAAGCTCGTCTCCGCCTGCAGCCGAACGCATACTATTGCAAATATCATCCGTCAGTCCCAGTGTTTCCGGCTTTAGTACATCGTCTTTGCTAACCTCTAACAGCTTATAGTTCTGTGAAAGAGCCGGTGCATATAATATTTTGCTGGCAGGATCATACTCATGGACAAAATCCGAAAGCTGTTCGTCCGGCCGCACAATTTCAGAATTAACACTTTCTATGATCTCATCCATCTCCCTGTCTGTAAAATAATCATTCTTTGGGCAGATTAATAGCTCATGCACAGAGGACGGTATTATATAAAAACCATTCGGACACATAGCAGATACCTGGTCTAAAATCCCTGGATAGAACAAAACACTTGCCCCGCGAAAAATCTCCTGATTTGACAATACAATCAATCCGCTACTGCCAAGCTCCATAGCATCCACAGGATACTCTGATATGTCCGGCGCATCTGTTACGAGCATTTTTTCTAACACACTTCCCATGTCACTTATCTGTACCGGAAAACGTGATTCTGAATTTTTCAAAGCCTGAGCATGGAGTTCTTCTGTTGTCACCCCATAACGTGCCTTCACCGCGTTTGTGACCGGAGCTGAATAATGGCGGCCTTCGTTTTGCCCCATCTCAATCTTATAGATAGCTGCGATATCTCCCATTTTTAAATGCGGGCGATGAGCAAGCATCTCCGCATTTTTGGTGCATCCAGCCACATCCAGAACAATATTCTCCTTCGCATACTCCCAGTTTTCCACCATATTTCTTATATCCGGGACACTATTTCTGCCAAACACAGTATCATTTTTCTTCTGCGCATCATATTCAAGCTGCAAATCTGAAATCTGATTCATCAACTGCGGCAGTTCACTGCCTTCTTTGTAGAGGCTATAAAAATCATCCAGATAAATCACAGGTGCCACATTTTCATCAGGTGATTTGATAGTAAACGCCATTTTCGACCCGGTTGCTTTAAATAATTCGGAAATATCAGTATCCCAGTCCTGATAGGCTTCCGGAAGGTAGGCTTTTATATTCGTCTCTACATATTCACAGAATTCGAATAAATCCATGTTTTCATTGATTCGGTCACTCATTGTCATCCTCGCCTCCCGTTTCCTCTGCTTTGAACTGCTTCTCCGGATTCTCCGGTTTGCCTGTCTTCTCGAAATCCACGCGCTCCTGCTGCATTTTCATCAGCGCATCCACATACGCATAAATCCTGGTCTCCCGTTTTACTGTTTCTTCTTTAAATTCACAAACAATCATATTGCATCCTCCTGCTTTTTAGTGTGTTTTTTGCTTTTTCTGCTTCTGTTCCGGTTTTTTATCTGTTTTCTCCTGCGCCGGATGCCGTTCCGGATTTTCTTCTTTCTGCGGAGATTCCCTATTTCTGGTATCTCCTGTCATCATCCGCCTCTCCTGTACAAAATCCTGCAGCTCCGTAAATCCGACGCTGTCCACATACCAGGCTTTCGTTTTTCCATCCTGATTCATCAGGATCACATCACTTACGGAAAGGGAATGACCGATGAAATCTTTCGGAAGGCTCAGGTTAAACCGTTCAAAAATCATGTCCAGCTTTTCCACTTCCGAAAGAGTCTCTGTTTTCGAGAGATTGCTGACATAAATCAGGTCATAATCCGCTCCGTTCACTGTATGGTTCATCTTTTTCAAAAGCTTCGTGCCTTCAAACAGATACTCCCGTCCTGCGCCATCCCGGTTAATCTGATAGATTCCAAAGGAATTCGTACTGTCGTTCAGGAGCATTTTTTCTACAGGTATCTGCTCCCTGCGTTTTACTTCTGTCCGGAACAGATTGATAAAGCCATTCAATACAGCCGGATGGCTTGTCACAAGAGTATGAGGCTGGATCAGCTGCACCGGATTCGATTTGTTCATTTCTGCGGCCATTCGGGGACAGGTTTTTACCGCCCAACTTTTATTGTCCCATGAAAATCTGCCATCATAGCTTTTGTACAACACAGTGGCAGCCAGAACAAAAGCAACCCGCTCCGCACCGAATCTTTCCATCACAGGAGCTACGGCTTTATCATTCAGCCTCATCCCGTCAAAATGACTGCTGATTGTTTCCTCTATCGCCGTGCTGCAGGCATCGTTCAATCGATTCGATGACCGGAAAGTATCTACCTCCCCATGTTCCTGTGCATACGAAAAGCTTTCCTTGTACACAGGCGGATAAACGCCGGATGATTTTGTTATTTCAGCATCTTGCATTTCTTTATCTGTCATTTGCTCTCCTCCAATCTCAACTATCTGCTGTTTTTCCTTTTATACCTGTTTCTTCGGGATTCTCCTGCTCTTTCCTTCTGATGATTTGCTTTTTCATCACTACAGTTTAAGCTCGACTTCGCTCCTTTTTTTGTCGGGACGAATTTTCTATGGCAACGGTAGGCAAGCCCGGACCTGCACATATCTTGCAGCCAATCGTCAAACTGCTGATACTCCTTCTTATCAATGATTTTCTCATAGACCTGCTCCATCTGCTCTTTTGTGAACAGCCGGTTCTCCAGCTCGGGAAAGGTTTCCCTCACATCCTCGGCAAAGCGGAAATATTCCCTGTAGTAATCATCAAAAGTGTCAATATCTCCTTGATCCCGGAATGTCACGTGAGCTTTATCTTTCACGAAAGCCGTAACCTCATAAAACTTCGTTTCGCTGATAATCCATGTGATTGCCTCCTTCAGAACATCAAGCGATTGGCACGAGAAATAGTGACCGTAAATCCTTCCGTCCGCCGAATAAATCTCAACAGAAAACCAATAATTTGAACGTGAAAAATCAACACGGTCTGCATATTGGTATCCCTTTTCCGTCCCACGATCCTTCACCCGTTCAAGCTCGGCCAGGCGTTCCTTCTCATACTTCGATTGCATTTCATAAAAATTCTGTAGTGCCATGGGTCTCCTTTCTTCACGGTGTCTGACAAAGCCACCAAACAAACTCTCATTGCCCTGCTGCCAGACACCCGTTTATGACAATCAATGAAGCTTTCCTTTATTTCTCTTCTGACACATCCTGTCTGAATCCCGCGAAACCCTGCCGATAGCTGCGGCTGCGGTCGGATCAGCATGAGTTGGCCGATTCTCCCTGACCGTAAGCATTTCCTGCATTTCGTAATTTTCCTGCCTTGTGATCCAGTGGATAACCGGCTCATATCCATCCGCCATCCTGATCTCCTCCTCTTCTTTAACAAGTCCCTACACTGCCATTATCTGTAAGGGTACATTTTCGGTTTTGTGTTCCGAAAGCGGCTCTGAGCCACGTTCTGCCTGTTTGGGCTGTTTTGGCTACTTTGAGTGTTTGGGTTACCTTGAAAGCTTTGGCTGTTTGGGTTCCCCTGCCAGCGTTGGCTCTCCTGATTCGGCTGCCAACCATGGGATTGTCCCGTGTCATCTCTCTCCGGAATGTCTCCGGCAGTAGCTGGTTGATTCTTTCCGCCCGGCGGAATAGTCACAGCAGGCGCAGTCTTTTCACCCACACCAACCGCATCGATGCTGTCTTTTTTGTCCATATTCAGAAGGGCATTTAGTTCTGCAAGACGCGCGGATTTTTCTGCCAGCTCCTGTTCCTTCGGAAATGGTTTTTTCAGTTCCTCCTGTGCGTTCTGCATCTGCTGACGCAGGTTCTCCAGCTTCTGTTCTGCCTCCGGCAGCATCTTTTCTCCAATCGAAGTCAATGCGTGGTTGATACGTGTGATGTTGCCGGTTGGGTCTTTTCCAAGCTCTACATAGTGCCGCCCGCCGCTTTTTTGAAGAATCAGAGTAAATTTCTGCGTAAGCATGACAAACCCGGCCTGCATGGAAAAGCCATGGTATTCCCCAATCACTCCGTCTACCCCCGCTGCCCTCATCGCGATGGCAGCATTGATAATCGCCTCACCCGCTTCCTTGTATTCTGTGTAAACCATCCCATTGACTGTCATTGAAAAATGCTCTTTATCCAACGCAGGGATTGCCGTCACCGCTTCGGCATCTGCTTTCAGGCCGACAATATACTGTTCGGTTGCCTTGATCTCGCCCGGATACTTTTTGGCAACATCTGATTCCAGCTGATAAAACTGGCTCTTGTAATTGGCTTTCAGGAGTTTCAGCTTGCTCACATCCACATCCAGCGACATCTTTTCTTTTATATATGGGTTGCTTGTCGCGAGAGCTTTGATCTCCGCATAAGTCAAAGCCGTGTCATCCACATCCTCAGCAGAGCGAACCGGCGACTTTGAAGTCATGATCTGCGAAATGAATTTCTGCTTCGTCTCCAGCGTCTGCCAGCTAAACGCGTCAAAGGTTCCTTCCGTAACATAGCGGTAAATCTTTACTTTTTTATTCTGGTTTCCCTGCCGAAGGATGCGGCCCTCGCGCTGCTCCAGATCAGATGGCTTCCACGGCACATCCAGATGATGCAGCGCGATCAGCCGGTCCTGCACGTTTGTACCGGCTCCCATTTTTGCGGTTGAGCCAACTAAAATACGGACCTGACCGGTCCGCACTTTTTTAAACAATTCTTCTTTTTTTACTTCTGTATCTGCTGTATGGATGAATGCGATCTCCTCCGGAGGCACTCCTTTTGCGACCAGCTTATTACGCAGATCATCATAAACGTTGAATGAGTCGTCTTTCTTCGGTGTGGAAAGATCGGAAAAAACAAGCTGGGTCAACCGTTTTTCCTCTGTTTCTTTCCAGATACCGTAAACATTGTCTGCACAGCGATTCACTTTGCTGTTTTCATCATCCGGGAGCATATCGTTCAGCAGCCGCTGATCCAATGCCAGTTTCCTTCCATCGGTCGTAATTTTCAGCATGTTATCGACTGATGAATCCACGCTGCCGTTCCGAACCAGATCCGCACGTTTGGAAAAAGTCTCTACCATTTCTTTTTGAATCTCGCTCGGCTGTAGTTTTTCATCTATAAACTCTGACTCAGGAACAGGTAGATTCAGCATATCTGCTGTCTGCACATCCGCACATTCGCGAAATACGGAGATCAATTCCGGAAGGTTATAAAACCTCGCGAACCTTGTTTTCGCCCGGTAGCCGGTTCCTTCGGGGCTAAGCTCGATCGATGTGATTGTTTCACCAAAGCTCGCAGCCCAGGCGTCAAAATTTCCCAAACCCATTTCTTGTAATGTATCATACTGCAAATATCGCATGATAGTGTATAATTCCGACATTGTGTTGCTCACAGGTGTACCTGTAGCAAAAGTAACTCCCCTTCCGCCGGTTATTTCGTCCATATACTGGCATTTCATGAACATATCAGAAGATTTCTGAGCATCCGTCTGCGCAATCCCGGCCACATTATTCATTTTTGTATACAAAAACAATGTGCACCACCCGTACCGCCGCGATACGGTCAGTACGGTAGGTGCTTTAACGATAGGTAATCCTTTGAAGTTATCTCCGGATTTTCCCCCGCCTCACACCGGGCATGCGCCTTTCAGCGCACCCGGCGTTCCATCAAGTTGACTTACTTTCTCTGATTTCAATACCTCTGTGCCCTCGCGGTACACAGCGTACTTACAAATTTCAAGGATTTAATTTCTTTCGATACGACTCGATCTTTTTGACCCTTTTGGAATCTAATCCCGGTGGTATCGCGCCGTTGCTGTGAATCATGCCGTGGCAGGATTCACATAGCCATGCCAGATTTTTAACTTTGTTGATTTCATCAATATGGAGCGTATTTCTTACGTGGTGGCAATGTCTTGGAACTTCATCGGTAAGCAGAACGCCACAGCATTTACATTTACCTTTGTCTCTGTTAAACGCATATTCCCTGTTCATTAAGTACTCAAAATTATACTTTCGATGACTGCCCTTGCAATCGACAACCATACGAATGTCCTCTGGGGTGTTGATAGATGGTCTGTCTAACGGGAGCGGCATGTGTTTCTTACGGTATGCCACATATCGTTTTCTTCCATCCTGCGTGTAAGGAGTCATTTTCTGGTCAAACGGCTTTTTCTCATAATTACTATGCGTAATGAACGCATACGTGATGCCAAACCACTTGCCTTCAACCTTAATGGCGAATGTCTTGCTGTCGTAACCTGCGTGTCTCTGCGGGAGATTACACAGCTGTTTCATAGGAACCTGCATTTTATTGTAGGTCTTTGGATACAGCTTTTTCCATACCGCAAGTGCTGTGAGGTCAACCCTGCGATCTATAGCATGATACGCATTGGAACAAATGGAAGTCTGTAAATATTGTGCGATGCCCATAATTACCGTATTTACATACTGTATTTGAGCCGCCTGTGCTTCTAATCCTTCCATCTTGCCAATTTTCCGAACCTCATCTTGCACAGAATGGATTTTCTTTGCGAGCCTTTCCATGTCCGGGTACGGTTTTCCTACGAGGTTATCCGTCCACGTTTTCGGATCAGGCGTCCGATGTTTCTTTTCCGCTTTGACAATGAATCCGAGAAAATGAATTCCATTCTCCCGAAGGTCGGTCACATAAGTCTTTTCCTGAGAAAGTTCCAGTTTCATCTTGTACTTAAAGTACTTTGTCAGCTCCTTCTTCAAACGGTACGCTTCCTTTTCCGTTGAAGTCAGAATCACCCAATCATCAGCATACCGATAATTATATTTGGGGGTGATGCCGGACCACTTTAGTCTCCTTGTATCATTACACTTGTGCTTGCACTGCCGATGCGGTTCCATGTAGCACCTCCCGACGTACCAGTCAAAGTCATTCAAGTACACATTAGATAACAATGGAGACAAAATTCCGCCCTGTGGGGAACCCAATTCTGTAGCATAGTACAGGTCACTTTCGATATAACCGGCTTTCAGCATTTGGCTGATGATTTTCAGGACACGCTTATCGTGTATCCCTATTTTCCACAGCTTCCGCATGAGAATCCGATGGTTAATATTATCGAAGCAGCCTTTGATGTCGCCTTCCACTGCCCACACAGCCTGGTCTTTCGACCGGGTGCCTGCATTAATAACATTAATGATATCCCGGATTGCATGTTTCTGAGCCCGGTAAGGGCGGAACCCATAACTGTGCGGATAAAACCTTGCTTCACAGATAGGTTCTATAATGATTCTCATACATTCCTGGATGATTCTGTCCAGAACAGTGGGAATTCCAAGCGGCCTCAATTTTCCGTTGCTTTTCTTGATATATTCCCTTCGGGCTGGCTTCGGCTTGTAATCGCCGAACTTTGATTTAATCAACTCTGTTAATTCTTCTCTTGGCATTTGCAGATATTTGTCCATCTTCATCCCATCCACACCAGCGGTATTACTGCCTTTGTTAGATTTGATGTTGTGAACTGCTGTTACGATGGTCGTATCGTTTGCCATCGCTTCCAGTAACCCGGTAAAAGTTATCCCATTGCCAGACTTCTCATAGAGGAAATCCTGAAATTCCTTCAATCCGGTCTCGTTCGAAAATCTGACGTTTAAATGCACAAGGCTATCACCTCGCAGTTCGTCACCCATCTTTCAGGGAGTTAATAATTTTCCTTTTTGAAATTTGTAAATCAACTTGACTCGTACCCTTCGCCGTGGAGCATTTCAGCCCCGTGTAGTGGGCGTTACCCACCGCAGACTACTATGGTACGGCTGACTTCCTGTTACCTTCACAGTCCTGCAAGACTCCGATAACAGGCTCTCAAACGTTCCTTAATCTCTATCCTTGTGGTCACTTCTGACCGTTGAAGTCCTTAGGCCGCTACCTTACGCCGGGAGAATCTATTCATGCTTTGAATCACAGTTACCACATGAATCCGACAGATATTTCATTCTGTCAGGTGGAAAGGGAAAAACCAGCCCAGTCCGCTTTCTCCAATTTTCCTGCTTTCGCAGGCCTTTTACTCTTACGACGCTGCATAGCTTTCACTTGTCGGGTAGCCATAGACTTCGGAGACCCGCACCATTATTATCCATGCCGCTGTAGCCACGGTTTAGGTTTTCAGGTTACGACTTCGCCACGCTTTGTACCATACACACTTGCAGGTGTGTAACGCACAGTGGAGTATTAGTCCTCATACTGCCTCGCGGTTTGACATACCGCTTTCGGATTTCTCCTTCGGTATTGATTCTGTACGGTCGGGGAATTTCACCCCGGAATTCGAGATTAAAGTTCTCTGTGAAATTTTCTTATTGCTAAGTGCTTTCACATGGCGCTGTTCATTGCCGCTGTCAACGACAACTTATGCGCAACGTTTCGCACGGTTCTTGTAATAATGTGATTCGTCTACAAGCAATCTGTCAACTCCGAGTTGTTCAAATGTGACTACGTCATCCTTTCTGCTCTGGTCGTTCAGTTTCGCCAGCTTTGCCTCCAGAGAACGCTTTGTCTTCTCCAGCTGTTTTACCGTGAAGCTGCGTTTTCCAAGCCCGGATGCGTCAGCATCCGAAAGAGCAAGCATAATATCGTCAATCTGACGCTCAATGGATGCCGCCTGTCTCTCAACTGAAAGCGGAATCCGCTCAAACTGGCTATGTCCGATGATAATGGCATCATACTGCCCGGTCGCAATTCTGGAACAAAATCTTTTCCGGTTCGCCGGTTCAAAATCCTTTTTT
>JAJBVE010000172.1:0-91 GCA_020859995.1 Clostridiales bacterium
GGCGAACTTCCGAGCGGCGATCTGCCGGATGGCGACGCAGCGGGCGAACTTCCGAGCGGCGATCTGCCGGATGGCGACGCAGCGGGCGAAC